>PLIX01000170.1 GCA_003140135.1 Gammaproteobacteria bacterium
CCTAGTCGGTGGCCGCGGCCGCGGCCGAGTCTACAGAATCAAGTCTGCGGGCTTCGCGCATGGCAATCCCTCAATGCTAGATCATGCTTACTGAACGATCGTACAGCAAGGCGTTGCGGCGGTCAAATACCGGCGGTTTTTTGCGCAGCGGTGCATTCCTGGTTGGCGTCATACAACCCTTCAGCGTCTTAGAGCGGCCGTGCGATCGAGCTAGGCCGTCCGGCGCGGTTCGATCCGCACGCGGATCTCGTGCGACGGATGCATGGTAGTTCCGGCGTGCGGCCGCACCGGTGCACGGGTCACCAAGTGCAGATGAAAGCGCCGCGCGATCTGCGCGATGATGAGCTTCGCCTCGACCATCGCCAACGTCGCGCCAATACAGTTGCGATGGCCCGCGGCGAATGGCAGATAGGAAAACCGATGTCGCGCTGCGCTGTGCGCCGGGGTAAAGCGCTCGGGATCAAAGCGCCGCGGGTGCGGCCAATGCTGCGGCAGGCGATGCGATGCATACAGCGACACCATCGCGGTGGCACCCTTCGGCAACACGTAGCCTCCAAGCTCGCACTCCTCGAGCGCCACACGCGACAACGAATGGATCGGTGAATAGAGCCGCAGTGTTTCTTTGAACACCTGCTCAACGTACGGCAGCGCGTCGAGCTGCTCGACCGTCAACGTCCGGCCGGCCGGGATCTGGTCGACCTCCTGCAGCACGCGCGCGCGCACGGCCCCGTGACGCCCGAGCAGGTAGTGCGTCCAGATCATTGACGTCGCCGTTGTTTCGTAGCCGGCAAAGAACAGGGTCTTCATCTGATCGCACAGTTCCGCCGTCGTGAAGGGCTTGCAGCCGTCGGCAGCATCCGCGCGCAGCGTGCTGAGCATGCACGGCTCCGCGGCCGCCTGCGACTCTCCGATCAGGGCAAGAATTTGCGCGTCGAGCTCTGCCAGCGTTTGCTCCAGGTGCCGCGCGTTCTCGGCTTGGCGCTTCTTCGTGAGGGGGCGCCAAAGGCGCGGCACTGACGGCCAATATTTGCGCATCGACTCGGTGATGCCGAGGATGGCTGCGGCGTGCTGCGCAAAGACGGACCCGAAGAGCAGGCGCCCGGCAAGCGACTGCGCGAGCCGTTCGAATTCCGGCGAGAGCTCAACAATCGCGTCGCGATCCTTGCGCGCGTCCCACCCATCCAGGTAATCCGCGATCATCGGACTCATCCAGGACACCTGCCGCTCGAGCGCTCCGGGCTTGAAGGACGGCTGCGCCGCCAATCGCTGCCGGCGCCAGACGTCACCCTCGCTCAGCAGCAGCCCCTGCCCCAGCACCCTTTGCATGACGGAGTAGCGGGTGTTCTTGATGAAACGCGTGCGGTGATCAACCAGCAATGCCTTGATCAACTCAGGTCCGGAAACGAGATAGAGAAAGCCCCGCGCCAGTGGTATGCGCGCGACGCCGCCGTAACGGATCGCGACCCGCGTCAGAAACTGCATGGGCGCATGGCGCATCAGCAAGGTGCACGCCTTGCGCCCGAGGCGGTGCGGACCTGGCGGATGAAGCGTTCGAATCACGGCGTGCGGCGAGGGCGCGTAGTCACCACAATAAGATAGGCCACGATCGCCGCGTTGGCGAGCAGCACTCCGGTGCGCACCAGTGTTAAACGATGCAGCACGGCGATGAACTCAAAAGGCAGGAGCAGCGATGAGGTCACGATGGTCAAGTATTGCGCCCAGCGGCGCTCGCGCCAGAGCCCCACGCCTTCGAGCGTGAACGTGGATGCGTACAGCAGTGACACGATGCCAAGCTGTCGCCAGCGAAATGCCGGAACGCCGCTCACCTGCGCCAGCGCCTCGTGCAGCAGATGCTCGGAGAATCCGACGGGCAGACTTTGAGCCCACTCGCGCATGGCCGCCTCGACATGCGGATTCATGAGACGCCAAGCAACGATCGCCGACAGGACCGACAGCGTCGCTTTGACGAACTTGTAAATCGCAATCGCTGCGAGCGCAGGATCATGCGGGCGCGCGCTCGGCGCCGTCACGTTCGGGCGATCTTTCAAGGTGCCTCAAGGTTTCGTATCTTTCTAACTCCCAATCCTCGCGCATCGCGTGCTCAGGGGGCAAGGTTTCGGCGCGGGGGGGCCCAGAGGGCGGATGGGCTGAAAAATGAAGGCCCTATGACCAAAAATAGAGAACCCACATGAAGAGGGTTCGAGCGTTTATGCCCGCGCGTTCACACGCCCAAGCTCTTGATGCACAACACTCCATTCGTGCGCCGCGGAGAATTTCTCTGCCCCAGCGGCTCTCGCGGGCAGGTGCAAAGTCAAGCACTTACGCGACACCGCTGCGCTGCATACGCATGCTCGTGGCGAGAAACTGATCACTTCGATGAATTTTCGGCGGTGGCCCACGATCTTGCTGCGCGAGCCGCATCTGTCCACAGACTTATGCACAGGTTTTGTGGATAACCCCGAGTTCTAGACGCGTCCAGGAAAATCGCTGCGACTGCTAGCGTCACCCGCGCGAGTAGTGGAAAATGCGCCCGCAGCTAAGCTCCCCTCGAAGATCGAAGCGATCCGTTCGCCTCCTGGAACCAGCCGTCGCTCAAGACATTCAGTGTATTCGAGAGTCGAATTCCCTCGATCTCACGCGCATTGAGGAATTGGAATAGTGTCGATCCCCTACAACCCGGAGCCGAATCTATCCGCAGCCGCAACGAGCACTCGTCGCAGCGAATTCCATACGTTGAGCTCGAAGATGTTCGATACCTACCTTACGGATATCGAACAGCTGCTGCATCACCAGATCTGGAACGCGGCATTGACCGACGCGCTGGCGCTGCCGCACATCGCCGTGGCTCTGAGCGATACGCGACGACGCAGCTCAGCGGAGCGCTACCAGGCTTGGTGCGCAACCTGGATTCGCCCCGACGCCGCGACAGGCACCGATCCGGCGGCGGAGGGCGCACGGTTTTTCCGCATGTGGTGCGAGCGCTCGGGCGGCATCGAGCAACAAGGTGCGCTCCTCGTGCCGGTTCGGGCGCTGCGCCAATTGCGGCTGCGGCGGCTGGCGCGCCCCATGTCGCCGGGTTGCCATCCTTCGCAGCCGAAGACCTGCGATGCAGATGCCGTACAGGCCGTCGAGGTGTGCACGCTCCTCGCCGATGCGGCTAATCGCTGGTACACGCGGCGCGCCGCGCGCGATGATATCGTTCAGGCTAACCTTGCGCGCCTGGCGGTCATGCGCTGAAGCGTCCTTAATGCCAAACGGCTTCGAGCACGGCAGCCAAGCGATATCCGGCACGCGTCAACTGGGTGGCCGTAAGAGCTGAAGCGGTTTGCGCATAGCCGGAGGGCGCGGAAACCCTCCAGACCCTACGCGTCTCGCCGGATCTGTTTTCCGCCGCCTCGCGCTTCTCAAGGCTGAGCCCGGCGTGCGCAAGCTTCGCTGCGCCCAGCGTCTCGCTCGCCCATTTGGCGGGCCACTTCGTGACATCCCCGGTCACAATGGGCAGGTCCGGAGCGGCACGCATCAGGAAGGCCGCAAACTCTGCCGGTGTTCGTACACCTGCGTGCCGCATCGCATCTTCCACGGCGCGGCTGTCCCAAAACGCGTGCAAAGACTGAGACTCGAAAATCAGATCATTGTCTCCCGCGGTATTGAAAATCAGCACATTGTCCACCGCGGCTGCGGATGCGGGCACGACGAACTCGCCCTTGTCGCTGACATAGGCGGTTCCAACGTGCAAAGGCTGATGGACGTCGCCCAGGAGGTGCACGAGCAGCAGCAGCGCTTCACGCGCTGTCAAGCCATGGGGATTTGCATCATGGTCAGTTGCGCCTTTCAGGACCGCGATGCATTGCTTGAGAATGTGGACTACATCGTCGTCGCTCGTGCCGATGCCTCCCTCCTCGTACGCCGCGGCCTGAAAGGGAACGTCGGTGTAGTGATAGTGAGCATGGCGCGGGTTTTTGTGCACAAATTCCCTCAATTCCTCCGTCAGCGACCCGCAGTAGCCCTTGGCACAGTCGGCCCAAATGGAAATGCTTTGCAAAGTCTCGTCAGGCTGCAGCAGCTTGCGCACCTGCGCTTCGGCCCGGCGTCCGGCAATGAGCCGCTCGGCGATGGCCCCCACGGTCTCGTGACCTGGAGCGCCCCAGGCGTGCGCGACCGTCGACAGGAGGAGCGACAGGCCGACAAAGCCGGCGAGCGCTCGCGATAGCGCGCCATTTCTGCGCGTTTGCACACGTTTCACGGATCGCCGCGGAACAGGGTTGTCGCTACGCTCTTCAGGTTCCGGCCGCACGGTCATTTTGTCTGGAGAGCCTCATGTCAGCATCGAACCCTGCCACACCTCTCAATGTTTTCACAGTCGAAGAGTACGAGGCACCGACCGGCAAGAGCGGAACGAGCTGGACCAAGATCGGCGTCGCCTTCCCGCACCATGAGGGGCCAGGGTTCAACATCGAACTGCGCGCCTTTCCGCGCAACGGCCGCCTGGTCGTACTGGCGCCGAGCGACGAGGACCGCCAAGTCAGGGAGCGTGCGGGTTAGTCAGCTCCCGCCCCTTCATTGGGAGGGCACAGGCCCTCCCCTTTTTGACCGTAGCCGAAGCTCCTTCAGCCTGCGCAGATTGCGCCACAGCGACCGTTCATTGGATACGGGCTCTCGGCGCACACTGGGACGCCGCTGGAATTACCACGCCAGTTGTGCGTGAATCCGGCATGTCCCGGATCTGCATCCGTGCGGGTTGGTCGTTCGTTGCCATGCTGGGGCTTGCGGGACCCTCTGCGGCTGCAATGGATGCACGTCCGCAGCTTCTCAATGTCGACGGCGTGCGAGTGTCGCTCGAGTTCCTCGATTCCGACTTCACCAATGGAGCCGAGCCCCTCGTCTTGTGGGTCAAGCGATCCCTCGGCATCGTTGCCGCCTACTACGGGCATTTCCCGGTATCAGACCTGCGCATTCGCGTGTCATCCACCAGCGGCGGCGGAGTGCGCCACGGCACCACTTTCGCGGCTCATGGAGCGCTCATCCGTATCACCGTTGGCCGCGACGTCACGCCGGCACAACTCCTCAATGATTGGGTTCTTGTGCACGAGATGACGCATCTCGCATTGCCTGACGTCGGTCCCGAGCATGCCTGGCTCTCAGAAGGGGTGGCGGTCTACGTGGAAGGCATCGCCCGCGCGCAGGCCGGCAATCGACCGGCGGTCGACGTGTGGGCGGAGGAGGCGGGCTCCATGCCGCGCGGACTGCCGCAGGAGGATGACGCGGGCCTTGATCACACGCATACCTGGGGACGGACTTATTGGGGCGGAGCACTCTTCTGCCTCCTGGCCGACGTGCAGATTCGGCAGCGCACCGGCAATAAGGTGGGCTTGCAGAGTGCACTGCGGGCCGTGCTGCGCGCGAGCGGCGGCCTCGTTTCGGACTGGCCCATTGAACGCGTGTTCGCGGTCGGCGACGCCGCCGTCGGCACGAAGGTGCTCGAAGAGCTTTACGCGCGCTCGAAGGACGTGCCGCTTGCGACGGACCTGCCGGCTCTTTGGCAAAGCCTGGGGATTGAACCTGCGGGGGGTACTGTCAAGCTACATGATGACGCGCCGCTCGCAAAAATTCGCGACGCGATCATGCGTGCGCCGGTAGACTCCACGCTGGCGGGCTCTGACAGGCCTACGCCATAAATCTTTAATATTCGCGCCGCTATGTGGAGGGTTCACATGCTTAGACGATTGGTTCCATTCCTTAGTGTCTTACTGCTCGCAGGCCCGGCCTTTGCGGCCGATCCACCGGCTACCTCGTACGCACCCGGTGCGACGGCTTATAACGGTGTGCACCACCGGCACCACAAGCACCGGGGCCACGGTAGGAAGCACCCACACATCAGGTCGAGCAGGACTGAGTAGGCACTTCCGCCGCCGGCGGGAACTGTCAATTCGATGCAGGCCCGCGTTTTTGCGGGCCTTTTTGTAGCCCTTGCGCTGTCATGTGATCGTCACATCATCGTCATACGCTCAAGCCACCTCCAATCAAAAGAAATACTGGGTGGGGCGCTCTCATGTTTGCAAGTTTGGGCCTCGATCTGCCGACCGGCATTTTATTGTGTCTCGCCCTCCTCCTAGCGCTGAGCTTCGAGTTCGTCAACGGTTTCCATGACACGGCAAACGCGGTCGCTACCGTCATCTACACGAATTCCCTGAAACCCACGCAGGCTGTGGTCTGGTCCGGCCTGTGGAACCTCATCGGTGTGCTGACCTCCTCAGGCGCGGTCGCCTTCGGCATCGTCGCGCTGCTGCCGGTCGAACTCGTCATCAATGTGGGCTCGGGCGCCGGCTTTGCCATGGTGTTCTCGCTGCTGCTCTCGGCGATCATCTGGAATCTCGGCACCTGGTACCTTGGCCTTCCGGCCTCAAGCTCGCATACGTTGATAGGCTCGATCGTGGGCGTTGGGCTCATGAACTCGCTCCTAAGCCCCGACAGTGCGTTCGGCGACGGCGTGAACTGGGCCAAGGTCGGCGACACCGTGAAGGCGCTGTTTTTCTCTCCGCTCATCGGGTTCGCGGCCGCGGGTGCGCTCCTCCTGCTCGCGAAGGCCCTGCTGCGCAATCCCGCCCTGTTCAAGGCTCCGGAAGGCAAAGCGCCTCCCCCAGGGTGGATTCGCGCACTCTTGGTATTTACCTGCACGGGCGTGAGCTTCGCCCACGGCTCAAACGACGGCCAAAAGGGCATGGGGCTCATCGTCCTCATCCTGGTCGGAATCGTTCCGGCAGGCTTCGCGCTCAATCTGCAAACTTCCGCCGATACGCTTGCGAAAATAAGTGCCTCCGGCGCCGCATTCGAGCAATCCCTGCAAAAATCGGGGGTGAACGCGTCCCTGCAGGACGACATCGATGCGAATAAAACTCTAACGACCTATCTGCGCAAAGGAGCCATCGCGCCCGAGACCATGCCGGCGCTGGAAGCGGTCAACCGCCGCGTCATGGCGGGCCTTGCGGACGTGAGCGACCTGGCAGTTGTTCCCGGCGCGCAACGGCGCATCCTGCGTCTCAATGTCTATCTTGTGTCGGAGACGCTCGCCAAAATGATCAAGGCGAAGAAACTCCCCGCGACCCTCGATGCCGATGCACTATCGGCCTACCAGAAGAACCTCAAAGGCGTGACGTCATTCATTCCCGTCTGGGTGAAAGTCGCAATCGCGCTCGCACTGGGATTGGGCACCATGGTGGGCTGGAAACGCATCGTCGTCACGGTCGGAGAAAAGATCGGCAAGGCGCATTTGACGTACGGGCAAGGCGCCGCGGCGGAAATCGTGGCGTTCGGCACCATTGAAGCGGCCGATATGCTGGGGCTGCCCGTGAGCACCACGCACATTCTGTCCTCCGGCATTGCCGGGACCATGGTCGCGAACGGCTCCGGGATCCAAGGCCCCACAGTGCGCAACATCATTCTCGCTTGGGTGCTGACTCTTCCGGTGTGTGTGATATTGGGGGCCGCCCTCTTCGGCGCCGGCTTGTTGTTCGTATTCCGCGTTCTGGGCGTGCAATGATCAGCGGCGTTGGACGGCGCAAGCTTCGCCCTAGCCTGCGAATAACCCTGCAGTCGCGCCGGTCCGCGCACCGCGCCGAATGGGACTGTCGTAGTCAGCGCAGGACGCCCCCGGCGCCGGGGATACGCCAGTAGCTACGCCCTGATTCTGTTAAATCGATACCGTCCAGACCCGCGCTTGCGTAATTCCGCTTGACACCGGTCCCGAGCATTTATATCTTAAGATACGTTTTAAGACATATCTGGAGATATAAATGAGACATCACTTACACGGATCTATCCGCCACCGCCTGCACTTTATGGGGCGCCACCACCACGGGCGCCATGGCTTTGGCCGCTTCGGCGGCGGATTCATGGACGACGGAGAACCAGGCGGGCGAGGCATGAGCATGGGTCGCAAGCTCGCCTCGGGCGATCTGCAGCTTCTCGTCTTGGCGCTGCTTGCCGATAAGCCGCGACATGGGTACGAGATCATCAAGGCGCTAGAAGAGCGCTCCAAGGGTTTCTACACGCCCAGCCCGGGCATGGTCTACCCGGCACTGACCTATCTTGAAGAGATCGGCTACGCAACCGTTGAAGCTGACGGGGCGCGCAAGCTCTACCACATCACCGCGAGCGGTCAGGCGCAGCTTGATGAAAATCGCACTGTGGTCGATTCGATGTTCGCGCAGTTCGAGCGCGTTGGCGCAAAGATGGAGCACATGCGGCGTGCGTTTTCGGGTGACGAGAGTGCAGGTTCAGAACCAGGGGACTTAGGCTCGGGACCTCGCGGCTCCAAAGAGTTGCTGCGCGCGCGCCGGGAGCTCAAGAGCGCGCTCAACGAATCGGCCGAATCTCCTCAGGAAGAAGAGCGCGTCGCCGAAATCCTGCGCCGCGCAGCCGCAGAAATCCGCAGCAAGCCTGCGCGGGGTTCCTGAACGGACTCTCCCGCCTGTTGGTGTGCGCGACTACACTAAGCCCACGCGCCCGTAGCTCAGTTGGATAGAGCATCAGGCTTCGAACCTGAGGGTCGGGAGTTCGAATCTCNNGAATCTCTCCGGGCGCGCCATCAAATCAAATACTTATGTGGCGGCGAGTTCTGGCCATCTCTGAATATAGTTGCGGCCTGTCGCATGTCTGGCGGCCTGCGGCCAGAACCGGAAGGTGGAGAAGCGAGTCGCGCTATCTGAAAGCAGACATTGACGTTCGGCCCGTAGTGATCGACCGCGAATGCTCGCTTGGCCCGTCCTTGGTGCTGCAGCGGATGACACTATCGACTACCTGTTTGCGAGAGCGTGAACACGACGAAAGTCGTGTGCGGCCTTGTCGTCATATTTCATTGAGGGTCGCTCACGCAGCGGGAAATTCGACTACCCTCCAATAGGTATCCAGAAGCGCTGTTGCTTCCAGAAATGCATTCGCCGGATTCGACTTGAGGATATAGCCGGCTACCCCGAGGTTATAAGCCGCTACCTTGTCCTCATCGGCATTAGACGTAGTCATAATGAAGACAATGCTTTTCTTTAGCTCCTCGTCTTTTCGCACTTCCTTGAGAAATTCAATACCGTCCATGCGCGGCATATTGAGGTCAAGGAGCACTATAAAGGGGCGCGGTAGCCGGGCACGGCCGTTTGTCCCCCGCAGCATTTCGAGCGCTTCTATGCCGTCGAGCGCGAAGTGAATTGGATTTGCGATCTTGGCAGCCTTGAAGGCGCGCTCCAGCCCCATCAGGCATAGGTCGTCGTCCTCCACGTGCAGTAACTGCGCGGTTCTCGGTTCAAGCATGTGTCGTCTCCATGACATCATAAGTAGCTTTCAATGTCGGCCACTGAAAGCGGAATTCCGTCCCCGTGCCGTTTCCGTGTGAGTGGACCGTAATGCAACTATTCTGCTGCTCCACTAATTTCTTCACTATGGCCAGTCCCATTCCACTGCCTTCCACTTCGTCGCGTCGCTTCAGCGTCTGGAACAATTGAAAAATTTTCTTGTGGAATTGGGGCAGTATGCCGGGACCATCATCGCGCACAAGGAATTCCACGAAACGTCCCACCTGCTTTCCAGAGAGAACCACCTCTCCACTCTGCTTATCGTGGTGCTTAATGGCGTTGTTGATGAGATTTCTTAGCACCTGTTCGAGTTGAGCACTTGCAGTAACGATCACCGGGAGTACACCTTCCACACGTACCTTGATGTGCGCGGGCGGACTCAAGATTTCGATAATACTGTCGAAGATGTCCGCCACATTGGTTTCACTAATCGCCGTGTCGGTACGTCCGGCGCGCGAATAAGTGAGAAGATCGTCGAGCAGTTTTTCCATGCGATTGATCCGATTGCGCATGAGTCCAAGTATCTTGCGAGACACGGCCGAAAGATCGTGTAGATCCTCCTCGAGCCATTTTGCGGCATTGTCAATTCCGCGCAGCGGCGACTTCAGATCGTGGGATGCGACGTAAGCAAAATCCTCAAGATCGCGATTAGACCTCTCCAACTGCCGATTGTTGTCGCGCAACGACAACTCCGAGAGCTTCCGATCGGTAATGTCAATCACCGCTCCATGAAAATACGTGGCGTGGCCCGCGCCGTCGGACTCGACCCGCCCCCTCGCTTGCAGCCACCGGAATGATCCGTCGCTTTGCCGGACCCGATATTCGATATCGTAAGCGCCGCAGAGCTGGATCGCGCGTTCGAGGGCGTCGGCGACGTCCGTGCGATCCTCCTCATGAACGACTTGCAGATAGGCTGCCGCGGGCAGTCCTTCCGCCGCCGCGCTCGCTGCGATCGAGAACATGCGGGCCGTGAATTCGTCGGCAATCAAGCGGTCGCTGGGGATATCCCAGGTCCAGGTCCCGATCGAGCCGGCTTCGAGCGTCGACTCCAGCCGCGCTTGTGTCACCCGCAGCGACTGTTCGATCCGCTTCAACTGATCGACGTCGGTGTTCGTGCCAAACCACTGCACCAAGCGACCCTTCGAATCTTTGATCGGCTGGACGCGGGTGAGAAAGTTGCGAAACGTTCCGTCTGCCCCGCGCAACGGAAACTCCATCTCGAACGGCTGCGCGAGCGCAATCGCGTCGCGCCACCTGTTCAGCACGGTCGGGAGTACGGCTGGGTCATGCACGCTCTGCCATCCCCAGCCTTCCATCTGCTCCGGCGTCGTGCCCGTGTAATCGTACCAGCGCTGGTTGTACCA
>PLIX01000227.1 GCA_003140135.1 Gammaproteobacteria bacterium
GGTACATTCTCTTCAATGTGATTGTGGGCGCATCCTCGCTCGCGCCGGATTTGCGCAACGTGGCCGAGAATCTGCATATTCGCGGCTGGCTGTGGTGGAGCAAAATCGCATTGCCGGCCATTTTCCCGTTCTACCTGACAGGCGCGATCACCGCCTCGGGGGGTTCGTGGAACGCGGCCATCGTTGCGGAGCTTGCGACCTGGGGCAAGGAGCGCCTGGTCGCGACCGGCCNNGGCTCTTCTGGCGTCCGCTTTATGCGCAGGCCGAGCGCCGCTTCCGGATGGCCTAGAGTTTTGGAGTCCTGCGGATGAATGCGCCGCTGCTGCTCGATGTGCAAAAGATACGGCAGGCTTTTCACAAGCCCGATGGCGATGAGCTGCTGGTTCTCGACGGCGTCGACCTCACCTTGCGTGCGGGCGAGATCGTNNTCCGGCTCGGGCAAATCGACGCTGCTGCGCGTGATTGCCGGCCTTGCGAACCCGACGGGCGGCACGGTCAACTATCTCGGCCACAGCGTTGCCGGCCCCGCGGCCGGCATCGCGATGGTGTTCCAGAGTTTTGCGCTCTTTCCGTGGCTGACGGTGTTCGAAAACGTGCAAATCGGGCTCGAGGCGCTGCGCGTCCCGGCGACCGAGATCCGGCGCCGCTCCCTCGCTGCCATCGACCTCATCGGCCTCGACGGTTTCGAGTCCGCTTATCCGCGCGAGCTTTCGGGCGGCATGCGCCAGAGAGTGGGGTTCGCGCGCGCGCTCGTGGTGCACCCGAACATCCTCCTCATGGATGAGCCTTTTTCGGCGCTCGACGTGCTGACGGCCGAAACACTGCGCAATGATTTCCTCGACCTGTGGGCGGCGGGGCAACTGCCCATACAAGGCGTGCTCCTCGTGACCCACAACATCGAGGAGGCGGTGCTCATGTGCGACCGGCTGCTGCTCTTTTGCGCGCAGCCGGGGCGCATCGTCAGCGAAATCCCCATCGATCTGCCCAAGCCGCGCCATCCGATCGACCCGCGCTTTCGCGCCATCATTGATCGGGTCTACGTGGAGATGACCACACGGCCGGGGGCGGACGCACGCCCCGAAGCGCGCATCGATCGGTATGCGGGCGCGGGCCTCGGCACGATGCTCACTCACGTCTCCTCAAATCTGCTCGCGGGTTTGCTCGAGGCACTGAGCACCGCGCCCTACAACGGCCATGCGGATCTGCCGGCGATCTCCGCCGACCTGCGGATGGAGGCCGACGAGCTCTTTCCGGTGGCGGAAGCCTTGCAGATGCTGCGGTTTGCCGAGCTCGCCGGGGGTGATATCCGTTTGACCGAGGCGGGGGATCAGTTTGCCAAGGGCGAGACCGATGAGCGCAAACGGCTCTTCTCGCTGCACCTCCTCAGCTACGTGCCGCTCGCCGCGCACATCCGCCGGGTGCTCGATGAGCGCGCGAGCCACACGGCTCCGAAGACGCGCTTCTTCGATGAGCTCGAGGACCACATGGCCGAGGCTGCGGCCGAAGAAACGTTGCGCACCATCATCAGCTGGGGCCGCTACGCCGAAGCCTTCGCCTACGATGACCAGAGCCAGTCGTTCAGCCTCGAGAACCCGACTTGATGCGCGCGCGGCCGCGGCGTGCAAATCGACCTCGCGCCACGCGCGACGCGGCCGGCAGGGCCCCGGCAAGCCGGCGCGCCTGTAGCGTCAGATGTCGTTCGGCCGGGCGAAATAGGGCCCTATAAAGCTCCCGGCAAAGCTCGTAGGCCGCCGTGCCCACCCAGTCATGGGGCAGCAGCACATCCGGCAGCCCCGGATCGCGCAGATGAATCCTGCGGTACTCGTGGATCAGCAAGGTGCGCGCCACGAAGGCGACCTGTGCACGCGGCACGGCGCCCGCGCGCAGTGCTGCGCCGAGCGGCGCGAAGCCAGCCACGAAGCGCCGATAGGCACGCGCAAGCTCAGCCAGATCCCACCCCGAGCGCACCAGCCGCCGGTCATCGCGCCGGTGCTCGCTCCTCGCCGCGAGCAGCGTCACGTGGTTCTCGATACCCGCCTCCGCGAGGCGCGCGTGCACCTCGGCGCTGCCAAAGCTCGGATGCCCGAAAACATCCGGCGCAAACTGGCCAAAACCCAGCCAATGCAGCTCTTCGCGCAGCCGCTCGCGGCGCAGGCCCCCCGCCGCCAGCGGCGACACCAGGATCAGCGTCCAGCGCCGGTTCCACGAGCGCGGCCGAGCTCCGTAAATGCGCCGCGTGGCGGCGGCGAAGCGCCGCCGGCCGCGCGCGCTGAGCTTGTACTCGCTCGTGCGTCCGCTGCGGCGCGCGGCGAGCCAGCCGTCCTGGGCGAGGCGCGCGACGGAAGTGCGCACCAGCCGTTCGGGCAATCCGAGCGGCGCCGCCAGGCGGATGAGGCTGCCGAGCGTCACGCGGCCGCCGCGCGGCGCGATCGCATCCCCGAGGATGGTCATCAGGAGCGAGCCGCTGCGCAGCGGGCGTTGGCGCCGGAAGCGCCCGCGCAGGGTGCGCAGGCAGGCGTCGATTGGGTCGGTCACGTCAAGCTCCGCACGCGCGCTGAGAATTAAATTGTGACACACAGTGAGTTGCCGTATGCAAATTCCTGTGTCAGATTAGGACATTACGACCCGGAGCTCGCCGTGTACACGCAAGGCCTGGATTCCCTCGGCAAGGACTGTCTGCAGACGCCGTCGGCCGATACGGCGGCGCTCACCGCGCGCTTTGACGCGAAGGTCGAGCGCGACGAGAAGATCGAGCCCAAGGAGTGGATGCCCGATGCCTACCGGCGCACGCTCGTGCGGCAAATTTCCCAGCACGCCCATTCCGAGATCGTCGGCATGCTGCCCGAGGGCAACTGGATCACCCGCGCGCCGACGCTGCGCCGCAAAGCCGTGCTCATTGCCAAGGTGCAGGACGAGGGCGGCCATGGCATGTATCTGTACAGCGCGGCGGAGACCTTGGGCGTATCGCGCGACGAGCTCGTCGCCCAATTGCTCGCCGGCACCGCGAAGTACTCGAGCATCTTCAACTATCCGACCCTGACCTGGGCGGACATCGGCGCCATCGGCTGGCTCGTCGACGGCGCTGCCATCATGAATCAGATCCCGATCTGCCGCTGCTCCTACGGCCCG
Source organism: Gammaproteobacteria bacterium (assembly GCA_003140135.1). Lineage (GTDB taxonomy): Bacteria > Pseudomonadota > Gammaproteobacteria > Steroidobacterales > Steroidobacteraceae > PALSA-1196. The sequence continues at coordinate 3,130 of PLIX01000227.1, forward strand.
TACGCGCGTGCGATGGTGCGCATTTGCCGCGAGGAGAGTTTTCATCAGCGCCAGGGCTTCGAGATCATGATGACGCTCGCGCGCGGCACGCCGGCACAGCGCGCGATGGCTCAGGATGCGCTCAATCGCTGGTGGTGGCCGTCGGTTATGATGTTCGGCCCGAGCGACGCGGAATCGCAGCACACGGCGCAGTCGATGCGCTGGAAGATCAAACGCTTCACCAACGACGAACTGCGCCAGCACTTCATCGATGTGACCGCGCCGCAGGCGGACTTCCTCAAGCTCACGGTTCCCGATCCGGAACTGCGCTGGGATGAGGCGACGCAGCACTATCGCTGCGGCGAAATTGATTGGAGCGAGTTTCACCGCGTCGTCAAAGGCCACGGCCCGTGCAACCGCGAGCGCCTGCAGGCGCGCCGCAGCGCGCACGAGCAAGGCCGCTGGGTGCGTGAGGCAGCCTCGGCCTACGCCGAAAAAACACGCGCGCGCGCGCGCCGCCTGGAGGAGTCAGCATGACATCGCCCGACTGGCCGTTATTTGAAGTCTTCATCCGCTCGCGCTCTGGGCTTGAGCACAAGCACGTGGGCAGCTTGCATGCGGTCGATGCGCGCATGGCGCTCGAACATGCGCGCGACGTCTACACGCGCCGCCTCGAGGGCGTGAGCATCTGGGTCGCCCGCTCGAGCGACATCGCCGCCTCGGATCCGCTCGACGCCGATGCCTTCTTTGAACCGGCGCGCGACAAGGTGTATCGCCATCCGACCTTCTACGCGATTCCCGAAGAGGTGAAGAACCTGTGAGCGCGAGTGCGGCGTCAGCGCCGAGCGAAGATGCGCGGTTGCGCTATGTGCTGAGGCTGGCCGACACGAGCCTCATCCTCGGACAGCGCCTTGCCGAGTGGGTCGGCCACGCACCGGCGCTGGAGGAGGATCTTGGGCTTGCGAACATCGCGCTCGATCTCATTGGGCAGGCGCGTCTGCTGCTGAGCTACGCAGCTGAGCTCGAGGGGCGCGGCCGCACCGAGGATGAGCTCGCCTTCCTGCGCGATGCGCCGCAGTTTTTGAACCTGACGCTGGTCGAGCAGCCCAATGGCGACTTTGGCAGGACGCTGGTGCGGCAGCTGCTGGTGTCGGCATTCCAGCTCGAGCTCTATGAGGCGCTTAAGACCTGCGCGGATGCGCGGCTTGCCGAGATCGCCGCGAAGGCGTTGAAGGAGACCCGCTACCACGTGCGCTACAGCGCAAGCTGGGTCGTGCGCCTGGGCGACGGCACGGCGCAGAGTCACGCGCGGGTGCAGGATGCGCTTGATGAGCTCTGGCCGTTCACGGGGGAGCTATTTGCCGAAGACGACGTCGATGCCGCGATGGTTGCCGCCGGCATTGCGCCGCGCGCGGCGGCGGTGCAGGCGCGCTGGTCGGCGCGCATCGACGCTGTCCTCACCGAGGCGACGCTCAGCCGCCCCGCCGATTCGGTATTTCCCTGGCATGGCAAGGGCGGAGTCCACACCGAGCATTTGGGCTACATGCTGGCCGAGATGCAATTTCTGCAGCGCGCCTATCCCGGGGCCGAGTGGTAAGCGCTTTGAGCCTCACCTCACAACTCGCACCTGCGCCGACGGATTGGCAGGCGGAAGTTTGGCGCCTGCTGGGCGAGGTCAACGACCCCGAGATTCCGATCCTGAGCATCATCGATCTGGGCATCGTCCGTTACGTACGCGGCGCGTCCCGCGAGGCACTGCACGTGGGCCTCACCCCGACCTATTCGGGCTGCCCGGCGACCGAGGTCATCCGCAGGTTGGTCGAGGAGAAGCTCGCGCGTGCCGGCTTCGGTCGCATCGTCATCGAGACGCTCCTCGCCCCGCCCTGGACGAGCGATTGGATCACGCCTGCGGCACGCCTGAAGCTTGCCGCCTACGGCATTGCGCCCCCGGTGGAGGCCGTGTCGAATCCCCGGCGGCTCTTCGCAGCCGCGCCGGTCGGCTGTCCGCGCTGCAAGAGCACCAAGACACGCCTCATCAGCGAATTTGGCTCCACGCCCTGCAAGGCGCACTACATGTGCGCGGAGTGTCTTGAGCCCTTTGACTACTTCAAGTGCATCTAGACGGTTTGCGATGATGGAGCAGCAATATAGCGCACCCGCCGTGGCGGGTGCCGGCGTGCAGCGCCGCTACGTCGCGCTCGCCGCGGGCGCCGATCTTGCGGCGCTCGTGCTGCGCGTCGCGACGCATCTTCGCGATGAGCCGGGATGCTCGTTTCTCGTTTTCTACGGCAACTACGGCGACGTCAGCGATGCGGCGCGCGNNCAATATCTCGGACGCCTCGCGCTTTACTTCATCATGGACCGCGAGCCGGAGGAGGGCGAGCTCCTGAGCGGCAGGCTCGATGCGCAAAAGCTGTGCGCCGTCGCGAAGGAGATCTTTCAACCGGCGGCGGTGGATCAATACTTCCTGATGGGCGCCGCCGTCGCGCTGCTGCACGCGCAGCTGGTGCAACTCGGCGTCGCGCCGCAGAAGATTCACGCGGCTGAAAGTGCGGCAGCTGCCGCGGGCGAGCCGCTCGGCGCCGGCGCGGCGCCTGCAGCGGCAGGTCAGACCCAGGTTGAGGTCGTCATGGACGGCCGCCGCCGTGCGTTCACCATGCAAACCGGCACGGAGAGCATCCTTGAGGCTGCGGCGCGCGCGGGCCTGGATCTGCCCTTTTCCTGCCGCGCGGGCGTGTGCTCCACCTGCCGCACCAAGCTCGTGCGCGGCGAAGTGGAGCTCGCGCAGAACTACGCGCTTGAGGACTGGGAGCTCGCGCAGGGATTCATCCTGGCCTGCCAGGCGCACGCGAAGACCGCCGAGCTTGAGATCACCTACGATGAGACCTGACACGTGAGCTACGCGACCATCCTCTTTGAGTTGCGCGCCGGGGTTGCGCGCCTGACGCTGAACCGCCCCGAGCGGCTCAATAGCTTCAATATTGAAATGCACGCGGAAGTGCGTGCCGTTCTCGATGAGGTCAAAGAGGACGGCAGCTGCCGGGTGCTGGTCCTCACCGGCGCGGGCCGCGGATTTTGCGCCGGACAGGACTTGGGCGATCGCGCGGTCGCACCGGGCGCGGCTGCCACGGATCTTGGCGATTCGATCGAGCGGCGCTACAAACCCCTGGTGCTCGGGTTGCGCAACCTGCCGATGCCCGTGATTGCCGCCGTCAACGGCGTCGCCGCCGGGGCGGGTGCCAATCTCGCACTCGCCTGCGACATGGTCATCGCCGCGCGCTCAGCGAGCTTCATCCAGTCCTTCTCCAAACTCGGTCTCGTACCCGATTCCGGCGGCACCTGGTTTCTGCCCCGGCTCGTCGGGCCGGCGCGCGCCATTGGCGCAGCTTTTCTCGGCGACAAGCTGCCGGCCGAGCAGGCCGCCGACTGGGGGCTCATCTGGCGCTGCGTGGCCGATGAGCAGTTCCCGGCCGCAGTCGAAGAACTCGCCGAGCGCCTGGCCGCGGCGCCGACCCGCGCGCTCGCGCGGATCAAGGAGGCGATCTACACCTCCGGCGAGCGCAGCCTCGCTCAGCAACTCGACGTCGAGCGCGACTATCAGCGCGAGCTCGGACACTCGCACGACTACGCCGAAGGCGTCGCCGCGTTTCTGGAAAAAAGAGCGGCCCGCTTCACGGGGCGCTGAGCTCATGAGTCTCGAGCTTCCCGAGATGCGGAATGTCGGTGTCATCGGCGCCGGCACCATGGGCGCCGGCATCGCGACGAGCTGCAGCGCAAGCGGCCTCGACGTCACGCTCATCGACTCGCAAGCCGCCGCGCTGCAAAGCGCGCGGCAGCGCATCGACGAGGCTCTCGAGGCGAGTGTGAAAAAAGGCCGCCTGACGGCAGAGGCGGGCGCAGCAGCACGGCAGCGGATCGTCGTCGCGAGCGATATGACTGCGCTCGGCAACGCTGACGTCGTCATCGAGGCGGTTTATGAGAGCTTGCCATTGAAGCAGGACGTGTTCCGCACGCTCGACGCCGTTTGTCGCGCGGATACGCTCCTCGCGACGAATACTTCCACGCTCGATGTTGCTGCCATCGCCAGCGTCACGGCGCGCCCGCAGGATGTCATAGGGATGCACTTCTTCAGCCCCGCGAACATCATGCGACTCATCGAGATCGTGCGCGCACCGCAGACCTCGGTGAGGAGCGTTGCGCGGGCACTCGCCTTCAGCCAGCGCATCGGCAAAATCGGCGTCGTGGTCGGTAATTGCTTCGGCTTCGTGGGCAACCGGATGCTCTATGCCTATGGCCGCGAGAACCAGCTGATGCTGCTCGAGGGCGTCGCCGCCGCGCGCATCGACGCCGTTCTCGAAGAATTCGGCATGGCCATGGGGCCCAACGCCGTCGGGGATCTTGCGGGCCTTGATGTGGGCTATCGCGTGCGGCGCGAGCGTAAGGATCTGCCGGACGATCCGCGCTACTACCGCGTCGCGGACCTTCTCGTCGAACGCGGACGCCTGGGCCAGAAGAGCGGTCGGGGCATGTATCGCTACGAGCCCGGTTCGCGCGCACGGCAGGTAGATCCTGAAGTTGACGTGCTCATCCGCGCGGAGGCGGCGCGTCTCAACATTGCGCCACGCGCGCTCAGCGACACCGCCATCCTGGAGCGCAGCCTCTATGCCCTCATCAACGAAGGCGCGGCCATTCTCAGTGAGGGCATCGCCGCCGCGCCGCTCGATATAGATGTCATCTGGTGCAACGGCTACGGCTTTCCGCGCACGCGCGGCGGGCCGATGGCGTACGCCGATACCGTCGGACTCGCCGCCGTGTACGATGGCATTAGGCGGCTCGCGCTCGAGCACGGCACGCGCTACTGGTCTGCCGCGCCGCTGGTTGCGCAGCTTGCCGCGCAGAACAGCACTTTCGGCGCCTGGCAGGCCGCGCGGGCAGGACACTCCTCAAGGTAACGGGGCAGATGATGCAGTTGGAGAGTTTCATCCAGCAACGCTGGACGCGCAGCAGCGCTGCTGGAGAATACCTGCGCGATGCCACGAGCGGCGAGGCGGTCGCCCAATTGGGCGCGCCGAACATCGATTTTGCCAGCGCGCTCGAGTACGCGCGCAGCGTTGGGGGAGCTGGGCTGCGCGCGCTCACCTTCCATGAGCGGGCGGGCCTGCTGAAAAGCCTCGCCAAGGCGCTGGGGGCGCACAAAGAGGAGCTCTATGCCCTCTCGTACCGCACGGGCGCGACCAAGCACGATGCGTGGCTCGACATCGATGGCGGCCTCGCCACGCTTTTCGTCTATGCCAGCAAGGGCGTGCGCGAGCTGCCCAATGGGCGTGTCTACATTGACGGTGCGACCGAGCCCTTGTCGAAAAGCGGTGGATTTCTCGGCCAGCATATCTGCGTGCCGCTCGAGGGCGCGGCGGTGCAGATCAATGCTTTCAATTTCCCGGTCTGGGGCATGCTCGAGAAGCTCGCGCCGGCGCTGCTCGCCGGAGTGCCGTCCATCATCAAGCCCGCGACGAGCACCGCATATCTCGCCGAGCTCGTGTTTCGGCGCATCGTTGAGTCGGGCGTTCTGCCGGCCGGCGCCGTCCAGCTGGTGTGCGGCAGCGTCGGCAACCTGTTCGATCATCTTGAGGCTGAAGACGTTGTCTCGTTCACAGGCTCAGCCGCAACGGCGGCGCTGCTGCGACGGCATGCCGCCGTGGCCGAGCGCTCGGTGCGCTTCACGGCGGAAACCGATTCGCTGAACTCGTCGATTCTGGGCGACGATGCGCGCCCGGGATCGGCCGAATTTGACCTCTTTGTGCGCGAGGTCGTGCGCGAGATGAGCGTGAAGGCGGGGCAGAAGTGCACCGCCATTCGCAAGGCGATCGTGCCCGCCGCGCTGTGCGCCGAGGTGCTCGAGGCGGTGCGCGGCAGATTGGCCGAGCTCATCGTCGGCGATCCGCGATTGGACGGGGTCAATATGGGGCCGCTGGCATCGCTCGCACAGCGGCGCGAGGTGCGCGCGCAGCTCGCACGGCTCACGGCCGATGGCGCGGTGGCGTTCGGCGGGGAGCTTGCCCTGAAGCCTGCGGGCGCCGATGCGGAGCGTGGCGCATTTCTCGCCCCGACTCTCTTGCACTGCCGCGACGCGGGCGCGGCGCGCGCCGTGCATTCGGTCGAGGCCTTTGGGCCGGTGTGCACGGTTCTATCGTATGCCAGCCTTGAGGATGCGATCACGCTCGCGCGGCGCGGCGGCGGCAGCCTCGTCGCCTCGGTCTTCAGTGCCGATGACGCGACGGCAGCGCGCCTGGTGGCAGGTCTTGCGCCTTTTCACGGCCGTATTCTCATCGTCAACGCATCCTGCGCAGCCGAGTCCACGGGTCATGGCTCGCCGCTGCCGCATCTCGTCCACGGCGGCCCCGGTCGCGCGGGCGGCGGCGAGGAGCTGGGCGGCATTCGCGGCATGCTGCACTATATGCAGCGCACCGCGCTGCAGGGCACACCTGACGTCCTTACGGCCGTGACCGGGCGCTGGGTGCGCGGCGCGCGCCAGCGCGATCCGCAGGCGCACCCGTTCCGGATTCCCTTTGGAGCGCTCGTCATCGGCGACAGCTTCAATTCGCAGGAGCGCGAGGTGACCCTCGCTGACATTGAGCGCTTCGCCGCACTCTCCGGAGATCATTTCTACGCGCACATGGATGAGG
>PLIX01000277.1 GCA_003140135.1 Gammaproteobacteria bacterium
GCATCACGGCGCGGCGCACGGATGGCCAGGGCGGCGATTACGCGCTGACGTTGCGTTTCGATCCTCTCCGTATGGATGCCAGTGTGAAGCTCGACGAGCCTGCTGGCGGCGCGCTCGCCAACCTGCTGCATTACCCAAATCTGGGCGCGCTGACGGTCGTAGCGAACCTCTCCGGGCAACGCAGTGCCGAGCATGTCGAAGTCAGTGCTCGAGCAGGACAGCTGCAGGCTCACGCTGCGGGGAGCCTCGATCTCAATCGCGAGTCAGCCGATGTCGCCTACAACCTGAACGCCCCCGCGATGGCTCCGCGCCCGGATCTGTCCTGGCAACGGATCGCGCTGCAAGGGCGCTGGCAAGGCACGGTCAGCGCGCCCCACGCCAGCGGGCGCCTCGAGGTCGTTTCGCTCCAAAGTTCCGGCGGCATGGGACTCGCCACGCTCAACGCCGACCTGAACGCCGACGGGGGAGATCTCGCCGTGCACGCAACGGCCGAAGGCTTGGTCCTGCCCGGGCCGCAGCCGCGACTGCTTGCCGATTCTCCCCTGCGCATCGACGCCACAATTCATCTGAAGGACGCCGCGCGCCCGCTCGAGGTTTCCGCGGATCACAGGCTCTTCTTACTGCAAGCCCGGGCCAATACCGCCGGAGCGCCGAGCGCGACCTTCGATCTGGGCCTTCGCGACCTCGCGCCGCTCGCCGCGATTGCCCATCAGAGCATCCGCGGCACGAGTGAGATCAAAGGGACCGTGAAGCAGATTGCGGCGACGACGCGCCTCGATTTGGACGCCCGCACCGAAGTGGCACAAGGGGCATCCTTGCCGGCGCAGCTCCTGGGAGGCGTATCGCAGCTGCAGCTCGCGGCCGCCATGACGGAGCACAATGTGAACGTAGAGCATCTGGTGCTGAGTGCACGGACGCTATCGCTGTCCGTGGACGGCGCCGCGGAGCGCGGGACGACAAGCGCAGCGCCCGCACTGCAATCACTGCACGCGCACTATGCGGTCAACGTGACGAACCTCGCCGTCCTCGCACCTACGCTCGCCGGCACGCTGAAGGTGAACGGCACCCTCGACGGGCCCATCAATTCCATGGCGGCGCAGCTGCAGATGACCTCGGACTTGTCCGTCCGCGGCTCGCCGCGCTCGGCGTTCCAGGCGAGCATCAAGGCGCGCGGCCTGCCCGCACGCGCGAGCGCCACGCTACAGGCGCAGGGACAGTTCGGCGGAGCGCCCGTGGAGCTCGACGCCGCGGTCGAGCGCGGTGCGGGCGATGCATTCCACGTCAGCGTGCAGCGCGCGGACTGGAAAAGTGCGCATCTGCAGGGCGATCTGACGACTGTGGCGAACACGACACCCAGCAGCGGTAGCGGGAGTCTGCGCATCGATCGCCTGGCGGACCTGCAGGGCCTCATCGGCACGAACATCGCAGGCAGCATTACCGGCAATTTCGCGCTTAAGCCGGCCGGGAGCCACACGAACGCGCAGTTGCAACTCGACGCGCAAAACATAGTCGTGGCCGCATATTCCGGCAACGCGCGCCTCACGGCCTCAGGACCCATCAATGACTTGTCCCTGCAAGTCGCGGTGCAATCGCCGCATCTCAACGGCGAACCGGCGAGCGTCGATGCTGCAGCGCACCTCAATGTCGCAGCTCATGAGTTCGGCCTGCAGCAGGTAGAGGCGCACTATCACGGGCAAACCCTGCGGCTTCTCGCCCCAGCCCGACTGTCGTACGCTGACGGACTGGCAGTTAACAAGCTCAAGCTCGGAGTGCAGCGGGCTGTCATCTCCGTGGATGGTCGCGTAGCGCCGGCTCTGGATCTGCGCGCCTCCGTGCACCAGCTCGATGCGGCGCTGGTCAGCGCCTTTGTGCCGGGCGTCCTCGCCGCAGGCAGTCTCGATGCGGACGCACAGCTTGCGGGGAGCTCCTCAGCGCCGTCGAGTCTCGTGACCGTCAAGGCGACCGGTCTGCGCTTAGCGGGCAGTACGGTACGTGATCTGCACGCGGTCGACCTGCATGCCACCGCACACCTCAAGGGCAACGCCGCACAGCTTGATGCGCAGTTGAGCGCCGGCGGCGGATCGCAGCTCACGCTCACAGGCAACGCGCCGCTTGGCGCCGTCGGCGCCTTAAATCTCAAACTCAGCGGCAAGCTCGATGCGGCTCTGGCCAATCCGATTCTTGAGGCCCGCGGCCAGCGGGCGGAGGGCGCGCTGTCGATCGATGCGACGCTCACCGGTAATCCGCGCGCGCCTGAGATAGACGGAACCATTGATCTTGCCCAAGGGGACCTGCGCGACTACACCCAGGGTGTGCACCTGTCCGGCATTACGGCTCACCTCGTCGGCAGCCAGGGCACGCTAAGAATCGCGAGCCTAGTCGCGCATGCATCGCCGGGGCAGTTGTCAATGACGGGCACGATCGGAGTCTTGCAGCCGAACCTTCCCGTCGACCTGCAGCTCACCGCGCAGAACGCTCAGCCGATTGCAAGCGACATTCTGACTGCGAATCTGAACGCCGACATCAAAGTAAAAGGCACGTTGCGCGAGCGCATTGACGTATCCGGCACGGTCGACCTGAAACGCACGGTCATCGGTATTCCCAATGGCCTGCCGCCCGACGTCGCGGTGCTTGATGTGCGCCGTCCGGGGCAAGCGCCGCCAGCACCGACCGAGAGCAAACTTGTGATTGCTCTCGATATCAATCTAAATGCTCCGCGCGACCTCGTGGTGCAGGGGCGCGGGATGAATGCCGAACTCGGCGGCGACGTGCACTTTGGCGGCACCACCGACAACCTGCTCGCCAGTGGCAGCTTCGATCTCATCCGCGGCACATTTGCGCTCGCGAGCAGCACACTGACTTTCACCGATGGACGAGTCAGCTTCAATGGCACGGGACTCAAGCATAAGATCGACCCGACTCTCGACTTTACAGCGAAGACAACGGCCGCCGATGCAACCGCAACATTGCACATCACGGGCTATGCCGATGCGCCGCAGTTCGACTTGAGCAGCACCCCACCGTTGCCCCAGGATGAGATTCTCGCGCGCCTCCTCTTCGGCGAGAGCGCATCGCAGCTGACGGTACTGCAGCTCGCGCAGATCGGCGCCGCTGTTGCGACGTTGGGCGGCGTCGGCGGCAGCGGGCCGAACCCGCTCGCCAAGGTGCAAAAAGCACTCGGGCTCGACCGACTCTCGGTCGGCGGGGGAACCAGCACCGGTGCTGCGGGACAGACCTCCGGCGCAGCCGTCGAGGCGGGCCGATACGTAACCAACCGCGTGTTCGTCGGTGCCAAGCAGAGTACGACCGGATTCACCCAGGTGGAGGTCGACGTGGATCTCTCGAAACACCTGAAGTTACAGACGCGGCTCGGCAACGGCACTGCGACGACTCAGGGAACGACACCGGAAAACGATCCGGGAAGCAGTGTTGGGCTCATGTACCAGTTCGAGTATTAACAAGTGTCCTCGGTGCGTTGCCGTACAGACTCCGCAGGGCGTACACACCATTGTGAGAGGTGCGAAAGGCCGTGAATCCGCGTGCCAATCATCGGCGCAATGACTGAAGGGTAATCTTCCGCAAGAGGCCGCTGACATTGGCGGCGCGATTGGCGACGGTGTCAGAGTAATCTCTTGAGGGTTGAGGACTGAAGGAATTAACGAGGCGAACTTATGCGTGGATTTAAATTTGTCGTGTGGGCTACTGTTGCTGGAGGCTGCTTTGCGGTCGCCGTTCCCACGGTAGAGGCTCAGGTAGGCGTCAACATCGGCATAGCTCCTCAATGTCCCTATGGATACTATGATGTCGCTCCCTACGGCTGTTCTCCGTCCGGCTATTACGGCCCAGAATGGTTTAGTGGAGGTGTCTTCGTGGGAGCGGGCCCGTGGTTCCGCGGCCCTGACAACTTCCGTGGTCACGTCAATAACGGTTTCCATCCAGAGCACGGCTACAAGGGTCCAATGCCAAGCCGTGGCGAGAAAGCCGAGCCATCGAGGCGCGTCGATAGCGCCCACTTCTCTGGAAACGAAGAGCGGGATGGACGTGGCCACGCAACCGGAGGCGCACGCTAATCCATATTAGCACCGATCTGAGTGGCCCAGACTCTGGGGCCGCTTAGCTTATTAGGTCAAAAGATCAGTAACGCCACTGTCCCGTTACTGCGGACAAGGTAGTCGCGCCCATTCGGGGACTCCTCGGCTCGCCGTGTTGGCGGTGTACACCGCCAGATTGCCGGACGTCACGCTGGCGAATATCTGCGGCTTATCCGATCTGATATCAAAGATCACAAGTCTATAACGTACGCGCTCCCATTCGGTTTGCCGGGTAAGATAAAGAACAACTGCGCGTAGCCGCGCCATCCCAGGCAATAGTACAAAGCTGCGAACACGTGCTCGAATAACGCCGGCTACACATCGTGCTACGTTTTCGCTACGTTCGATCAATGCATCGATGGTGATACTGGCAAGCGTTTGATTTATCGGCGCACCCGGAGAGGTTCGCGCTCCCGACCCCCGGGTTCGTAGATCCGGCGGGTACCATGAGACTTGGGTATCCAGCGACCGCCGCTGCCGAAGCCATCGGCGGCCAACCGCCACTGCTTTCGTACCGATCCGCCCCAAACGCAATCGATGAGCTCGGCTGGGCCGTTTCCCACGGCGCAGCCTGGTAACATCGTTAATGAGGCACCCGGTAAAAAAATTATGGAGGCAAGACGACAGGAATGAAGAAATGTAACTGAAGTGGGGAATAAAACGGCCGATAGGAGGTTCTGTCTACTGCG
>PLIX01000160.1 GCA_003140135.1 Gammaproteobacteria bacterium
TCGCCCCTGGCCTGCGCGGCGGGGCTTGCGGTCCTCGACGTCATTCGCGATGAGGACCTGGCGAAGCGCGCGCTGCACGTGGGTCATTTCATGACCTCGCGCCTGAAGGGCCTGCAAGTGCGCTACCCGTGCATCGGCGACGTGCGCGGCCTCGGGGCCATGGTCGCGATCGAACTGGTCAAGAACGGGCGCGCCGAGCAGCCCAATGCCGAACTCACTTCGCAGCTGGTGCAGGCCGCCGGCCGCGCGGGCCTCATTATTTTGGCCTGCGGCATCTACTCAAACGTGATCCGCTTCCTCGCGCCGCTGACGATTTCCGACGCTTTGCTGAAGGAAGGCTTCAACCTGCTCGAGCAGGCGTTGCGGGAGGTCGTGGTCTAAGCGCGTCCGGCGTTCGCATCCGTCGGCGTGTGGAAGTACTCGCTCTCGGCGGAGAGCTGTTCCATCAGGCGCTTTAACTCCGCCATGCGTCCCTGCGCGGTGCTGATCGGCATGCAGTCCTGACAGCGCGGGTCTCCGCAAGGCTGGCGCGAATACAGCCAATATTGCAGCGCGCCAGCGAGCAGCCCGTCGGCGATGTCCCACAGGTCGGCGTCCTTGTCCTTGTCCGCGATCCGGTTCCCGAGGTCGACGGCCTTGGTAAAGGCCGAGTCGAAGGTATCTGCAATCTCGGTCATAACCCGAAGTATAAATGAAACACCGACGCCGCCGGCTCCCCGCATTCCGGGAATGCGCCTCTTCGCTTCTGCGAGGTCCGCCACGGAAGCGGCCACCCGCCCCGGGCATCATTCCCGCGGTCCAGATCCTCGCGGCCGGGCTTGAGCCAGGCCAGCATTTTATGTCTTATGCGGCCAAACTCTACCGAAGCACACGACCCGACCGTATCCCTCGCGCCTGCAGCGCCGCGCACACCTGCGCGCGTGCGCCTGGGTATCGGCGCGCGCCTGGCCCTGGCTCTTGCCGCCGTCGCCGCCGTGATCATGATCGGGCACGGACTTGCGACCGAAAACACGCGGCGCGCGGTGCAGTCGCTGCACAGCATGCAGATCGAGCACGAGCCCCAGGCGCGCCGCGCCGAAGCCGTGATGGAAAAGCTCGCCGCCTACGATCGCGCGGTGGTCGAGTATCTGCAGGGGGATCACCAGTCGGCCTTTGAATCCATCACCAGCGCGGCCGATGAGCTTGATCTGGCCGTCAACCACTACTTCAACGATATCCCCGCACCGCTTGCTACGGCGGACGCCGTGCAGCTGCGCATTGAACTTGCACACCACATCGCTCAGGGCAGCAAGCTCGCCAGTACCGCCTCGAAGCGCAGCGAATGGCTCGCACGGCGCAATGTTCTGCTTGATGGTCTGCAGCGCCGCATCGCCTCCGCCGGCGGCACCGGGGTTGCGGTCGCGAACGAGCAGGTGGTCTTGCGCAAGTCACTGTCGGAGCTCGCGACCGCACTGAACGCGCTGCGCAGCAGCTACGGCGCACCGGAGGCGCTGGAGCAAAAGGAGAAGGAGTTCGGCGCCGCCCTCGCGCGCCACAGCGCGGAACTGTCGCGCTCACCCGGCCACGCGTGGCTCGATCTGATGCACGACGATTTCGGCGAGAGCGTGCGGCTGCGGCGCGCGATCGCGGGGTTCGATGCCATGAACGTGCCCGCGCGGCGCAGCTTCGTCGAGGCAGGCGCCACGTTGACGGCCGCCGCGCAGAGTCATCTGCAGGAACCGGCGCGACGTGCCTTACTGGAGGCGTCCGTGCGCGCGGCAGCATCGGCGCAGCTCGCCGAGCACACGCTGACGCCGACGGGTGTCGCCGTGCTCAGCGTCCTGCTACTCGTATCGCTGCTACTGTCCTTGAGCATCACCGTGCCGGTGCGGCGACTCACCGCGGCAACCCGCCAGTTGACGGCGGGCAATCGCACGGCGCGCGCGCCGCGCGGCGGATCGGCCGAGATCGACGAGCTCGCCGAATCCTTCAACGCCATGGCGGATCAGATCGCGCGCGCCGAAGGAGAGCTGCGCGCTCATCAGACCGAGCTCGAGCGGCACGTTGCCGAGCGCACGCAGCAGCTGCACCATCTGGCACATCACGACCCGCTCACCCAACTGCCCAATCGCCGTCAGCTCGCCACCCGGCTCGCCGCCGCGCTGACGCGCGCGGCAGCGAACGAACAGCGCGTCGCGCTCCTGTTCGTCGACCTCGATAACTTCAAATCGATCAACGACACGCTCGGTCACAATTTCGGCGACCGGGTGCTGCAGGCCATCACCGAACGCCTGCGCCAGGCCACCGGCGCACGCGCGCTCCTCGCGCGCCTGGGTGGCGATGAATTCACGGTCTTGATGGAAGACGTCAAGAGTAGTGAAGAAGTCGAGGAGCGCGCCGCCGCGCTCGTTGCGACCCTGCAGCAGCCGCTCCTGGTGGATGGCCGCATTCTGTCCACCAGCGCCAGTATCGGGGGGAGCCTCTACCCCGATCACGCCAATGATCCCGATGCGCTGCTGCGCGCCGCGGACGTCGCTTTGTTCCGCGCCAAGGAACTCGGCCGCAATCGCTTTGCCTTCTACCGCCCGGCGCTCTATGACGCGGCCGCGCAGCGCTTTCGCCTCGAGCAATCCCTGCGCCGTGCGGTGGAGGCGGGCGATCTGATGCTGATGTATCAGCCCCAGGTGGCGCTGCACACGCGCGAAACCATCGGCGTCGAAGCATTGCTGCGCTGGCGCAAGCCCGACGGCCGCATCGCCACCGCCACCGAATTCATTCACATCGCGGAGAAGACCGGACTCATCCATGAGCTCACCGGATGGGTGCTGCGCACCGCGACGGAGGACGTCGCGCGCTGGCGCCAGCAGGGCTGGCATCACGCGTGTGTAGCCATCAACGTATCGCCGATGCAATTCCTGTAGAGCGC
>PLIX01000035.1 GCA_003140135.1 Gammaproteobacteria bacterium
GATGTGCCGTAGTAGATGTGGAAGCCGGCAAGATTGGTGAGCGGCGTGCCGTTGGTGTTCTGCGTGGGCGCGCTCCAGGTGAGAGTGGCGTTGCCGCTCGCAGGCTGCGTCACGCTGATGCTGAATGGCGCGAGCGATGCGCTGGAGGTGCCGTCGCTCACGCTGATGATGATGCCCGCATCATTTCCGACATCGCCCGCTCCGGGAATTCCGGAGAGGGTGCCGGTTTGCGCATTGAAGGCTGCCCAGGACGGCAGGTTCTCGATGCTGAAGGTGAGCGTATTGCCGCTTGGGTCGGTGNNTGCCGTCGCTGACGCTGATGACGATATTGGAGAAGGTGCCGACGTTGGCGCTCGAGGGGGTTCCCCAGAGCCGGCCGGTGGTGCTGTTGAAGTTCGCCCAGGACGGCAGGTTCGCGACGGAGAATGTCAGCGCGTTGCCAACCGGGCTGCTCGCGGTCGGTGTGAAGCCGTACGCGCTGCCGGCGACATCGCTGCTGCTGGGCGATCCGCCGATGATCGGCGCCTGATCCGCCGGTGCGTCAACCTGGATGGAGAAGGCCGGCAGCGCAGTCGTCGCAGTGGCGTTGCTGACGCTGATGACGATATTGGAGAAGGTGCCGGCGTTGGCGCTCGAGGGGGTTCCCCAGAAGCGGCCCGTGTTGCTGTTGAAGCTCGCCCACGGCGGCAAGTTCACGACCGAGAATGTGAGCGCGTCGCCGTCGGGATCGCTGGCAGTCGGTGTGAAAGAATAGTTATTTCCGGCAACCACGCTCGAAGGCGGCGTGCCGCCGATGCTCGGTGCACCATCCGGAAGCGCCTTCACCTTGATCGCGAACGCGGGCAGCGCGACGCTTTCATTGCCGTCGCTGACGCTGATGACGATGCCCGGGAAAATGCCGACGTTGGCGGCAGTGGGCGTCCCGGAGAGCTGACCTGTGCTCGCCGCAAAGGCCGCCCACGAGGGCAGACCCTGGATGGAGAAGACGAGGGCCTGGCCTGAGGGATCGGTCGCGCTCGGCGTGAAGGAGTAGGCACTGCCGGCTACCACGCTGGCCGCAGGAGTGCCGGAGATCGTCGGCGTGTCGTTCGCGGGCGCTTGCACCTGGATCGAGAAGGCCGCAAGAGAGGCGCTCAAGGTGCCGTCGCTCACCGTGATGACGATGTTGGAGAAGGTCCCCACGTCAGCTGTCGGCGGGGTTCCGGAGAGTTGGCCGGAACTTGGGCTGAAGCTCGCCCACGACGGTGCGTTCACAATGCTGAACGTCAGGGCATTGCCGTTCGGATCGGCTGCTGCTGGAGTGAACGAATACGGCGTGCCGGCGGTCACTGTGGTGGCCGGGTTTCCGGTGATCGTCGGGGCGTTGTTGGCAGCGGCGACCACTTGAATGGTGAAGGCAGGCAGGGACACGGTCGTCTCGGCGCCCGTGACGCTGATCAGAATATCGGCAAACGTGCCTTCGTTCGCCGAGGTCGGCGTTCCCGAGAGCGCTCCGGTGCTGGTATTGAAGGTCGCCCACGCGGGTATGTTGAGGATCGAAAAACTCACACTCTCACCAGTGGGAGCGGTCACGACAGGAGTGAAGCTGTAGCCCTGGCCGGCGGTGACGCTCGAGGACGGCGTGCCGGTGATCGTCGGAGCCGCCAAAGGATTAGGAGTGGCGGACGGCGCTATTGGGAGGATGACCGTGATGCGAAACGGCCCCACCGTCGCTTGGCTTGCGCCATCCGATACGACGATCTGGATCTCCGGCGTCGTACCGACGTCGTTCGTGTCCGGAATTCCGGAGAGCTCACCGTTCGTCTCGCCGAACGTGGCCCAATCGGGCTTGTTCGTAATCGAGAAGGACAGCGCGCGTCCGTCGGAATTGGCAGCGGAGGGAATGTACTGGTACTTGGCGCCTGCCCGGACTGAAGTCGGCGGCACACCGTTGACGATGAAGGGCTGCGTGGCTGCGCTCGTCGTGCCGTTGGGCGCCGCTGCAGTGCCGTCGGCGCCGCAGGCGGCGAGCGTGAGTGCAATGACGACGCAGCAGGCGAGATGCGGGATCTTGGCAGCAACGACCGAGAATTTCTTGAACATCCGTGAACCACTCTCACGACAGCCTGCGATGGGCTGCAGAGCGCGATCATTGAGAGTGCACGGAATGACATCGGAAGAACTGACGACCGGCGCCACAATAATCGTAGCGTCCGAGCCGGCAACCCCGCTGTCTTCACAAGCCGATTAGGCTCTCAAGACCGGAAGCTTTGCGTCCCCGCCTCACGACGGGTTTGCCCTTAAACTCGCGCGAGTAAAGCGCGTCCAAATTTGGATTGCAAATGTCGGTGCCGGCCGACACCGTGTTTACTTAAGCGCGTTGGGGCGCCTCACGGCAGAATCTTCTGTTGTGGCTGTTTTTACCGGTATTTCGTGCTGCAAGCGCGCGGGGATAAGTGGCGCCGGGGAGTAGATTTCATTGCGTTTAACAAAAGCCAGCATGAAGGATGCGGTGAGGCGCATCTGGGTTTCATAGACACGGATGGCGCCCTCCTTTTTGGCGCGCTCCTCAGGCTCGAGCGCGAAGTCCTCCCAGGGTAGCGCGCGCGCTACCCGTGGCGGCAAGAGCGCCTCTTGTGGATGCAGGCCGCGCGGCCATGGCCAAGCAATGCCGCCGTGCACGATCCAATAGCGCACGCGCTCGAGGCGTGCCCGGGCGCCCATGGCGCGCATGACGAGCTCGCCGGTTGCGCGATGATCCGCGTGTTCATCAAGCGGCGTCGGTGCGAGCAGCCACGTCGGTTGCACCCGGTCGACGACGGCGCGCAAGTCACGCTCGAGATTGGCTCCGGTATAGGCGGCGCCGGGTCGGTAGGCTTCTGCGTACGGCACGGCTGCGACGCCCGTATGCGGCGAGCGCAAGGGCAGATCGTGGTTGTCTGTGAGCAGCTGCTCAATGCCACCGTCCGGGTACCCTAGGAAAAATCGGTCCGCGGGCGCGACGCTGAGGAGTTGCGCTGCGCGCGCCGCCTCCTGCATGCGCAGGCGGGCAAGTTCGAGCAGACCCTGTGTTCCCGTGAACAAGCGGTGCTCTACGATGTGCGCGTCGAGCTCGAAGCCATCGCCGCTCGTGATCCACACGATGGCGACACGCGCGCCCGCCGCATGTGCGCGCTGGATGGCGCCCGCGCAGCACAGCGTTTCGTCGTCGGGATGCGGCGCGACCACGAGGAGCACGTCAGCTGCGCTGAAGCGGCCGAAGTCCTGAGGGGATGCCCGAACGTGCGGCGCGCCCACGAGCGCAGCGAGCAGCAATCCGCAGCCCGCGCGTCGCAGCCGTGCGTGTATCGTGCGCATGGAACTCATGGAGCTTCGGGTGTCATGCGACTTAAGCCTAGGCAATTCTTGCGATGAGCTTACTCCAGCGCCTGCTGCGCGATGCTGCAACGCTGGGCGTACTTCTGTCTGCCGCAGATGGCGCGCGTCTGTGCGCGCTTCTCGATGAGCTTCAACGCTGGAACCGCGCGTTCAATCTGACCGGGATCAAAAACCGCGAGGAGATGCTCACCCATCACCTGCTCGACAGCCTTGCGATCCACGCCGACCTTGTGGGAGAGAGGATCGCAGACGTTGGAACCGGTGCCGGATTTCCCGGCCTGCCGCTCGCCCTCGTACAACCCGCGCGCCGCTTTACGCTCATCGACTCGAACGGCAAGAAAATCCGCTTCGTCGCGCACGCGGCGCGCACGCTGGGGCTTGCCAATGTCGAGGCGCTCCACGCGCGTGCGGAAGAGCTCGTGCCTGATCCTCCCTTCGATACGGTGATGGCGCGCGCCTGCGCGCCCCTGCCTGAGCTCTTGAGCAAGGTGGCGGGACTCACAGGTCCCGCAACACGGGTGCTTGCGATGAAGGGCAAGCGGCCCGACAGGGAGCTTGAGGCGCTGCCGCTGGCCTGGCGCGTCATGGCCGTGCGCTCGCTGAGCGTGCCCGGCCTTAGCGAGTCGCGATGCCTGGTTACACTTGCGCCGGCCGTGGCAGCGGCCGATGGCCGAGCGTAGTCGCTCCGACATCCAGCGGCAGCGCGGTCGTCTCCTTGATCACGGACAAGGCGATCGATGAATTGATAGACTGCACGGCGGGGATGCGCGAGAGGTGATCCAGGAAGAAAGCCTCGTAGCTCTTGATGTCGCGCGTGACGATTCTCAGCAGAAAATCCGTCTCGCCCATCAGCGTATAGCACTCGAGCACCTCGGAGTGCTGCCGCACGATCTCCCCGAAGCTGCCGAGCTCATCGCGCCCATGGGTTGCAAGCTTCACGCGCGAAAAAACCGTGACGTTGAGGCCGAGCTTCTCCCGATCCAGGAGCGCAACGCGCGTCCTGATGACACCGAGCTCCTCCAGACGGCTGATCCGTCGCCAGCAGGTGGAGGGGGTCAGGTCCACGCGATCGGCGATATCCGCGGCTGACAGATCGCCGTGATGCTGCAGGACCTCCAGGATGCGAAGGTCCGCGCGGTCGAGCTCTACTTGCATGATTCACCCATTAATAAGTCATTAATGAGATGAATATTTCATCGAATGCCGTCCAAAGGCAAGTTTTGTAACACTTCCTGCGGCACTCAGAGCGTAGCCTCCTAGACTTCGGCCAGCTGGATCGAGGGGAGGCTGCACATGGGCGTCTTTGAAATGCCTGAATTCGATCGCCATGAGGAGATCGTTTTCCACCAGGACGCAGGCACGGGGCTGCGTGCCATCGTCGCAATCCATTCGACCTTGCTGGGTCCTGCGGCGGGCGGCTGCCGCATGTGGGCCTACCTCTCAAGCTCTGACGCCGTAAGCGATGTGCTGCGCCTGTCGCGTGGCATGAGCTACAAGAATGCGATGGCGAATCTCGCCTTCGGCGGCGGCAAAGCCGTGATCATCGCCGACCCCAAGCGGCCGAAGACGCCCGAACTCTTCGAGGCCTATGGCCGCTTCGTCAATTCGTTCGGCGGTCGCTACATCACCGCAGAGGATGTCGGCACGACCACGGCGGATATGGAAAATGTAGCGCGTCAGACGCGCTACGTCAGCGGACTTGCCCGGCATGCCGGCGACGTCGGCGGCGATCCCGGCCCCAAGACTGCGCTCGGCGTTTATCTGGGGTTGAAGGCGGCCGTCAAATTCCGCCTCGGCCGGCCGGATCTGCAGGATCTAAGGGTTGCCGTGCAAGGCGTGGGCGGCGTCGGCTATCACCTGTGTCGCCTGCTCGCGCAAGATGGAGCGCGGCTCATCGTTGCGGACGTACGCGCTGCCGCGACCGAGCGCGCGGCCGAGGAGTGGGGAGCCGTCGTGGTCGCAGCACAGGACATCATCCATCAGGACGCGGATGTTTTTGCGCCCTGCGCGCTGGGCGCCATATTGGATGCACAATCGATTCCCCGCCTGCGCGCCAAAGTCGTGGCGGGCGCCGCCAACAACCAGCTGACTCTCGATCGGGATGGACTTGCGCTGCACAGCGCGGGGGTTCTTTACGCGCCCGACTATGTGATCAACGCGGGCGGCATCATCAATGTCTTCCACGAGTACCACGGTGTCTCGAGCGAGGCGCAGGTCCAGGCTGCGATCGCAGGAATTCCGGCGCGCCTCACCGACATCTTCGAGCGTTCGCGCCGCGAGAATCGCCCCACCAACGCGGTTGCCGACGAGCTTGCGCGCGCGCGCATCGAGGTTGGACACAGCCGTCTCGTCGCTTAGCCAAGCGACATTAAACCGCGTCGCGGCGGTGCAGTAGACTGTCGCGACATGAAGCGCGTGATCGCCGTAGCGAACCAGAAGGGCGGAGTGGGCAAGACGACCACCGCGGTCAATCTTGCCGCCTCGCTCGCCGCGACCAAGCGCGCTGTGCTGCTCTTGGATCTGGACCCGCAGGGCAACGCCACGATGGGCTGCGGTGTGGACAAGTCGAATCTGGCGCACGGCGGAGCGCTTGAAGTGCTCCTCGGCGAGGCAAGCATCGAGTCGGCGCTCATCAAGATCGAATTGGCGGACTTTACGCTCCTGCCGTCGAACCAGGATCTCACCGCCGCTGAAGTGCGGTTGCTCGCGATGAGCACGGGGCGCGAGACGCAGCTGAAAAACGCGCTCGCTTCCGTGCAGGGTCGCTTCGACGTCATCGTGATCGACTCGCCGCCGGCGTTGAACCTGCTCACCGTGAACGCGCTCGTCGCGGCCGACAGCGTGTTGATCCCCATGCAGTGCGAGTACTACGCGCTCGAGGGACTCTCCGCGCTGCTGTCAACGATCGAGCAGATTAAGGCCGCCGCCAATCCGACGCTTATCATCGAAGGTATCCTGCGCACCATGTTCGACCCGCGCAATAACCTTGCGAACGAGGTGAGCGCACAGCTCATCATGCACTTCGGCGACAAAGTGTTCCGCACCATCATTCCGCGCAACATCCGTCTGGCCGAAGCGCCGTCGTTCGGCGTGCCGGTGCTGTTGCACGACAAGGACTCGCGCGGGGCGCTCGCCTATCTGGCGCTCGCCGGAGAAATGATCCGGCGGGAGGAAGAAGAAGCCGCACCTGCGCCAGTGGCCGATTCGTTATGATCGCGCGATCATGATGCAGAAGAGACCGACTCTCGGCCGCGGGCTGGCGGATCTGCTGGGGCAGTCCGCGGCGGGCCGCATAGCCTCCGCAGCCGCAGCAGATGCAGCCCCAAAGGGCGAAGAGCTGGCCAAGCTTCCGCTCGACCTTTTGCAGCGCGGGCGCTATCAGCCACGCGCCGACCTGCGCCAAGAGACGCTCGAGGAGCTTGCGAATTCCATCCGGGTTCAGGGAGTCATACAGCCCATCGTCGTGCGTCCCCTCGATGTCGCGGCTCAAGGCGAGCCGCAGCGCTACGAGATCATCGCCGGCGAGCGGCGCTGGCGCGCGGCGCAGCTGGCCGGCCTGACCGAGATTGCGGCGGTCATCCGCCATATTCCGGATGAGGCGGCGATTGCCGTGGCGCTCATCGAGAATATCCAGCGCGAGAACTTGAATCCCCTGGAGGAAGCACGGGCACTGTCGCGCCTCATCAACGAGTTCCAGATGACCCATTTGCAGGCGGCCGAGGCAGTCGGTCGCTCGCGGGCCGCGGTCAGCAATCTCTTGCGCCTCTTGGAGCTGCCGAACGAAGTGTGCACGCTCGTCGATAAACGCGAGCTTGAGATGGGGCACGCGCGCGCTCTGCTGGGCCTCGCTAACCGCCGGCAGCAAAGCGAAGTCGGGGCGCTGGTTGCGAAGAAGGGCATCTCGGTGCGCGAGACGGAAGCTCTGGTGCGGCGAATGCAGCGCCCCGCCGGCGCCGGACGAACCCAGGATGCAAGCTCGACAGACCCGAATGTCGAGAAACTCGCCCAGGATGTGGCCGAGAAGCTCGGTGCTGCGGTGGCCATCCAGCATGCCGTTTCGGGCCGCGGCAAACTCGTCATCAGCTACAACAGTCTCGATGAGCTCGACGGCATCCTCGCCCACATTCAGTAGCCTTTTTGTAGAGGCCTCTCTATAATCCCGCGGCTTCGCGTCAGGGGCGTAAGTGGTTGTTCGGGCATAAGTAAAAGCAAAGTCACTTCCATCGCGTCACAGGTTCGAGGAGTGGCTTTTGTTGTCTTCCGCGGGGGCAAACGGAGTGGCGATCGACCTGCCTAAGGCACGGCGCTTTGCCTTACGCGTCGTCGCCGGCCAGGCGGTGGTGACGGTCATCGCCGGGATCTTATTTTGGGGGCTTGCCGGTACCAACGGCGCGCGCTCCGCGCTGCTCGGTGGCGGAATCGGCACTGTCGCAAATCTCGCCATGGCTCTATTGAGCTTCGGCAGCCGGTCGGGGTCGGATGCGCAATACGCGATGCGCGCATTCCTCGTCGGCGAGGCGGTCAAGCTTGGCCTCGTGGTTGTGTTGTTCGTGGTCGTTTTGAAGGTGCTGAAGGTCTCACCCGCAGCGCTGTTCGCAGCGTACGTCGCGACCTTCTTCGTTTACTGGATCGCACTTGCGAGTGCTCTGCCGCGCTTCGGCGCACTGGCAGCGCCGCAGGAGCACAAAGATTGAAATTGAGTCAGGCCTCCACTAGATAAAGCACATGATCCTCGAACACGCTGCAGCAGAGGCACCGAACGCCAACGAGTACATCGTGCACCACCTGAGCTTCCTGTCGAACAAGGAAGCGCAGGGCATCGTCGATTTCTCCGTTGTTCATTGGGACAGCGTGTTCTTCTCCATCGGGCTCGCAGTGCTGTTCGGCGGAAGTTTTTATCTCGCCGCGCGCCAGGCGACCAAGGGCGGCGCCGGCGTAGTGCCGACGAAGTTCCAGAACTTCGTCGAGCTCATTGTTGAACTCACTGACAAGCAGGTGAAGGACACCTTTCAAGGCACGAGCCGCCTGATCGCACCGCTCGCACTCACGATTTTCTGCTGGGTTTTTCTGTTCAATTTCATGGATCTGGTGCCGGTGGATCTGCTGCCGACACTGGCGCACGGCGCAGGCCTTGCCCACTTGAAGGTCGTTCCGAGCACGGACATCAACGTCACTTTTGCCCTCTCGCTCACCGTGTTTGCGCTCATCCTCTACTACAACGTCAAGATGAAGGGCCTGGGCGGCTATTTGAAATCGCTGCTCCTGCATCCGTTCGGTCCGTGGTTGATGCCGTTCAATCTGCTGCTCGGTCTTGTCGAATTGCTCGCGAAGCCCATATCGCTGTCGCTGCGGCTGTTCGGCAACCTCTACGCCGGCGAGATGATCTTTCTGCTCATCGCGCTACTCACCCTGTCGCACGGCTTCAGTGCGCTGATCAGCGTCGGCGGCTGGTACGGCATTTTGGGTCAGATCGTGCTCGACACTTTCTGGAGCGCATTCCACATCCTCATCATCCTGCTGCAGGCTTTCATATTCGCCATGCTGACCATTGTCTATCTCGCGCAGGCGAGCGAGCATGGCGACGACCACTGATTGAGCGCGCTCGTTTTCGTATCGTATTAGGAGAGTTGAATGGAACACATCGCACTTGTCGCACAGATCCAGTCCATGACTGTGCTCGCCGTCGGTCTGATTTTTGGGCTCGGTGCACTCGGCACGGCCATCGGCTTCGGCATTCTTGGCGGCCGCTTTCTCGAAGGCGTCGCGCGCCAGCCAGAACTCGCACCAGCACTGCTGGTGCGCATGTTCATCGTTGCGGGCTTGCTCGACGCAGTCGCGATGATCGGCATTGGGTTCGGACTGTACTTTACGTTTGCCAATCCCTTCCTGGGCGCGCTCGGGGCACATTGAACAACGGCGCCCACGCTGTCGCCAGGTCTTAGGAGGGGATCGTGAACATTAATCTCACGCTCATCATTCAGATGCTTGTGTTCGCGATGCTTGTATGGGCGGTCATGAAATTCATCTGGCCGTCAATTCTCGGCACGATGGATGAACGCGCGCGCAAGATTGCGATGGGCCTGGAGGCTGCCGAAAAGGGACAGCAACAGCTGCAGGAGGCCCACAAGGAAGCTGAAGTCATCATACGCGAGGCGCGCGAGCGCGCCCGTCAGATCATCGATCAGGCGCAGCACCGCGCGAACGAGGCCATCGAGCAGGCGAAGGGCACTGCGACGTCCGAAGGGCAGCGACTCGTTGCCGCCGCGCAGCAGCAGATCACGCTTGAGTCGATGCGCGCACGCGAGGGTCTGCGACATGATGTGGGCAAGCTCGCGGTGCAGGCGGCATCGAAGCTCCTCGAGCGCGAGATCGATGCGCGCGCTCACGCGGACCTCATCGACAAGCTTGCGGCGCAGATATAGATGACGGACAAGATAACCATCGCACGGCCTTACGCGCGCGCGGCATTCGCGGCGGCGCAAGCGCATGGGGTTATTCCCGCCTGGTCGGATGCCCTGCACACGGCCGCGGCCGTCGTGCACGATCCACGCGTTGCAAGCCTGCTCGGCAATCCGCGCGTCACGTCTGGCAAGCTTGCGGATTTCGTCGTCGGTATCGGCGGCGAGAAATTGGATAAGGAGTGGCACGAGCTGGTGCTCATGCTCACGCAGAACGGGCGACTCGGCCTGCTTGCGGAAATCGCAACACTATTTGATGCGCTGAAGGACGAGAAGGAAGGAGTTGTCGACGTCACCGTCACGGCCGCCACGTCTTTGGACGTCAAACAGCAGGAAACATTGATTGCCGCACTCACGCGCAGATTGAAGCGTCAGGTGCGGCTGCACACCGAAGTGGATGCCAAGTTGATTGGCGGCGCGGTGATTCGTGCCGGTGACCTCGTCATTGACGGCTCACTGCGCACCCGCCTCGAACGCATGGCGTACGAGCTTTCGGCATAGCGACGAATTCAAGGGGATCGAAAGACATGGCCATCAAGGCAACCGAGATCAGCGACCTCATCAAGCAGCGCATCGAGGGCTTCAAGGACGCAACCGAAGCCCGCAATGTCGGTGCGATCGTATCGGTCACTGACGGCATTTGCCGCATTCACGGTCTTGCGGATGCGCGCTACGGCGAAATGCTGGAGTTTCCGGGCAACATCTTCGGGCTCGCCTTGAACCTAGAGCAGGATTCGGTCGGCGCCGTGGTGCTGGGCGAATACAAGGGTCTGCGCGAAGGCGACACCGTGAAGACCACGGGACGCATTCTCGAAGTGCCCGTGGGGCCTGAGCTCCTGGGGCGCGTCGTCGATGCGCTCGGTGTGCCGCTCGACGGCAAGGGTCCGATCAAGGCCTCGCGCACGTCCCCGGTCGAGCGCGTCGCGCCGGGGGTCATCTACAGAAAGTCAGTAAGCCAGCCCGTGCAGACCGGCTACAAAGCGATCGACTCGATGGTGCCCATCGGCCGCGGCCAGCGCGAGCTCATCATCGGCGACCGCCAGACGGGCAAGACGGCGCTGGCCATCGACACCATCATCAATCAGAAGGCCTCTGGCATCAAATGCGTGTACGTCGCCATCGGCCAGAAGCAGTCGACGGTTGCGAATGTCGTGCGCAAGCTCGAGGAGCACGGCGCGATGGCGCATACCATCGTTGTCGCGGCATCCGCTTCAATGCCGCCCGCCATGCAGTACATCTCCGCCTATTCGGGCTGCACGATGGGCGAGTACTTCATGGACAAGGGGGAAGACGCGCTCATCATCTACGATGATCTTTCCAAGCAAGCCGTCGCCTACCGGCAGATCTCGCTCCTCTTGCGCCGCCCGCCGGGTCGCGAGGCCTTCCCCGGGGATGTCTTCTATCTGCACTCCCGGCTCCTCGAGCGAAGCGCGCGTGTCAATGAAGAGTATGTCGAGCTTGTCAGCAAGGGTGCCGTAAAGGGCAAGACAGGTTCGCTCACTGGCCTGCCCATCATCGAGACCCAGGCGGGCGACGTGACGGCTTTCGTGCCGACGAACGTCATCTCGATCACCGACGGCCAGATCTTTCTCGAGACCGACCTGTTCAATGCCGGCGTGCGCCCCGCGATGAACGCCGGCATATCAGTCTCGCGCGTCGGCGGCGCGGCGCAGACCGACATCATCAAAAAGCTGGGCGGCGGCATTCGCCTGGCACTCGCGCAGTATCGCGAGCTCGCGGCCTTCTCGCAGTTCGCGTCCGACCTCGATGAGGCGACCCGCCGCCAGCTGGAGCGCGGCCAGCGGGTCACCGAGCTCATGAAGCAGAAGCAGTACG
Source organism: Gammaproteobacteria bacterium (assembly GCA_003140135.1). Classification (GTDB taxonomy): domain Bacteria; phylum Pseudomonadota; class Gammaproteobacteria; order Steroidobacterales; family Steroidobacteraceae; genus PALSA-1196. The sequence goes on from PLIX01000035.1 coordinate 11,652, forward strand.
CGCCGATGTCGGTCGCGCAGATGGCACTGTCGATCTTCGCCGTCAACAATGGCTTCATGGACAAGGTGGTCATCAACAAGATTGTGGACTTCGAGGCGGCTCTGCAGGCGTTCGCCAAATCCAACTACGCCTCATTGCTCGACGGCATCAACGCGACTCCGAAGCTCACCAAGGAGAACGAGGCGGCGCTGAAGAAGTGCATTGAGGAATTCATCGCGACGGGCAGCTACTGACGCCATGCCGGGCACTAAGGAAATTCGCAGCAAGATCGCGAGTGTGAAGAGCACTCAGAAGATCACCAAGGCCATGCAGATGGTGGCCACGAGCAAGATGCGCCGCGCGCAGGAGCGCATGAAGCTTGCGCGCCCGTACGCCGACAAGATCCGCGCGGTGATCGGCCATTTGAACGAGGCGAACCCCGACTACCGTCATCCCTTTCTGGTGGCACGCGAGCCGAAGTCGATCGGTATCATCCTGATCTCGACCGATCGCGGGTTGGCTGGCGGCCTGAATGCCAATCTGTTCAAACAGACTCTCCTACTGTTGCGCGAGTGGCAGGAGAAGGGCGCTACGGTGAGTCTGTGCCTCATCGGCAGCAAGGGCCTCGTATTCTTTCGGCGTTTGGGCCTGCCCATTCTCGCCAACGTGTCGGGCTTGGGCGATAAGCCGCACGTGAAGGACCTCATCGGCGCCGTCAAAGTCATGCTCGATGCGTATCGCGATGCCAAGATCGATCGGCTGTTCCTGGTCAATGCGCAGTTCGTGAACACGATGACGCAGAAGCCTCACGTTGAGCAGCTCTTACCCGTAGAGACGGTCGACGCCGCGGATCTCGCCGAGCACTGGGACTATATCTACGAACCGGAAGCTGCCGCGATACTCGATGGCCTCCTGATGCGCTACATCGAGTCGCAGGTCTACCGCGGGGCGGTGGAAAACGTGGCATCCGAAATGGCCGCGCGCATGGTGGCCATGGGCGCAGCCTCCGACAACGCCGGCGAGCTCATCAGTGAACTCCAGCTGGTTTACAACAAGGCGCGCCAGGCCGCGATCACCAAGGAACTTGCCGAGATCGTCGGCGGCGCTGCAGCGGTTTGAGGAAAGACAATATGGCAATGGGCAAGATCACACAGATCATCGGGGCAGTCATCGACGTCGAATTCCCCCGTGAATCGATTCCGCACGTCTATGAGGCGCTGCGGCTGAAAGACGGCGATCTCACCCTTGAAGTGCAGCAGCTCCTGGGCGATGGCATCGTGCGCGCGATTGCGATGGGTTCATCTGAAGGCCTGAAGCGCGGGCTTGCCGTGGAGGCGACCGGCGGTCCCATCATGGTGCCGGTCGGTGAGGCTACTTTAGGGCGCATCATGGACGTGCTCGGGGCGCCGCAGGACAACCGCGGGCCGGTGAACGCGAAGGAGCACCTGCCCATCCACCGTCCCGCGCCGGCGTTCGATGAGCAAACCGGCGGACAGGATCTCCTCGTGACGGGCATCAAGGTCATAGACCTTCTCGTGCCCTTCGCCAAGGGCGGCAAGATCGGGCTCTTCGGCGGCGCGGGCGTCGGCAAGACGGTCAACATGCTCGAGCTCATCAACAATATTGCAAAGCAGTACAGCGGCTTGTCGGTGTTCGCAGGCGTGGGTGAGCGCACGCGCGAAGGCAACGACTTCTATCACGAGATGGCCGAGTCGGGAGTCATAGATCTTAAGAACCTCGCGAACTCCAAGGTCGCGATGGTGTACGGCCAGATGAACGAGCCGCCAGGCAACCGTCTGCGTGTGGGCCTCACGGGCCTGACGATGGCCGAATACTTTCGCGACGAAGTGCGCGAGAAAGGCGGCAAAGGCCGCGACGTGCTCTTTTTCGTCGACAACATCTACCGCTACACGCTCGCCGGCACGGAGGTGTCCGCGTTGCTCGGCCGCATGCCCTCCGCCGTCGGCTATCAGCCGACGCTCGCCGAGGAAATGGGCGTGCTGCAGGAGCGCATCACCTCAACCAAGACCGGCTCGATCACGTCGATCCAGGCCGTCTACGTTCCCGCTGACGATCTGACCGACCCGTCACCCGCCACCACATTCGCCCACCTCGACGCCACCGTCGTGCTGTCGCGCCAGATCGCATCGCTCGGCATCTATCCGGCGGTTGATCCGCTCGACTCCACCAGCCGCCAGCTCGATCCGCTGGTGATCGGCGAAGAGCACTACAACACCGCGCGCGGCGTGCAGGCGGTGCTGCAGCGCTACAAGGAGCTGCAGGACATCATCGCCAT
>PLIX01000194.1 GCA_003140135.1 Gammaproteobacteria bacterium
ATCGCTACCGCAGCGGCTACTGGGCGATCTATATGCTGAGCGCCGTCGCCGTGCTGTTCGCAGTCCTGCCGCTGGCCCTCGGCTGGGATGACAACCGCCATCTGCTGCATCCTTTCGTCGGACTTTGGGCATTGGGCGAAGTCGCCTTCATCGGCACGGTCGTTGCGATCTATTGGCAGGGCCACCGCAGCGACTGGCAGGGCCAGTGGCTGCGCGCGCGCATGACGGCAGAACTGACTTGGTATCTGCCGCTGGTGGCACCGCTGGTCGACTTCACGCAGCATGCTGGCGAGAATTGGTATACGCGGGTGCTCGACCCGGGCCAGCCGCTGCACGGCGGGGATGACGTCGCCGCGCTCTGCGCGCGCAACGAGCCGCTGGCACGCAGCCTTCTTCAGAATGCATTGACCGATCAGGAGTTCATCGCCAGCTACGTGCGCTGGACAATCGAGGTGCTCGAAGGACAGAAGCACTATCATCATCGTGTCGCGAACCGACAGCATGCCCTGCTGCACCGGGTTCATCACGTGAACAACTGGCTTTTCGGGCTGACCGGACTTGGGGCGCTGCTGCATCTGGTCATGCATACGCTGTGGTTGTCGCTCATTACCACGTTTTTCCCCGCGCTCGGCGCGGGACTGCATGGCGCGCTCGCGCAGTCCGAAGCCTATCGGCTAGCCACGACTTCCGAACGCCTCGTGGGCGACCTGCAGGGCGCGATCGATAACATCCGCACGGCGGCAGATGCCGACACGCTGAAAGCCTCCATTGAAGCCGCCATCGCGCTCATCCTGGAGGAGCATCAGGATTGGCACATGCTGGTACGGCCGCACCATCTTCCGCTCGGCTAGCAGGCACTGCGCGGTACCGTCGTCCAGGCTTTGGTGCGGATCGATGGGCGATCAAACGGCTGGCCGTCACAGCGGCCATCGCGCGCTTAAAACGCGCGCAGCAGCGGGCGAGCCGCTGCAGGCGGCCGACACTATTTTAAGCCGCGCCAGCGCCCAAAGATCTTGGCGCCGAGGCCCGTGAGCATCTCTGCCGCTTTCGGGCCCGGATCTCCATAAACTTCGAAGCCGGTGAGGCGCGATACTTCGAGTAGCTTCGGCACAAGTCCCTGCACAACGGGTCCCGTCAAGTGCGCGAGCACTGCATTCGCATCAACATAGGTCTCCACAAGCCGACATTGCCTACGATCGTCACTCAAGCACCAATCGTACCCGAGCGCGCCTGGCTCCTTCTGGGTGCCTTCGATCATGGTCTGCGCAACGCGTTCGAACGCATCGATGCTGTCCGCGTTGATTGTGAGATCGACAGTGAATCGCACTTCGTGCTTGGTCATACCCAACTCCTGACTCGCATCTGCGAGCACCATATCATTGGGGCATTTTCCAAGTCCGTGTCAAGTGATAATTCTGCGTTCAGAAGAATACGTCCTCAAGGCCGTATGGGCGCTTCGCGTGAGAGTCGCCAGAGCTGCCATCCCAAGACTCTTGCTGCGTGGGATTGCGCAAATCGCTGCCGAGTCGCAACATCGTGTTGCCGCATAGACACGGGAGAGAAGGATGCAACGGGCGCGCCAATTTGCCGGCATGTGTATGGTGTTGATGCTGTGCGGTCCGAATCTGCTGCTGGCGCAAAGCGATCCCAAGCCCCCAATATTGCAGCCTCGAGCGCGCGATCTAGGGGTTCCCTTCGACGGAACACCCGGGAGGTTCAATGCCATCACCGATGTGACGGGTGTCGAAGTCGGCCATACGACGTTGATCTCTGGCAGCGGCGCGCTCAAGGTCGGCGTTGGACCCGTACGCACGGGAGTCACGGCCATCCTGCCGCGAGGGAAAGCCTCCAACGATGCCGTGTTTGCAGGATGGTTCACCGAAAATGGCGCCGGCGAGATGACCGGAACGATCTGGCTGGAAGACTCGGGCTTTCTCGATGGCCCGGTGATGCTGACCAATACCCACAGCGTGGGCGTGGTCCACGACGCCGTCATTGCATGGAAGGTCAAGCATGGCGTTCCGGACGAAGAAGGCTACTGGTGGTCGGCAGCGGTGGTAGCTGAAACCTGGGACGGCTACCTCAACGACGTCAACGGCTTCCACGTCCATCCCGAAGATGCCTTTCACGCCCTCGAGGTCGCCCATTCGGGAGTGGTGGAGGAAGGCAGCGTCGGCGGCGGCACGGGCATGATCTGCAATGAGTTCAAAGGCGGCATCGGCACTTCCTCGCGCGTGCTCGATGCGAAAGCCGGCGGCTATACCGTCGGCGTACTCGTGCAATGCAACTACGGCGCGCGCGAGGAGCTGCGCGTCGCAGGCGTCAACGTGGGCCGTGAGATTCCCGAGCACACCGTCTGGAATGGCGACGTCGGCTCCATAATCGCCGTAGTGGCGACTGATGCTCCGCTCATCCCCACCCAGCTCAAACGAGTAGCCCGGCACGTGGCCCTCGGATTGGCGAGAAATGGCAGTTACGGCGGGAATGGGTCGGGTGACATTTTCCTCGCCTTCTCAACGGCCAATCCCAGCGCCATTTCTCCCCGGGGGCTGCATCAAGTGACGATGCTCCCCAACGATTCATTGGATCCGATCTTTCTGGCAACGGTGCAGGCCACGGAGGAGGCAGTCATCAACGCGATGGTCGCTGCCAAGACCATGACGGGTGTCGACGACAGGACCGTCATAGCATTGCCGCACGATCGGCTGCGCGCGATCCTGAAGAAGTACAACCGCCTGGCCAAGTGAGAATGGCGCGCTAGATCACACCGCCGAGGCGGGCGCGCGATGCATCAAACTGGGTGCTACGCGGCGGTAGATGTTCGCGAGTGCTGCCTTTTGCGCGGCCCCATATTCCCGCGTATGCCATCCCGCCATCCCAGAAAAACGGCCGCAAGTTTGCTGCCTTTTGATTGCTCATACAGCGTGATGCGCTTACAGGCCTTGAGGCAGCTCAAGAGGCTTATGAGCGCCCATAATCCCAATCTGTATCTTCCGGACTCCCGTACCATCACGGTGTGATTTCTTGCCATGTAATAGCGGCGATCCGCAGAATGGTTGCTCGTCCACTTTTTCATCCACAGCAACCTATGCTGGGTGGGCCTGCCGATCGAATGGGACATGAGTGGCCTTCGCGTCTTAAGTGCGCGGTACCCTTTGGCTCTGGCCCTGGCGCAATACTCGGTGTCCACACAGTCGATAAAAAAATCCTCCCTGAAGGGCCCAATATTTGGGTAAGCCTCCAAGGAGAGCAAGGAACCTGACGTGATTACCACGTCGACTTCGTCCCATTCTTCGCCGCAGGCTTCAAATTTAGCGGCTTTGCGCGAGCGTCTATGGCGTTCACGAAATCCCGATCCAATGATCGCCAGGTGCTCCTTATCAGGGAAGCTCTTGTGCACGGCGATCAGTGTCTTGACCATGTCGCGTTCAATGCGGCTATCCTGGTCGAGCAGCAAGGCCCACCGATATCCGAGCGCGCTGGCGCGCTGAATACCCATATTCAACGCGCGTGCCAAGCCGAGGTTCTCGGAATTCAACACCAAGGCTACGGCCGGGTCCACGGCGATCTCGCGCAGCATCGCAAGCTCAGTCGCCGCCGAACCATTGTCCACAATCACGATCGCGCCAACTTGCTCAGAAATGCCGCTCACCGTCGCGGCAAACTCGGCATCCGGATGGTATGTCACCAAGACGGCGCATACATCCTTACTGCTGGCTAGGGGCTCCGACATCTGTTTTCCTGCAGACAGCGGCCGTGGCGGCGAATTAAC
>PLIX01000086.1 GCA_003140135.1 Gammaproteobacteria bacterium
TTACAGCTACCTGCTGCACAACTGGGTGTTTCTCGTTTCCAACATCGCGCTTCTCGGGACCGGCATTGCCGGTGAACTCATCTACCTGAAGAACAAGCGCAAAAAGCGACCTCGTTGATCCGCCACCAGGACGGCAGGAGCCTGCGCACCTGCCCGCGCGCGAATCGGTCGTCGATGAGATAGAGCACGCCGCGATCCGATGGAGCGCGAATCACGCGCCCAGCCGCCTGAATCACTTTTTGGAGGCCCGGGTAGAGATAGGTGTACTCAAAGCCGGTGCCGAATATTGCCCTCATGCGGCGCTCAATCTCGCTGTTGATGGCATTGGCGGGCGGCAAGCCGAGAGTTGCGATGAAGGCCCCGACGAGTCGTGAGCCCGGTAGATCGATCCCCTCGGCGAAAGCGCCGCCGAGAACGGCAAAGCCGACCCCGCGACCGTCGCAAACGAAATGCGCGAGAAAGCTTTCGCGCTCCGGCTCCGCCATCTGCCGCTCTTGCGTCCACTGCGGAATCGTGGGGTAGGCAGCCGCGACTCGCGCGGCCACGGCGTTTAAGTATTCAAAGCTGCTGAAGAAGGCGAGATAGTTGCCCGGTTGCGCGGTGTACTGCTCGGCGATGAGGTGCGCGATGGGACCGAGCGAGCGTCCACGGTCCTGATAGCGCGTCGAGATCGACGGCACAAGCTTCACGGTGAGTTGCTCAGGGTCAAATGGCGAGCCGACGTCCAGCTTGCCGGTTCTCTGCGGCAAGCCGAGCACGTCCAGATAAAAATCATGCGGGGCAAGCGTCGCCGAAAAAAGTACCGCCGCATGCGCAGCCGCAAAGCGAGGCGCGAGGAACTTTCGCGGCAGGACGTTGCGCAGACAGAGCACCGAGTGTGAACGTCCTGCAGGATCGGGGGCAGCCGTCTTCGCGATTTCAAACAGCGTGTCCGAATCAAATGTCCCCGCCAGGCGGCAGAACCGGACCACGTCAAAAAAGATGTTCTGCAGTTCATCCGCGCGACGCGCGGGATGTACACTCCAATAATCGGTCACTGCTGCGATGAACTCGTGCAGTGCAGAAATGAGTGCTGCGGGCAGGCTCTCGTAAACACGATAGCGCTCATCCTGCGCTGCGAGCAGCTGTCGCCAAGCGCTGGCGACGGCGGCGAATGCCTTCTTGAGCGCGCCGGGTGCCCGGCGGCGTGCCGCGTTGAAGGCGAAACGGTCGAGCTCGACTGTATACATCTTGCGCGCCCGCTCGATGAGATTATGAGCTTCGTCCACGTGCACGCAGATGCGCCATCCGTCTGCGGCCGTCCAGCCGTAGAGCGCCGCGTTCAGGTCGAAGTAGTAGTTGTAGTCACCCACGATCACGTCGCTCCAGCGGGCGAGTTCCTGACCCAGGTAATACGGGCAGATTGCATGGTGCAGCGCAACCTCGCGCACCGTGGGCTGATCGAGATGCTCCAGTGTCATCGCTGCGGCGCGCGCAGCCGGCAGCCGATCATAGAAGCCGCGGGCGAGCGCACAGCCCGCGCCGTCGCACGTGTTGTCGGGGTATTCGCAGGCCTTCTTGCGCGCCACGAGTTCCAAAACCCTGAGCGCCGAAGACCCACGGCGCGCCCTAAATCCACGGAGTGCATCGAGCGCCAGTCGCCGCCCCGAGGTTTTCGCCACCAGATAGAAAAGCTTATCGAGCCGCGCTGCTGGCATGGCTTTCAACGCGGGAAACAAAGTCCCGATGGTCTTGCCGCTTCCCGTAGGGGCTTGCGCAAGAAGGGAACGGCCTTGCAGGACGTTGCGGTACACGGCCTCGGCAAGTTGCCTTTGCCCTGCATGCAAGGCGGTATGCGGGAAGCGCAGCGCCCGCAGAGCCTGATCGCGCGCCAACCGATGAGATGCCTCAGATTCGGCCCAGTCCAAAAACCGCTGGCAATGCTGCGCGAAATGCTCCTGCAGCGCGCGCGCCGACTGCAACTCGACGAGGACCGTCTCCTCCTTGGTTGCAATGTCAAAGTACACAAGCGCGAGACGAATCTCACCGCAGCGTCGCGCTCGACACAGAAGCCACCCATAGATGCGCAGCTGTGCCCAGTGCAGGGCGCGGTGATTCGCGGGGATGCGATCGATGTCGCCGCGGTAGGTCTTGAATTCCTCCAACTGGTGCGCGCGCGGATCGTATCCATCCGCGCGGCCGCGAACGTGGAGCAGTCCGTAGTCAGCCGCCAGCGTCACCTCCGTCTCATAGTCGACCCCGCGGCGGGCGCCAAGGACGCGGTGACCGGCGACACCTTCTTCGGCAGACGGCGACGGAGTGAAGCGCATGTCCAGATCGCCGTGTTTGGCAGTGAACTCGCAGAGCGCCCGGACAGCCACTACGTATTTGAGCTGCGGATCCGGGCGAGCATCCGCCGCATCGACTGTGCTGCTACGTGCCATAGGGATTGAGCTGCGGCCTTGCGTCGGTGCGAGCGAGAATAAAACCGCATTCCATGCGCCGTCCATCCAGGCATCCAGCGCATCAACTACTGTATGTGCTCCGCGGCCGCCGACAGCGCTCGGGCAACCTGGGCCGCATGGCGCGATGTGAGCGGACCGAGACAAACTGCGACGCCGTTCACGTTAGGAGGAGAATGCCCTCCCTGCGCCCGCGCCTGCGCGGTCACGCTCCCGCTTTTTGCAACGATGCACCGAAGCTAGATGTGCAGGGTGCCGCATTCGTCACAACGGCGGCGGCCGAAGATCAGTACAAAGGATGTGAACGTTACGGCTGCGGGACTGCCTTTGAGCCGATTTCAAGATCGCATCGCTCGAATCTTCCGGGAGCACCCGCCTGGGCCGCTGCTGCGCGGCGCGTTACTCAGGCTCAAGGAGCGCTCGAGCTGGCCGTTGCTGCGCGGCGCGTTACTTAGGCTCAAGGAGCGCTCGAGCTGGCCGCTGCTGCGCGGCGCGTTCCTCAGGTTCAAGGAACGCTCACCCGGGCCGCTGCTGCGCAGCGCGTTGCTCAGGCTCAAGGAGCGCGCGCCCTGGCCGGCACTTCACCGCGCACTGCTCAGGCTCCTGAAGCACTCGCCCTGGCCGGCACTGTGGCAACCATTGCTGAAGCTTTTTGAATCCCGGGTGTTCCGACCCGGCATTGCTTCGCGCCTCGCCATCGCATTTGTCGCGGTCGCGCTGTTGGCCGTGGCAGCAAATCTCATCGTCGAGCACGGCGAATCGATCATTCAGACGACGACCATACGGTCGTCGGCGCCTCCTGTTGTAGTCAGTGCACCGGTAGTGGCGCCCACTGTAGCCGCCAGCGCACCTGTGTTCGTTCCTGCTGCGCCCGTCGAAGTTGTTACGGCGGCACACGCGGATTTTTTGCTTGCGGCAGTCGTGCAGTTCGAGCGAGCCGTAGAGCGGCGCGGCGAAGTCTCCAATAGTGCAAACGCTGACCTTCTCGGCGTAACGGAAAAGCGCCTCCATGAAGAGATGAGCGACTTCATCGACAAAGCGGATGGCCCCAATATCCGCGCCTTATTGAAGAAGCTAACAACGCGCTCGACGACGCTGTACCACGACGGTGAAGAGGTCGTCCGCGATTCTGACGCGCGCCGTGCCATGGTCAGTGAATACTGGGAACGCTTTGAGGACGTCGATCGGCGGATGAAGGGGTCCGTGGATCGCAGCTTCAAGATATTTGGCCGCGTCATCGCGCGACAGTCCCTGATTTCGCTTGGCCGCGATCTCGACGACGTTCGCCGGCGCTCTGAGCAGCTTACGCCCGAGGGCGGCTACGATCCGGCACTCCTTGCAGGCCTTGCCCAGAGCCAGATGCATTTCGCGACCACGCTCGAGCAGAACGCCAGCAATCTCGCGAGCTCGCAGGGTGAGGATTGGGTCAAGCACCTGAACGAAGAGCTCGCGCAGGTAATCTCAAGCAGGGAGCAACTCGGCTCGCTCGACTTGCAGACGACGCACGCTCTCGCCAATCTCGAGAAGGACGCGGAGGATCTCTCATCCGTCGCGCGCGATGTTGCCGAAGTCACGCGCAAGCGCGCTGCCGCCGCCAATGCGGCCGCCGCTGCCGCCACTGCGAAGATTGCCGCCGAGCGCAAAGCCGCGGCCGCAATGGCCGAAGCCGACGCTGTGGCCCGTGCGACGGCTTATCAACCCGCCGCCCAAACCGTTCCAACCACGACCACGACCACCACTGCCGTACAGCCGCACAGCTCCGAACGCATGATCATCGCAGTGATCAGCGCGGCCGTACTCGTACTGCTCCTCCTGATTTCGGTCGCCACAGTCCGCAGCATCGTGGGCCCGATACGCAAATTCATGCTCACGACGGCACGGCTCGCGAACGGTGATGCGGCCGCGCGCGTCGGGCGCGGCGGGATCAAGGAGCTCGACACGCTGGCGCAGTCTTTCAATCAGATGGCCGATAGCCTGGCGGCCGCCAAAGCGACGACACTCGAGTATCAGGGGCAGCTCGAGGCGCGTGTGGACGAGCGCACTCGCCAGCTGCAGCATCTTGCCGAGCACGACTCCCTGACCGGCCTGCCGAACCGGCGGCAACTGCTGTCTTACTTGAATATTTCGCTCAAGGGCGCGGCACGCGACGGCACACAAGTGGGAGTATTTTTTCTCGACCTCGACAACTTCAAGAACATCAACGACAGCATGGGCCACGCCTTCGGGGATCTCGTCCTGCAAGGTATCGCACAGCGCCTGCGCGAGGCGACCGAGCTCGGCGGGTTCGCCGCTCGTCTGGGCGGTGACGAATTTACGGTCATCCAAGAGCGCGCCGGCAGCGTGGAAGAAGTTGCACGAGCCGGCGGCGCGCTCGTATGCGCATTTCAAAAACCCCTGCTAATTCAGGAACGCGAGCTCTCGATCAGCGTGAGCGTCGGGGCGAGCGTCTATCCGCAAGACGAGCTTGATGCCGGCGCCCTGCTCCGCGCCGCGGACGCGGCGCTGTTTCATGCCAAGAGCCTGGGTCGCAGCCGTCTTTGCATGTTCCGCGCCGAGTTGCTCGAGGCTGCCGCGCTCAAATTCCGTATCGAGCAGGAGCTGCGACGCGCGGTCGATCGCGGCGAATTCGAACTCCTCTTCCAGCCCGAAGTGAATTTCGACGCGCTCAACACAAAGCTTGTCGAGGCCTTGCTGCGCTGGCGGCTGCCTGACGGGCGTCACGTCTCGCCGGCGGATTTCCTGGCCGTCGCCGAAGAGTCCGGGCTCATCATGAACATCAGCGACTGGGTGCTGCGTTCAGCGGTCCAGTCCGCCGCTAGCTGGCACTATGGGCCATGGCCCGACGTGCGTATCGCCGTCAATGTGTCGGCACGCCAGCTGCTGGATCCGCGCTTCGTGGAACGCTTGCAGGGGCTCCTGGGTGAATATCAGCTGCCCTCGCGCTGCATCGAAATCGAGCTCACGGAGAATGTGCTGCAGACCGGTCCAGCGACAATCGAGACGCTCCGGCAGCTGCGCGCCCTGGGCATCGCAATCGCGCTCGACGACTTTGGCACCGGCTACTCATCGCTTGCCTCACTCGAGCAGCTGCCGCTGACACGGGTCAAGCTCGATCGCAGCCTGATCCAGAGCATCGACACGAGTGAGCGCTCGCTTGCCATCGCGCGTGCGATCGTGGGCCTGTGCGACAACCTTGGGCTCGAAGTGACCGCTGAAGGTGTCGAACGACCGGAGCAGCTTGCCTTGCTGCTCAGCTATCCATCGGTCTGTCTGCAGGGCTACCTCATCTGCGCGCCCGTAGCTGCGGATGCGGTCCCGCGCACGGTGAACGATATGCCGCAGCAACTGCAGTCGCTGCTCCTGACGATGCCACAGCTCAAGGGCCACGAGCATCGGCCAAATGCCGAGGCTGATGCCGAAGAACATCGCGACATGCCTCGCATCGCGCGCTCGTCCAAGTCTTAGTCCGCTGCATCCTTGCGCGCTGAGCGCAGGGTGATGCCGTCCCGAAGACGCACGCGGCCATCGATCCCGCCGCGCTAAGCGTTTTTCACTCCCAAGTCCAATGATCTCGAGCGGACGCTCGGTACGCCAGTCAGCAGCATGAGCTGTGCGGCCCGAGGAGCCGCACCGACCTCAAAATGCCGGCTTTACCGAGGCCACGGGGAACCACAAACGTTGGCCCGGCGTTAAAGAGCGAGAGCGCAGCGGAGTACCTCATGGGAGACATATCAGGCGTCGGCGCCCTCGACCGCCGCGGCTTCGTCCAGCTCGCCGCGGCGGGGGCAGGGCTGGCAGCCGCCTACTCGGCGGCCGTGGCGCAACCCTCGGAAAGCCTCGCCGACATCACGCGTCAGCCCAGTCCCAGTTTCGGCGACGATCTAAACACCGCCGACATCGTGGTCGAAACCTTGATCGCCTGGGGCGCGACGCACGTGTTCGGCGTCGTGGGCGACGGCATCAACTCCATCATCGAGGCGCTGCGCAAGCGCCGCGACCGCATTCGTTACATCGGTGTGCGACACGAAGAAGCCGCCGCCTTCATGGCATCCGGCTTTGCGAAGCACACCGGCCAGCTGGGGGTCTGCGTGGGCACGACCGGGCCGGGCGCAATCCATCTGTTAAATGGTCTCTATGATGCGTGCTTCGACGGCGCGCCCGTGGTCGCCTTGACCGGAATCACCTTTCACGACCTCATCGGCGTGCGCTACCAGCAAGGCGTCGATACCACCAAGGTCATGCAGGACGTCGCCATCTACAACGTCGAAGTGACCGGCCCCGAACACGCCATACTCGTGGTCAATCGCGCCTGCCGCGCGGCGCTCGGCGACCGCGGCGTGGCGCACCTTGCCATCGCCAAGGACGTGCAGATGATGAAGCGCTCATCCGACAAGCGCTCCATGCGCAATCCAGGCGCGCGCAGCTCCTCGTCCTGGGCACCCCCGCTGTCCTCGCCTCCTGTCGATCAGCTGCGCGCTGCAGCGGATGTGCTCAACTCCGGAGCGCGTGTCGCGATTCTCGCTGGGCAGGGAGCCTTGACGGCGCGCGCGGAAGTGACGCGTGTGGCTGAGCTCCTGGGCGCTCCGGTTTCCAAAGCGCTGCTCGGCAAGGCGGTATTGGCGGATGACTCACCCTTCACCACCGGCGGCATCGGCGACTTGGGTACGGCGCCCTCCTCCTGGGCCATGAAGGCCTGCGACACGGTGCTGATCCTCGGCTCGACCATGCCGTGGGAGGAATACTATCCGACGCCCGGGCAGGCGCGTGGCGTACAGGTGGACTTGAAGCCCGACCGCATCGGTCTGCGCTATCCCGTCGAGGTGGGCTTGACGGGCGACGTCAAGGCGACGTTGCAGGGACTCATCCCGCTGCTGCATCACAAAGCGCAGCGCAGCTTTCTGCAGGAAGCACAGCGGCGCGTGGCCGACTGGAACAGCCTGCTCGAGGCCGTGGAATCCACCGCGCGCTCACCGCTGCGGCCGCAGATGGTGATCCGGGCCTTGAGCGACCTCATGGCCGATGACGCGGTGATCTCGCTCGATTGCGGCGCGAACACGCATTTTGCAGCGCGTTGCATCCGCCTGAAGGAAAACCAGCGTCTGACCGGAACCGGCATGCTTGCGTCCATGGCGCCAGGGGTATCCTTTGCGATCGCGGCACAGCTCGCCTATCCGCGCCGCGAATCGGTCGCGGTGGTCGGCGATGGCGGTTTTGCCATGCTGATGGCGGAACTCACCACTGCCGTCGCCTATGCGCTGCCCATCAAGATCATCCTGCTCAAGAACGACAGTCTGGCCGAAGTCAAATTTGAACAGCGCGCAATCGGTAATCCGGAATACGGCTGCGATCTTGCGCCAATCGACTTCGTCGCGTTCGCACGCGCCTGCGGCGCTGAAGGCTTCCATTGCACGAAGCCCGAGGAGGTGCGCCCCGCGATACAAGCTGCGTTAAACTCTGCAGGGCCCGCGTTGGTCGAAGCCGTTGTGGATGCCAATGAAAAACCCGCCAAACCCGATGAATTAAGAGCTTGACGCGGCTGCGAATGAGACCCTGCAGATGATGTCCACAAGTATCGGCGATGGAGTCATCGTGACCGATGCGGCCGGGCGAGTGACGTTCATGAATCCGGTCGCCGAGGAGCTCACCGGCCGCAGCGCTGCGGCAGGACTCCATCGTCCGCTGAGCGAAGTTTTTGCGCTCGTTGATGAGGCTGCCGGCGACGCAGCCGTGGATCCCCTGCCGCGGATTCCGGGCGCCGCGAACGGCGCTGCAAGTACGGGCCCATGCGTCCTGCTGCGCGCGGACGGCACTCGTGTGCGGATCGATGAGAGTGCCGCACCGATGCGCATGCCCGATGCCACGCTGTCCGGCACCGTGGTGATCTTCCGCAAAAGCGATGCCGATCATGAGGCGCGGAAGAATACGCACGGGGATCAACCGAAGGATTTTTTCGCAATTCTGGCTCATGAGCTGCGCAATCCGCTGGCGCCAATCCGCAATGCACTGCAGATCATGCAGCTCGTGCAGGACGATGGCGATGGCGATGGCGCGACAACGTCCGCGGCGCGCGTGATCATCGAGCGGCAGTTAAAGCACCTCACGCGCCTGATCGATGACCTGCTCGATATGTCGCGCATGGCGCAGGGCAGGTTTGAGCTGTGCAAGGAGCGCACCTCGTTGAGCGATGTCGTAAAGCTCGCCCTCGCCTATGCGCGGCCGCAGCTTGAGGGCAAAGAGCATAAATTGCAGATCGAATTCGCCGCCAAGGACCTGTATCTGTCCGCGGATGCCATTCACTTGGGACATGCATTCGCCAATTTGCTGCACAACGCCTCGAAGTACTCCTCCGCCGGCACGCCTATTCGTGTAACGGCGGGCACTGAAGGAGACCAGATCGTCGTGCGCGTGATCGACCAGGGTGTGGGCATTCCTCCTGACATGTTTGAGCGGGTATTTGACCTTTATGGACAGGTCGACCGTGCGGAAGACGGGACGCACGACGGCTTTGGCATTGGCTTGACTTTCGTCAAACGCATTGTCGAGCTGCACGGCGGAACCGTGGTGGCGGCGAGCGCAGGGCGGGGATGCGGCAGCGAGTTCATCGTGCGCCTGCCGCGCGACGTGTCCGGAGCAGGGCCCGACGCGGCGCAGGGTGCCGCTGCCCCGCCCGCACCGGCGCGCCGACTGCGCGTCCTCGTAGCAGACGACAATCGCGATGCGGCGCACACCCTTGCGATGCTGCTCAGCCTCGAAGGCCACGAGGTGCGCGCCGTGCACGACGGCGTCGAGGCGCTCGCGGCTGGCGATGCGTTCGCCCCGCAGCTCGTGCTGCTCGATATCGGCATGCCGTTGCTGGATGGCTATGAGACTGCGCGACAAATTCAGGAGAGGCCCTGGGGAAAGCAGGCGCATCTGGTCGCGCTCACCGGTTGGGGGCAGGAGGCCGATCGGCGCAAGGCGCTGGCCGCCGGATTTCAGGATCACCTCGTGAAGCCGGCTGAGCCCGAGGCACTCAAGGCCGTGATCGATCGCATCGTCGCGGATTGAAGTCGACAAGCGGCAGGCCTTCGAAGAACCCTCAGAACTGACCGCATTTTCACGACGAGCGTCATTTGGCAACCGTCAATTGTTGGCAATGGGTTGAGATGGCCGGGCCCAGACATCACGCCGTGCGTACGCGCTGAGTGAAGCTCGGCGCAAAAGTCCGCCACTCACGGCACGCCACGTTCGCGCGATCTCTGACGCTTGCGAGCTTGAGCCTCGGGTTCGGCGCGGTGCAGCTCGACGTCACCATTGTAAATACAGCTCTCAACAGCATAAGCACGTCCTTGGGAGGCGGCGTGTCGGAACTGCAGTGGATTGTCAGCGCCTACACGATTGCCTTCGCAGCGTTGATTTTGACGGCTGGAGCTGCGGGCGATCGAGTCGGCGCGAAGCTCATCTTCATGGTGGGCTTCGGGATCTTTACGGCAGCTTCGCTCGCCTGCGCGCTTGCGCCCTCCGTCGCCGTCTTGATTGCAGCGCGGCTCGTGCAGGGCGTCGGAGCCGCCATGCTGGTTCCAAGCTCTCTCGCCCTCCTCAATCATGCCTACCCTGATGAAAAAGAACGTGGCCGGGCGGTAGGGATTTGGGCGGCCGGAGCGAGCTTGGCTCTCACGGCGGGCCCACTCGCCGGCGGCATCCTCGTCGCGCTCGTGGGCTGGCGCAGCATTTTTCTCGTGAACCTACCCATCGGTCTCGCCGGACTGTGGCTGACGTGGCGCTATGCGAGCGAAACGGTGCAGTCGCCGGATCGCGAGCTTGATCTCGCGGGACAACTGGCGGCGATCGCGGCTCTGGGCTGTCTTGCGGCGGCAACCATCGAGGGTGGCGTTCTCGGCTGGATGAATCCCTGGGTTCTGGCGTGCTTCGCCGGGTTCGCGGTTTTAGGAACCGCCTTTGTAGTCCAGGAGCGGCGCGCGCGCCAGCCCATGCTACCGCTGGTTCTTTTCAAGAACACGCTCTTCACACTGGCATCGATTGTGGGTCTGCTCGTGAACATGGCCTTCTACGGCCTCATCTTTGTACTCAGTCTATACTTCCAGCAGGTGAACGGCCTGTCCCCGCTTGCCACAGGCATGGCATTTCTGCCGATGATGGGCGCAGTGCTGCCGGCCAATCTACTGGCCGCGCGCGCCGCTGAGCACTGGGGTGCTCCCATCACAATCGCGGCCGGCGCGGCTATAACAGCGCTCGGCTGCCTGGGGCTCCTCGGCCTCGAGCGTGATACAAGCTATTGGGCAATCTGCGCCCAGCTCTTGGCGATGGGCGCAGGCTTGGGATTACTTGTTCCACCGCTCACATCAACTCTGCTGGGCAGCGTTGAGAAGGCTCGTTCAGGCCTTGCCGCCGGCGTTCTCAATTCCACACGACAAACCGGCAGCGTCCTTGGCGTAGCCCTCTTCGGCTCGCTCGTCGGCAAGGGAAGCGCATTTCTCGCGGGCACCCGGGAAGCGCTCATGATCTCAATCGCTCTTCTGCTCGCTGCAGCGGTCATGATCGTGGCCGGTGGCCGCTCACATTCGAACCGACGGCGGTCATGAGTGCGTGGTCATGACGCGGTGCTCACTGCCGTAATGGCCACGACGGTTTCCGGGTCGCTCGAGCCGCTGAACTGCAGCGTCAATGTGTGCTGCGCCGGCACGTCGAACTCGACGATCTTGCGCGGCCGCTCGCAGCCGACGTGTCCCTGATAATCAACGGCTGGCAGGAGCTGCACACCGTCCACGACGTCGACCCAATGGCCGCTGGTGATAGAGATACGGTATCGGCCTGCCTTTTTGACGGCGAAGCGCACAAGTCCTGCGTGCGCGCCCGGAACGCCGCTCACTTTGGCCGGCCCCGCGGCAAACATCACCCCAGCCTGGTCGGCGAGCGTCAAAGAGTAGAGGGTCCCGATACTGACCTGCGGCATATGAGCTCCCGGCCTTACCGCCGCCGTAATCGCCTGCGGGCTCTGCTGCATCACTGCCAACTCGCGGGATACGTCCCACTTAAAACCCGTGCCTGCGTCGACGTTAGCCGCGCCTGCGGCCTCGCCCAAGACGCCTGTCAGGAGCGCGCAGACCAGGAACTTGGATGCTAGCCATCGCGACATCAATAATCTCCCACGGACGGTAATGTCAGGAGCCGCAGGCTGCAGGCCCCGAGGGCGACGTCAGCCGAACCGCCGCGGTCCAACAGCCGTTGGGCCTAAATTTGCGCTGTCAACAGTGCTCTTGGCCATTCCGAAACCCCCGCCGCCCGGTGTTTCCACGACCAGTTGGTCGCCGGCCTGCAGGTCTCTTTGGTCAACGCCGGCGAGAAGCTCTATCGATCCATCCGCGTGCTCCAGCCACTGCCGGCCCACCGCGCCGCTGCCGCCGCCCGCCAGACCATGCGGCGCCACGGTGCGTCTCGAGGAGACGATCACCGCTGTCATCGGCGCATTGAAGCGGATTCTGCGCACGACTCCATCTCCGCCGCGCGTGCCGCCGAGTCCGCCCGACCCCGTGCGGATGGCGAAGCTCTCGACACGCACGGGATAGCGCAGCTCGAGCACTTCCGGATCCGTGATGCGCGTGTTGGTCATATGAGTATGAACGGCCGAGGCCCCATCGAAGCCCGGCCCCGCCCCTGAGCCGCCGCAGATGGTTTCATAGTACTGCTGGTGCTCGTCGCCAAAGAGAAAATTATTCATTGTGGCCTGAGATGATGCGCACGCTCCCAAAGCGCCTAAGAGTGCATTGCACACCGCCTGGCTGACCTCGGTATTGCCGGCAACCACGGCACTGCCGGGGGCGGGCGAGAGAAATGTCCCGGCGGGGATCACGATGGTAAGCGGACGCAGACAGCCATCATTGAGCGGGATATCGCGCCCCACCAGGCAGCGAAATACATACAGCACGACTGCCCGCACGACCGCGGGGGGCGCATTGAAGTTTCCGGCATGCTGCGGCCCGGTGCCGGTGAAATCGATGGTCGCTGCGCGCGCGTGCCGATCGACGCGCACGGCGACCCGAAGCGGCGATCCGTCGTCCATCACATAGTCGAAAGAGCCGTCGTTGAGATGCTCGATTGCACTACGGACGCTCTCCTCGCCGTTCTGCATGACGTGCGCCATGTACGCCGCGACNNGCGACCTGCGCCTTGATGTCGGCGATATTTGTATCCGGGCTGCGTGCCGGATACTGCGCGCCCGTCAAGAGGTTGCGAAACTGCGACTCATGGAAGACGCCGCCTTCGATGAGCAGGAAATCATCGATCACGACGCCCTCCTCAACGAGCCGCGTCGAATTCGGGGGCGTCGAACCCGGCGTCAGACCCCCGATATCGGCGTGATGCCCGCGATTGCCCACAAAGAACAGAATTTCGCGGCCCGCACTGTCGAACACCGGCGTCACGACCGTCAGATCCGGCAGGTGTGTGCCGCCGTTGAAGGGATTATTCAACACGACGGCATCTCCCGGTCGCAATGTGTCGCGCCTGCTGCGTATCACGGTCTGCACGCTCTCCCCCATCGCCCCGAGATGCACCGGCACGTGCGGCGCATTCGCAATGAGCGCGCCCCGGCGATCGAAGATCGCGCAGGAGAAGTCGAGCCGCTCACGCATGTTGACGCTGGTGGAGGTGTTCTGCAGCACGGCCCCCATCTGCTCGGCGACATTCATGAAGAGATTGTTGAAGAGCTCAAGAAGCACCGGGTCGGCGGGATACGGGTTGACCTTGCCGCGCTCCGCCTGAACGCCCGTGCGCTGCAACACGAGGTGCCCTAACCTATTCACCTCGGCACTCCAGCCGGGCTCGATTACGGTGGTAGCGATGGTCTCGATGATCAGCGCGGGTCCCGTGATCTTGTCTGCGGGACACAGCAAGCTGCGATCAAATACAGGCGCGCGGTAGGCACGACCGCGGGTCCACAGTTCGACCTCGTCAATCGGTCGTGCTGCGCCGCTCGCCCGCGGCGGGCGCTCGGCGTCTCGCGCCCGCGGGCTGAGCGCCGTGACTTCGACGGCCACGAGGGCCACCCAGGTCGCACGCTCCGGCGTGGCAAATCCGAAGCGTATCCGGTGCGCGGCCGTGAACGCTGCCTGCATCTCTTCGAGAGAGCCCAGCGGCACGGGCAGCGCGGAATCGGCCCCCGCGTATTGCAGATGCACTTGGCAATGCGTCTCGATCCGCCGGTCCCCGACGCCCTGCGAGATGAGTGCGGCACGCGCATCTGCCTCGAGTTGCGCCGCAGCGCCGGCAAGATGCGGCATCACCCCTGGGTTAAACGCGCGCTCGATGGCGCGCTCGCGCTGCACACTCTGATCGGCGAGCCCCATTCCGTACGCGGACAGCACTCCTGCCAACGGGTGGATCAGCACGGTGCGCATGCCGAGTTCTTCGGCTACGAGACAGGCGTGTTGTCCACCCGCGCCGCCGAAGCATTGGAGCGCGAAGTCCGCGACGTCGTGGCCTTTCTCGAGCGACACCTGCTTGATCGCATTTGCCATGTGGGACACCGCAACGCGCAAAAACCCCGACGCCGCCGCACGCGAATCCAGTGTCATGCCGCTCTCGGACTGCACTTGCGCTGCGAGCGCTGCAAAGCGCTCGCCGACGATGCCAGCGTCGATCGGCATGTTGCCCCGCGGGCCGAAGATCGAGGGAAAGTGGCGCGCCTGAATCTTGCCGACGCAGACATTGGCATCGGTCACGGTCAAAGGACCGCCGCGCCGGTAGCAGGCAGGCCCCGGATCCGCGCCTGCGCTTTCGGGGCCGACACGAAAGCGCGCGCCGTCAAAGCGCAGAATTGATCCGCCGCCGGCCGCGACGCTGTGAATCGCCATCATCGGTGCGCGCACGCGCATCCCGGCAACCTGGCCATCGAAGGTGCGTTCGAACACACCCGCATGCAGCGCAACGTCCGTCGACGTACCGCCCATATCGAAGCCGATGAGGTGAGTAATGCCGGCCTGCCCGGCCGTGCGCACGGCTCCGACGATGCCGCCTGCAGGGCCCGACAGTAGCGCGTCCTTGCCCTGGAAAGCCGCAGCATCCACCAGCCCGCCGTTTGATTGCATGAAAAGGAGCGGCGTACCGGCCACCTGCGCGGCGAGCTGCTCGACGTAATGGCGTAGCACGGGCGAAAGATAGGCGTCGACCACGGTGGTCGCGCCGCGCGGCACGAGCCCCAAAAGAGGACTGACTTCGTGGCTCACCGATATGCGCTCGAACCCCGCGGCGCGCGCCAAGGCTGCAAGTTCGCGCTCTTGCTCGGGAAACTGCCACGCGTGGATGAGCGCGATGGCACAGGATTGGATGCCGTCCTTGCGAGCGCGTGTGAAGGCATCACGCGCCGCTACGGCATCGACCGGCTCGATCTCGGTCCCTTGCGCTGTCACGCGGCCGGCACTCTCGAACACGCGCTCGTAAAGCGCTGTCGGCAAGTGAATATCGAGGTCGAAGAGCCGCGGTCGCGCCTGCGTGCCGATTTTGAGCAGATCCGCGAACCCGCCATTCACAACCAAGAGCGTGCGCGCGCCTTTGCGCTCAAGGAGCGCGTTGGTTGCAACCGTCGTTCCCATTTTAATGACATCAATGGCTCCGGCAGGAATGCGCTCGCGCAGCTCGAGGCCGAGGATGCTTTTGATTCCGGCGACCGCGGCGTCCGGGTAACGTTCCGGATGCTCGCTCAAGAGCTTGAGCGTCTTCATCGCGCCGTCCGGGGCTATCGCCACGATGTCGGTAAACGTGCCGCCGCGGTCGATCCAGAACTGCCAGCCCACCTGCCCTCCCCGACGCACCGCCAAGGTATCGATAAGCTAAACTTACATGGTGCAGGGTCTCATCACACCGGAGCAACTGCGGGGCGCGACCGCGACGCGTCCGGCAGCGCGCGCCGCGACGGTAATGTAACGGCGCCGCAATGCTCGTTTTATCCGGCATCGCCATCGTCATTGTCGGTTTTGCCTTACGGCTGAATCCCCTGGTCGTCGTGGGCGTCGCCGGAGTCGTGACCGGCATGGCCGGCGGTTCGAGCCTAACGGGCGTCATCGAAACATTCGGCCGGGCGTTCGTCGAGAACCGCTACGTGGGCATTGTCTGGCTGGTGCTGCCGGTGATCGGGCTTCTCGAGCGCGCGGGACTGCGCGAACGAGTGCAGACACTGATCACGACCCTGCGTGCCATTACGACGGCGCGCGTGCTCTTGGCTTATCTGCTACTGCGCCAGGTCACCTCCGCCCTCGGATTGAACGCGCTCTTGGGCCAGGCACAGATGGTCCGCCCGCTCATCGCACCCATGGCCGAGGCCGCCGAGGAGCGGCACGGTGCGATCACGGCGTCCATCCGCATGGAAATTCGCGCCTTTGCCGCCGCGACCGACAACATCGGACTCTTCTTCGGCGAGGATGTGTTCATCGCCATCGGATCGGTTTTGCTGATGAAGGGTTTCCTGCAGCAAAGTGGCTACGTCGTCGCACCGCTCGACCTTGCGTTGTGGGCGATACCGACGGCAATACTCGCCTTTCTCGTTCACGGCACGAGGCTCCTGCTCCTCGACCGCCGGCTCAAACGCGCGCGGGCTGCCGCGCGATGATTACGCTCGAACACGTCTACATCATGACCGGGATCATGTTCGCAGCGTTTGCCATCGGCCGCGCGCTCGATCGCAGTAGCGCGCGTCGCTGGCGCAGCGCGGCTTTCTGGGGCACCTATGCGCTCTCCTTCCTCGCGGGGTCACATCTGCCGGATCTGGCCAACGGCATGATCCTGATGGCGTTGGTGGTGCTCGCGGCGAGCGGACTCGCCTCGGCAGACGCCGCTGCACCCATTGCCGAGCGCCGGGAGGCTGCGCAAAGCAACGGCAATCGCCTGTTCGTGCCGGCTCTGACGATTCCCGTGGTCGTCCTTCTCGTCGCCGTTTTTGGGAAGAAGCTGCACATCGGCAGCGCCGCGCTGCTTGAGCCTGCGCATAGGACTCTCATTGCGCTGGCGCTTGCAGTGCTGGTGGCGCTCGCGCTGGGATGTGCGCTACTGCGTGCCCCGCTACTTGCGCCCTTGCGCGAAGGCCGCCGCCTCATGGAGGCCGTCGGCTGGGCGGCCGTGCTGCCGCAAACACTGGCGTCCCTGGGAGCGCTGTTTGCCGCCGCCGGCGTCGGACGGGTGGTCGGTCAGCTCGTGACGCAGGCGATCCCCATGACAAACGGATCGATCGCCGTCGTCACCTATACGCTCGGCATGGCTATGTTCACGGTCATCATGGGCAACGCCTTTGCAGCGTTCCCGGTAATGACCGCGGGGATCGGCTTGCCGCTCATCGTCGGCCGCTTTGGCGGCGACCCCGTCATCATGTCTGCGCTCGGCATGTTGAGCGGCTTCTGTGGGACGCTGATGACTCCTATGGCTGCAAACTTCAATATCGTGCCGGCTGCCTTGCTCGAGCTTCCCGATCGCAATGGAGTGATTAAAGTGCAGATCCCTTCTGCCGTGCTGCTGCTCGCCGCCAACACCGCGCTGATGGCGCTCTGCGTATATAGGCGCTGAGGCAATGGACGCATTCGCACTCGACGCTGAACTTGCCCGGCAGCTGGCGCAGATCGCGCTCGGGCACGTCACCCAGGAATACCCCAACAAGCTCGATCACGTCATGACGGGGCCCGCTGACGTGCAATCGCCGCGCGCGCTGCACCCGGTGTTCTACGGAAGTTTCGACTGGCACAGCTGCGTGCACGGCTATTGGTTGCTCGCGCGTCTGCGCCGGGACTTTCCGGCACTGCCGGAACGCTCCCGCATCGAGGCTCTATTCGATGCGCATCTGACGCCGGAAAAACTCGCGATCGAATGTGCTTAT
>PLIX01000012.1 GCA_003140135.1 Gammaproteobacteria bacterium
GCGAGATGATCTTCATGAACTGCACGTTGCGCAGCTCGCGTGTGACCGGCCCGAAGATGCGCGTGCCGATCGGCTCGAGCTTGTTCGTCAACAGCACCGCCGCATTGCCGTCGAAGCGGATGAGCGAGCCGTCCGGCCGGCGCACGCCGAACTTCGTGCGCACGACCACCGCGTCGTACACCTCGCCCTTCTTGACCTTGCCGCGCGGTATCGCGTCCTTGACGCTCACCTTGATGACGTCGCCCACGGTCGCGTAGCGGCGGCGGGTGCCGCCCAGCACCTTGATGCACATCAGGGTGCGCGCGCCGCTGTTATCCGCGGCATTCAACATTGTGCGCATCTGAATCATGCTGCGTGTGCCTCGTGGATCACTCGGCGGCCTTGTCCACTATCGCGAGCAACCGCCACGACTTGCGCCGCGACAGTGGCCGGCACGGCGTGATCATCACCGTGTCGCCCTCGTGCGATTCGCCCTTCTCATCGTGCGCGAGCAGCTTCGTCGTGCGCCGTATGTACTTGCCGTACTGCGGGTGCTTGACCAGGCGCTCGATCTCCACCGCGATCGTCTTCTGCATCTTGTTGCTGACGACGCGACCGGTGAGAGTGCGCGGCTTCTTCGCGGGCTGTTCGGGGGTATCGGTGCTCACTTATTCTCTCCGGCGGAGCGCGTGCGCGCCTCGCGCATGATCGTCTTCAGGCGCGCGATGTTGCGCCGGACCTTGGTGAACTGGTCCGGCTTCGGCGACTGGCCCGTGGCGCGCTGCAGACGCAGCGAGAACTGCTCTTTGCGCAGTTTGACAAGCTCGTCGGCAAGCTCGGGGGCCTTTTTGCTGCGCAGCTCTTTGGCGTCCATCTAGCGAACCTGCCGTTTCACGAACATGGTGGACACGGAGAGCTTCGAGCCGGCCAGGCGAAACGCCTCGCGCGCGGTGGTCTCATCCACGCCTTCCATTTCAAAGAGCACCTTGCCGGGCTGCACGCGTGCAATCCAGTACTCGATGTTGCCCTTGCCGCTGCCCATGCGCACCTCGAGCGGCTTCTTGGAGATGGGCACGTCCGGAAATACGCGGATCCAGATCTGGCCGCCGCGTTTGACGTAGTGCGCCATCGCGCGCCGCGCCGCTTCGATCTCGCGCGCCGTCATGCGGGCGCGGCTCGTCGCCTTGAGTCCAAATTCACCGAAGGCCACGGAGCTGCCGCGCAGCGCAAGGCCGGCGTTTCTGCCCTTGAACTGTTTGCGATACTTGGTGCGCTTAGGTTGCAACACGATTAGTCACTCACGCGCTGGGCTGTTCGGCGGCTGCGGGGGCCGGCGGCGGCGGCGTTGTCGCCGGTACTGCCGCGGCGGCGGCCTGGGCGGCGTCGGCCTCGACGATCGCCTCGACCTTCGGCTTCTCGAACACTTCGCCTTTGAAGATCCACACCTTGACGCCGATCACGCCGTAGGTGGTGCGCGCCTCGGAGAGGCCGTAGTCGATGTCGGCGCGGAAGGTGTGCAGCGGAATGCGCCCTTCCCGGTACCACTCGGTGCGTGCGATCTCGGCGCCGTTCAAGCGCCCGGAGACGCGCACTTTCACGCCCAATGCGCCGCTTCTCATGGTGCTCATCACGGCGCGCTTCATGGCGCGGCGGAACATCACGCGCTTCTCGATCTGCTGGGCGATGCTGTCCGCGACCAGTTGGGCATCAAGCTCGGGCTTTCTGATCTCGGCAATGTTCAAACGCACGTCGCTGACGGGCATCCCCAGGAGCTTCGCGGTCTCCTGGCGCAGCTTCTCGATGTCTTCGCCCTTCTTGCCGATGACGATGCCGGGGCGCGCGGTCTGGATCGTGATGTTGACCTTCTTCGCGGCGCGCTCCAGGTGAATGCGGCTGACGGAAGCCTCCGCGAGGCGTTTCCTGAGGAACGCACGCACGCGAAAATCCGTGTGCACGTGTGCCGGGAACTGCTTTTTGCCCGCATACCACTTCGACACCCAATCACGGGTGATGCCTAAGCGTATGCCGATCGGATTGACCTTTTGACCCATGCGCTAGTCCTTCTTCCCATCGCTCACGGCGACGGTGATATGGCTGTTCCGCTTCACGATGCGGGTGCCGCGGCCTTTGGCGCGCGCGGCAAAGCGCTTCAACTGCGGCGCGACGTCAATGAGCACGCGCGAAACTTTGAGCTCGTCGATGTCGACGCCGTGGTTGTGCTCGGCGTTGGCGACCGCCGAGGCCAGCACCTTGCGCACCAGTTCCGCGCCCTTCTTCGGCATGAACTTCAAGGTGGCAAGGGCGCTGCCGACCGGCTCGCCGCGCACGACGTCCGCGACCAGGCGGCACTTCTGCGCCGAGATGCGCGCGTATTTGAGCTTGGCGGAGACTTCCATTGCCCATTCCCCCTTAGGTCGCCGCCGAGACTTTCTTGTCGCCCGAGTGGGCTTTGAAAGTGCGCGTGGGCGCGAACTCGCCCAACTTGTGGCCGACCATGTTCTCGGTCATGAGCACCGGGATGTGCTGGCGGCCGTTGTGCACCGCGATCGTCAAACCCACCATCTCGGGAATGACCATGGAGCGGCGCGACCAAGTCTTGATCGGCTTCCTGTCGTTCTTCGCCGAGGCCACCTGCACCTTCTTGGCAAGATGCAGATCCACGAACGGTCCTTTCTTCAATGAACGCGGCATATCAACGTACCTTGTTCTTGCGACGCTGCAGGATCATGTTGTCGGTGCGCTTGTTGTGGCGCGTCTTCAAACCCTTGGCGTTCTGGCCCCACGGCGACACCGGATGCGGATTGCCCTGGCCGGACTTGCCCTCGCCGCCGCCGTGCGGGTGGTCGACGGGGTTCATGGCAAGACCGCGCACCGTCGGACGGATGCCGCGCCAGCGTTTGGCGCCGGCCTTGCCGTAGCTGCGCAAATTGTGCTCGTCGTGGCCCACCTCGCCGACGGTCGCGCGGCAATCCACATGCACGCGGCGCGTCTCCGTCGACTTCAGGCGCAAGGATGCGTAGACGCCCTCGCGCGAGGTGTACTGCACCGAGCCGCCGGCGCTCCTCGCCAGCTGCCCGCCCTTGCCGGGCTTCAACTCGACGTTGTGCACGAGGGACCCCACGGGTATGTGCCGCAGCGCCATGGCATTGCCGGGCTTGATGGGCGCATCGGCGCCGGAGCGGATCTCGTCGCCGGGGACGACGCCCTTGGGCGCGAGGATGTAGCGGCGCTCGCCGTCCGCGTAGCAGATGAGCGCGATGTGACCGGTGCGGTTTGGATCGTATTCGATGCGCTCGACCACGCCCGCGACGCCGTCCTTGTCGCGCTTGAAGTCGATGATGCGGTATTTCTGGCGCGAGCCGCCGCCATGGTGGCGCGTCGTGATGCGCCCGAAATGATTGCGGGCACCNNTGCGAGCGGTCGACCTTGATCACCGAGCGTGTGCCGGGGGAGGTCGGCTTGTACTTGATCAGGCTCATGCCTTGGCCCTCGCCTCGTAGTCGATCGTCTGGCCCTGCGCGAGACTCACGTACGCCTTCTTCGTGTCCTGCGTGCGGCCCGTGCGCCCGCCAAAGCGGCGCGTCTTGCCAGGCTCGTTCACGATCTGCACGCCGCGCACCTGCACGTCGAACATCAGCTGCACCGCCTTCTTCACGTCGACCTTGGTGGCATCGCGGCGCACGCGGAACGTGTATTGATTGTGGTTCTGCATCGCAAGCGAACTCTTCTCCGTGACATGCGGAGCAATGAGCACGGTCATCAACTCTTCGCGGTTCACTGCAGGCGCTCCTCGATCAGCTTCACCGCGGCGACCGTCAGCAGCACCTTGTCGTGACTGACGAGCGCGACGGGATTCAACTTCCCGACCTCGAGCACCTCGACCTTGTGGAGATTGCGCGCCGCGAGGAAGAGTTTTTCCTCCACCGCCTCGACGATGATCAACACGTCCTCAAGATCCCAGTCCTTGAGCTGATTGACGAGGAGGCGCGTCTTACCCGCCTCGAGGGTGATGTCCTCGGTGACGCGCAGCCGATCCTGGCGCGCAAGCTCCGAAAGCATCGAGCGCATCGCGCCCTGATACATCTTGCGATTGACCTTCTGGGTGAAATCGCGCGGCTTGGCCGCAAAGGCCCGGCCACCCCCGACCCAGATGGGACTTCGGTTCGAACCCGCGCGCGCCTGGCCCGTGCCCTTCTGGGCGTGCGGCTTTCTGCCGCCGCCGCGCACTTCGGCGCGCGTCTTCTGCGCCTTGGTGCCGGCGCGGCCGGCCGCCTGGTAGGCGGTGACGACCTGGTGCACCAGGGCTTCGTTGAATTCACGGCCGAAGGCCGTATCGGAGACCTGCATCTCCGGCTTGCCGTTCAACACTTTGAGCTTCATTGACGCAACGCCCTTACTTCTTTGCCGCGACCGGGTTCGGGGCGGCTTTCACCGGCGTCAGCTTCTTGCGCGCCGCCTGGCGCGCCGCTTTCAACGACGGGCGCACGATCACGTTGCCGCCTTCGGCGCCCGGAACCGCGCCCTTGATGAGGAGCAGGTTTCTCTCGACGTCGACTTCGACGACCTTCAGGTTCTCCGTCATGCGGCGGATCGCGCCCAAGTGCCCGGACATGCGCTTTCCCAAGAACACGCGACCCGGGGTCTGGCGCTGGCCGATGGAGCCAGGTGCGCGGTGAGATAAGGAATTGCCGTGCGAGGCCATGCCGCCTGCGAAGTGATGGCGCTTGATGGTGCCGGCGAAGCCCTTGCCGATGGTCGTGCCGGTCACATCGACCGCATCGCCCGCCTTGAACAGTTCGACCGTGATCTCGGAGCCTGCCGCAAGCTCGGTGCGCTCCTTGTCGCCGAGCCGGAACTCCATGAGGGTGCGGCCGGGCGCGACCTTCGCCTTCGCATAGTGGCCCGCGACCGCGGCTGACAGGAGCTGCGGACGTTTCACACCGAAGCTGATCTGCACGGCGCGATAGCCGTCGACTTCCGTCGACTTCACTTGCGTGACGCGGTTCGGCAGCACTTCGATCACGGTCACCGGCACGGTGACACCGGCCTCGGTGAACACGCGCGTCATGCCGCACTTACGCCCTAGCAAACCCATTGGCATCGATGACTTCCTCTAAGGCGACGCGCTACGGTTGGCGCGTCGCAGGATGCGACAGCGGTGAGGGGAGCCGACAGGAGAATTCCGCGGCGTCGTGAAGGAGACGTCGCGGGTCTCGAGTGGTCTTGGAGCTCGTAAAAGGCTCCAACCTCGCCCGAAGCCGCATTCGCGGCCAGCCCCCGTGAGCTTTTGTCCGGGGGCGAAACAGCCGCGCAGTATACGCAGCGAGTACCTTCAGTTCAACTTGATCTGGACGTCAACGCCGGCCGGAAGATCGAGCTTCATGAGCGCATCCACCGTCTTGTCGGTGGGGTTCAGGATGTCCATGAGGCGCTTGTGGGTACGCAGCTCGAACTGATCGCGCGCGTCCTTATCGCCATGCGGCGACACCAGCAGCGTAAAGCGCTCCATCTTGGTCGGAAGCGGCACTGGACCGCGCACGGTCGCGCCGGTGCGCTTGGCGGTCTCGACGATTTCGCGCGCGGAAGAGTCGATCAGGCGATGATCGAAGGCTTTCAGCCGTATGCGGATGTTCTGGTTGGCCATGACTTGTTGCCTTATTTCAGGATTTTCGACACGACGCCTGCGCCGACGGTTTTCCCGCCCTCACGGATCGCAAAGCGCAAACCTTCCTCCATCGCAATCGGACTGATCAGCTCCACCGTCATCTTGATGTTGTCCCCAGGCATCACCATCTCCGTGCCCTCGGGCAGCTGAATCATCCCCGTCACATCGGTGGTGCGAAAGTAAAACTGCGGCCGATAGCCTTTGAAGAACGGCGTGTGCCGCCCTCCTTCCTCCTTCGTCAGCACATACACCTCACACTCAAAGTTCGTGTGCGGCGTAATGCTCCCAGGCTTCGCCAAGACTTGCCCGCGCTCCACATCCTCTCGCTTCGTGCCACGCAGCAGCACCCCCACGTTGTCCCCCGCCTGACCCTCATCGAGAAGCTTGCGAAACATCTCCACCCCAGTGCAAATCGTCTTCACCGTGGGCTTCAGCCCAATAATCTCCACCTCTTCGTTCACCTTCACCACCCCGCGCTCAATCCTCCCCGTCACCACCGTCCCGCGCCCAGAGATGGAGAACACATCCTCCACCGGCATCAGATACGGCTTGTCCACTTCGCGCTTGGGCACCGGAATGTACTTGTCCATCTCCTCCACAAGCCTCACCACACTCTTCACCCCAATCTCGCTCGGGTCCCCCTCGAGCGCCTTCAACGCTGAGCCAATGATGATCGGGGTCTTGTCACCCGGAAACTTGTACACCGACAACAGCTCCCGAACCTCCATCTCCACAAGCTCCAAAAGCTCCTTGTCATCCACCATGTCCGCTTTGTTCATGTACACCACGATGTACGGAACACCCACCTGGCGCGCCAACAATATGTGCTCCCGCGTCTGCGGCATCGGACCATCCGCCGCCGACACCACCAGCACCGCCCCATCCATCTGCGCAGCACCCGTGATCATGTTCTTCAC
>PLIX01000279.1 GCA_003140135.1 Gammaproteobacteria bacterium
TTACTTAAGACGCTGTGTTTAGCAACCACAGCGACTTGAGCGTCTCCATGGCGCGGCAGCAGGCTATCAATAAGCCGGCCCGCTGCGTGGCACGCTCGGCACAGCACTAGCGAAGCCGCAACCGGCATGGTCACCCCGCATGGTTGACACGATGAATTTCGCAATGCGATGGTTTGGTGGCCAGGTGCTTCGGTGACCCGGTTTGAATGCGTCAATTTGGAAGAAACGAATGAAGAAGATCGACTTGACCCTTGCGCCCCGGCGCACGGGATCAGACTACCCGTCGCCCTATGATGCGCCCTGCCAAGGGCGCATTCGCCATGCAATTGGAGACGCGGCGGGTCTGACCCAATTCGGCGTCAATCTTCAGCGCCTTGTGCCCGGTGCTTGGTCGAGCCAGCGTCACTGGCATACTTCCGAAGATGAATTCATCTATGTGTTAACGGGCGAGGTTGTGCTGGTCACGGACGGCGGCGAGGAGGTTCTGCTGCCGGGGGATTGCGCGGGATTCAGGGCCGGTGTTGCAGACGGTCATCATCTGCAAAACCGTTCCAAAGGCGACGCTCTACTCCTGGAGATTGGTTCGCGCCGCCCGAATGAAGACGTCGTCGAGTATCCGGACATCGACCTACGTTAGAGCGCTGATAACTGCGCAACGCACCGGGACGGGACACCCTATAAGCGATAACTGCACGGGCGACGTTTCGTTGCGATGCACCGGACCGAACCGTCGCCACGAAGTGCGCGGTGCAGGCTGCCGAATGTGCGGCCGGAAGTCTGATTCGTCAGGACGTGGCGCAGGCCGCGTGCGCAGCGGGTGAATAAGCCTTATGCCCGGAGCGAGGCGTGGCCGACGCCTTCGCATCCCGGCCTGCGGAACCGTCAATTCGACTGAACGCCTTCATTCTTCAGCGCCGCCAGACCGGCGAGATTGATGCTGGCCACGGCGCCCTTCAATTCATCGATGTTCGCAGCCCTCCCCGATACCGTCACCGAGAAGCGGTCACCGACGATGACGCCGTAGTCGCCGCTGTGGTTCTGATTGTCCCATTTCTCGTGCACGAGCTGTCCGTTGTTCTTGTAGGTCTTATCGTAGCCCGTGTCGGTTTCATGGTCCTGTTCCACGCCGGCCCAGCCGCCGGCGAATCCCACCAGCCCTTTGAGCGATCCTGTATCCGTGATTTCCAGCTTCAGGTTGTGATCTGCGCCGTTGGAGTATGTTGCTTCGGCTTTGGATATCTGCACTCCCATGGAAGCCGTTCGGTCCGCCGACATTTCCGTGCGCTTCAACCCGCCCAATGAATCCGGTACGAAGGGCTTGATGCGATCGGGAGCCAGAGACTCAACTTTTCCTCCGCCGCCAAGGGCGGCGCCGAGCATCGCCCCAACTGCGTTTGCCTTGGCGTTGGGGTCGCCGGACTTTTGTGCCGCGTCGACCTGTTTGGATGCGGCCGCCATTTTGTCTGACCAAGCCTGCAAACCCGCTCCCGCGCTGCCACGGGCGAAGCCGCCGCTATCACCGGCACTCGGCGCGGAAAAAGCGGTCGGATAGCGGCCGGAGCCGAAACCCCAGCCTCCAACCGAGCCGACAATCAAATTGAGGATGAAGGCGACAATGATGGCGACGATGATCGTGACAGCCGTGTAGCCGACTGACTTTTCCGGTGGGCACTTCATCGTGAAGGGCAGGCCCATGTTCAGCAAATAGATACCGTAAATACCTCCGGCTAATGCTGCGATCAGCATGAGACCAGGGATAAGGCCGATGATCGATGCAACCCAGCTGGCGGTGTACGCGTAGGCGACGGTCTTGAGAGCCTGCACCTGGCTCTTCTGGCCGCCGAAGGTCGGCGCGAGCGCATCGACGATCAGGGTCAGGACGAAGATGCCGATCAGCGCCAGCACGTAGGAGAGAATCGCGGCGCTCAGTGCGGCCGTGACGCCGACCCGGTAGTAGCCCAAAACGGGAACCGAAACGCCGATCAACGAGGCGGACACGAAGTGCACGACGGCCGGTATGGCTGCCATGATGACGATGTAGCGCGTGTAGAGCGCGGCTACGGTGTCGGGCTCCTCGGCGATGACCGGCCATTCAGAGCGCGGCGTCATGAGAATGGATTTGGCGCGGTCAATAAGATTATTTGCGGCCATTGTCGTTCTCGTTATTCTGGTGAGAGTTGATTCTTGGTGCGATTCGCAACTCCTGCCGGCCCCATCGACGATCCGGCCTGAGCGCCAATCCCCCCACTCAATCCTAGTGCTCGCCCGTGCCTTACCGCAAATGGCAGCAGGGAGCGCGAGGGTGTCTTCGGCGCCGACGCCGACTCGCAGAAGCGTGGTGCAGCTGGATCGGGCGGGCCACAGATACATAAATACTTTAATAATCAAATATTTGCGAGAACTTTTGACATAATCCAGTGGATGGCGCGAACGGGATTCCGGCAGCTCGTGCCCCTTTGTCGCACTCTCGGACTCCCAATTCGGCAGGTAGCCTCTCCCGCCCGTCTTTCTGGGCGGGCCACTGGGTTACAGCGCTCTTCGGCGTCATGTGCGGGCTCAGAGGGCGCGATAGAAAGAGTCCAGGTCCCGCCCACCCGCGGCCTCGGCGAACCCATCGAAGCGTCCTGCCTCCGCAATGAGCCTCGCCGCACGCATGAATGCTCCCCACGCTGTGCGCGCCAGTGCTCCGCCGACGCTCACTCGTCGCACGCCGAGCGCTGCGATATCTCGCATCGTCAACGCGCTCGCCGAACCGACCAGCAAATTAACGGGCTTTGGGGCGAGCGCCGCGACAACGGATGCAATCTGGTCGCTCGTTTGCAGGCCAGGAGCGTAGAGGCAATCGGCTCCGGCCGCCGCGTAGGCCTTCAGCCTCTTGATGGTCTCCGCAAGATCGGGTCGGCCGACCAGAAAACACTCAGCGCGGCCGATCAAAAGGACTTCGCCACCCGCCCTGTCGATCGCGGCGCGCGCCGCGCGGATCCGCTCAATCGCAATGCTGAGCTCGAAGAGTGGGTTCGCGGCATCGCCGGATGAGTCCTCAATCGACAGTCCCGCAACCCCCGTCTGCACGGCGAGAGCGACGCTGTCTGCGACTCCTGCTGCATCGGCTGCGAAGCCGCTTTCGAAGTCCGCGTTAATCGGTACATCCGATGCCGCCACCATGCTTGCGATGTGAGCGAGCGCCATATCGCGCGAAACACCTCCGTCCGGGCGTCCTTGCGACCAGGCGTATCCGGAACTTGTCGTGGCAAGCGCTTCGAAACCTAGACTCTGCAGGTACAGAGCACCGCCCACGTCCCAAGGGTTCGGAATGACGAAGCAACCGGCTTCGTGCAACCGGCGAAAAGTGCGCCGCTTGTCGGCGACGGAGGGGCGAGTCTTAGTCAAGTCGAGTGCTCCCTGATCCAAATACAATGGCGACGATTGTGCCTCATACGCCTGCAGCGAACGACCCATGTGATGAGACCAGTCGCCGCGCAGCGCACCGTCTGGCTCAGTCGGGTCAGGACCAACCCGCGGCGCCGCTCGGGATTCACAACGAACGTGCATGACCTTCCTTGAATGAGCAACAGGTCGACCGTGCACCTGACACGAATTCGAGCGGTTATGCTAAGACGTGTGCCGGGCGGGTGCGCATTCCGGCGTCATAAGGCGGTGTATGCAAGGTTCCGAATGCTGCCATTCCATTCTTTGAGCTGAAACAGGAGGTCCTTATGAACAGGGTAAGAAGCTCAACGCTGATCGCCCTCCAGCTTGGCACGATGCTCCTCGTTGCAATGCACGTTGCCGCGCAGACACCCTCACCGGCACTGCTCGTGCTTGAAAAAAGCGACAACACGCTCGCCGTTGTCGATCCGGCGAAGTTACAGGTCGTAGCACGTGTTCCGGCTGGCGAGGACCCCCATGAAGTGATTGCCTCGGACGATGGCAAACTCGCATACATTTCCAACTACGGCGGCGAAGGCAGCACTCTGAACACCATTTCGGTCGTGGATCTGGTCGCGCAAAAGGCGCTGCATCCGATTGACCTCGGCGCACTGCACTCCCCGCATGGTTTAGCGATGGGCGGCGGCGAGCTCTATTTTACGGCTGAAACGAGTAAGGTGATCGGCCGCTACGATCCTCGCACACAACGCATTGACTGGGTTCTGGGCACGGGCCAGGACCGGACACACATGATCGTCGTCTCAAAGAACCTCGCCGAGATCGTGACATCCAATGTCAGCTCCGGTACGGTTAGCATCATTGAGCAGATTACCCGGCAGACAAGCGCGCTCGGGCCTCCCCCGGGCCCACCGCCGAGTGGCCTCAGCGCCGGTCCTCG
>PLIX01000092.1:0-12102 GCA_003140135.1 Gammaproteobacteria bacterium
CTAAAATCGCCGGGAACTTCGGTTTAACCCAGTGGGCGCGCCGGCCGCGGAGGTGCGTTGGGATGGAGTTTGATCGCCGTGTTGGGCCTCGGGCTTGCCGTTTGATACCGACGGCGCTCTGCGCTTGCGGGGAAGGCGCGCGAATACTTTTTAGCGCAATCCCCTAGCGTCCTGCAACAACGCAGCGCCCTATCCGCGCAAGGCGCGGATGTCTCGCGTGGCGAAATATTGAGCCAGTCTTTGCGTCGACGCATCCGGGTCCGCAAGCGCCACATAGCTATCCGGCCGCACGAGATAGAGTGCGTTCTGCATGATTCCAGCTTCATCGCAGGCGGCTTCCCATGGAAATGATTGGAACTGTAGAGCGCGCTGTGCACAGAACTCGGCGAGCTCCGCATTTGGAATGCCGTAAACATGCACCTGCCACTTGAGAGTCGCAAGCGGCGCGAAGTTGCCCTGCGCTCCTGCGGTCGCAACCCACGGCAGGCGGTCGCCGCCTTTCACGTTGCCCGCGGCGCCGGTGCTCAACGGGCTGCCGCGGTAATTGACGGCGATCTGCGAGACGGTACGAAAGGCGAACCGACGCACGAACGCTAAGCTGAAAAGCCCGGGCAAGATCCCAGGCACGATTTGCGTGCGCACGAATCGGGCGAGCGCACTGGGATTGATCACGCCTGCGAACACGCGGTCCGTCGTCGCGACGAGCCGCCGCGCGAATGCGATGCGCTCGGGCTCATAGCTCTCGAGCACGGCAGCGCTGGAATTCTCCTTGAGCACAGAGGCGAGCTTCCAGGCGAGGTTGACCGCATCGCCAATGCCCGTATTCATTCCCTGCCCGCCGACCGGACTGTGGATATGTGCAGCGTCGCCGAGCAGAAACGCACGTCCCTTGGCGAAAGCGTTCGCGACGCGGTGGTGGACGCGGTAAGTCGAGAACCAGTTCACCCGCTCCACCTTCACCTTCAGGCTGCGAATGGCGCGCTCCTGGACGTCTTCAAATTTGAGAGGCTCGGAGCCTTGCGCCGCCTCATCGCGCACCGAGCCGATCAGGCGCGCGCGCCCGGCGCCTTTCAGGGGAAATATGGCGAGGAAGTCCGCGTCGTCCAGGTCGACGTGCAAATTGCCGTCCATCGGCGCACCTGAGGCTTGCACATCTGCTACGTAGAACATGTGATCGTAGGTGCCGCCGGGAAACCCGATACCGAGCACCTCGCGGGCCCTGGAGCGCGCGCCGTCGCAACCGGCGAGATAGGCAACTGTGCACACCTCCTCGGATCCATCGCTTCTGCGCAGCGTCGCGCGCATTTCCCGGCCGTCATCTTCGAATCCCATCAACTGCGTGCGGCGCTCGACTTCTATCCCAATGGCGCTAAGAGTCTCGATCAGCAGCCGCTCGTGCTCGTCCTGCGGGAAAATCATCGGAAACGGAAAGGGGCTCAGTCCCTGTCCCATCGCCCCGAGCGGAACGGTCGCGGCCTTGGTGCCCTTTACCCACAGATTCACGGACGCGACCTTATGGCCGCGTTCGACGACCGTCTGAGCGAGCCCCATCTGTTGGTAAAACTCCAACGTACGCGCCTGCACCGCCAAGGCGCGCGATGTGGTTCCGGACTCTGCCGCCTTATCGATAAGGCGCACTTTGACGCCCATATGCGTCAGCCACAGCGCGAGCACGAGCCCCGTCGGCCCTGCCCCCACAACCAGAACCTGATGGTTCGTCACGATGATAGAGAATACCGCACTCGGGCATCGGGCCATCGCGCCGGCCTGAGCGCGGCCGCCCATCCTATTGAGGAGCGTGAGTGGAGTTCGACACCGGCGCGCAGCGCTCGCGCTGGAAGCAGCTCACGCATTGGTCATGCACAGGTGGCTGCGGCAAGGTTCATGCGCCAGAATCCCCAAGAGTCGCGAGCCCGATTCATGACGAGAGGATGTACACGGTGGCAAAGATTCTTGCAGGCGAGGGTCCGCAGTACCCCCAGGTCGTGGTCCTCGTGGGCGCAACGGGTGATCTTGCCCGACGCAAGCTCTGGCCGGGCCTGTTCCACTTGGCGACCGCCGGGTTTATCCCGGGCTGCCGGATCATCGGTGTGTCCCTCGAGAACCTGGACGCCGAGGGCTTGCGCGCTGCCGTGCGCGGCGCGCTCGATGAGTTCTCCAGCCGCAAGGTGAGCGCGGCGGACTGGGATGTCTTTGCCAAGAATCTCGATTACGTGCCGCTCGCCGCTGGCGCAGCCGCCCTCAAAGCGGCAGTAGACAAGGCGGAACAAGCTTTCGGCGAGAGCCGTCGCCTGCACTACTTGAGCGTTCCGCCGAACGCCGCGTTATCGGCGGTGCGCCTGCTCGGAGAAGCCGGCCTCGTCGAGCGCTCCCGGATCATCATGGAAAAGCCGTTCGGCACTGATCTTGCGAGCGCCGTGTCCCTGAATGCCAAACTGCACGAGGTGTTCAGAGAGGACCAAATCTTTCGTATCGACCACTTTTTGGGCAAGGAGCCGGCGCAGAACATCCTCGCATTCCGGTTCGCCAACGGGCTCTTTGAGCCTATCTGGAATCGCAACTTCATTGACCACGTGCAGATTGACGTTCCGGAGACGCTGGGTCTGGGCAAGCGCTCGGGGTTCTATGAATCGATAGGGGCGTTTCGCGACATGGTGGTAACCCACCTATTCCAAATTCTTGCGTTCATGGCGATGGAACCGCCGACGGCGCTGGAGCCTGCGCCCATCAGCGAAGAGAAAAACAAGGTGTTTCGCAGCATGTTGCCGCTCGCACCGGCGCATGTCGTCCGCGGACAATACACCGGCTACCGAACCGAGGAAGGCGTTGACGCCGAGTCGGACACCGAGACCTTCATCGCATTGAAATGCTCCATCGACAATTGGCGCTGGGCCGGCGTGCCGTTTTACCTGCGCACCGGCAAACGTCTCGCCGAGGGCCAGAGGATCATCTCCATCGCGTTTCGGGAGCCGCCCAAGAGCATGTTCCCCGCCGGGTCCGGCGTCAGTGCCAAAGGCCCGGACCATTTGACGTTCGACCTGGCGGATGCTGCCAAAATGTCGCTGTCCTTCTACGGCAAACGCCCCGGACCGGGCATGCGGCTCGACAAGCAGAGCCTGCAGTTCGCGATGCACGAGACCGGCCTGGTCGGCGATGTGCTCGAGGCTTACGAGCGCCTGATCCTTGATGCCATGAAGGGTGATCGCACGCTGTTTACAACCGCCGAAGGAATCGAGCGGCTTTGGGAGGTATCGACACCGCTGCTGCAAGCACCGCCGCCGGTTCGCATCTACGCGCCGGGCTCGTGGGGGCCGAATGCGATCCATCAGCTCGTCGCGCCGAGCGCCTGGCGGTTGCCCTTCGAGCGGGTCTGGCGGGATCCCAACCGCGTGGGCGCCTGACTCAGTTGAATGCGGGACCGCCATGAACGCACGCTGTGCTGCGTTTTCTGCGTTAGAGGCGTCGCAGAAACGCCTCGCCTCGACAGGCGCTCACTCGGACAGGGCGTGGGAGACGGATCAGGTCCTGTCAAGCGCCAATAAGCGCGCGTTTGCGCAGCAATGCGGCGCGCGGCCATGGTCTGCCCGCAAGCAGGTATCCTTGCGTCTTCACCTGCGAGCCTGCAGCGACTGATTTGCGCCAACGCGAATGATTTCGGCACTATCATCCAAGGGCGCAAAGCCCCACGCGATGAGCGCCGCCTTCAGATCGACGCTCAGCGAAGTAAGCCGCGCTGCAGACAGACTTCAAGCAAGACTGACGATCGATCGCCACGAGAGGATTGGACTTAGCATGGCGTCCCTGGCCGAGGAACTGCGCGCCGCGGTCGGCGCGGCGAACGTGCTCACGGCGCGCGAGGCTTGCGTCGCCTTCGAGTGCGATGGTCTGACCGCCTATCGACACGTGCCCGATGTCGTCGTGTTGCCCGGGAACGCTGCCGAAGTCCAGGCCGTCATGTCGATCTGTCATCGCCTGCGCGTACCGGTGGTCGCGCGTGGCGCGGGAACCGGCCTTTCCGGCGGCAGCCTGCCCGTCGCAGGAGCCGTGCTGCTGGTGCTCGCGCGCCTCAACCAGATCCTCGAACTTGCTCCGCGCCGGCGCCTGGCGCGCGTGCAGCCCGGAGTCACCAACCTCTCCATTTCAAAAGCATGTGCGGAGCACGGTCTCTTCTACGCGCCCGACCCGTCTTCGCAGATTGCCTGCTCGATCGGCGGCAACGTGGCCGAGAATTCCGGCGGAGTGCATTGCCTCAAATACGGCATTACGCTGCACAACATTCTTGAGATTCAGATCGTGACTGCCGCGGGCGAGTTCCTGGTTCTCGGTTCGGAAATGGGCGAAGCGCCCGGCTATGCGTTGACGGCGCTGCTCACGGGTTCCGAAGGCATGCTGGGCATCATCGTCGAAGTAACCGTAAAACTCTTGCCCCGGCCCGAGAGTGTCGAGCTCGTAGTCGGCGCCTTTGACGATATCGGCGCCTGCGCCCGTGTCGTCGGAGATATCATTTCCGCAGGGATCATTCCGGCCGGACTTGAAATGATGGACGGCGCTGCGATCTGCGCAGCCGATGCCTTCGCCAAGTGCGGCTACCCGACGGCGGCGCAGGCGCTGCTCCTGTGTGAAATCGACGGTGGTGACGCCGATGTCACTCACCAGTTGGAGCGCGTGATGAGCATCATGCGCGAGGCTGGCGCGGTTTATCTGCGCGTTGCAGCAGATGCGAGCGAGCAGCTGCGCATGTGGTCCGGACGCAAGGCGGCCTTCCCGGCCGTGGGGCGCTTGGCGCCCGACTATTACTGCATGGATGGAACGATTCCGCGGCGGCGCCTGCCCGAGGTTCTGCACCGTATCAGTGGGCTGTCGGAGGAATTTGCACTGCCGATCGCCAACGTATTCCACGCCGGCGACGGCAACCTGCATCCGCTCATCATGTTTGATGCAGGCAAGCCCGACGAGCTGCGGCGTGCGGAAGAGTGCGGCAATCGCATTCTCGAGCTATGCGTCGCGGTGGGAGGCACCGTGACCGGAGAACACGGCGTCGGAGTTGAGAAGCTCGGACCCATGTGCACGCAGTTCGGCTCTGGCGAGCTTGAAATGTTTCACGCCGTGAAGCGCGCGTTTGATCCGCACGCGCTCTTAAATCCGGGCAAGGCAGTGCCGACGCTTGCGCGCTGTGCGGACTACGGCGCGCTGCGCGTGCACGGGGGGCAGATGCCTTTCGAGCACTTGCCGCGGTTTTGAAGCCCATGGAGCGCGACGCGACTGCCGAGCTCACTGCCCGCGTCCAGGCGGCCGCCGCCGCGCGCACGCCGTTGCAGCTGTGCGGCTCAGGATCGAAGGCGTTTTACGGACGTCCGCTTCGCGGCGAGCCCCTGATGCTGCAGGATCACACGGGAGTCGTCGACTACGATCCGCAGGAATTGGTGCTGACGGCGCGCGCCGGCACACCCCTTGCGCATATCGAGGCGCGCCTTGCCGAGTGCGGTCAACATTTGCCCTTCGAGCCCCCGCACTTCGGCCCGGCTGCGACCCTGGGCGGCATGATTGCCTGCGGCCTGGCGGGACCTGCGCGTGCGAGTGCAGGTCCGGTGCGCGATTACGTGCTCGGCGTGCGGATCCTCACAGGCGCCGGGCAGGTGCTGAATTTCGGCGGGCGCGTGATGAAAAACGTCGCAGGCTACGATGTGACGCGGCTCATGGTCGGCGCCCTGGGTACGCTCGGCGTGCTCTTGGAGGTTTCATTGAAGGTGCTGCCGCGAGCGCCGGGCCAACTGACGCTGACGTTTGCCCTAAGCGGCGCGCAGGCGATTGCACGGATGAACGACTGGGCACGCACGCCGCTGCCGGTAACGGGGACCTGCTGGGTCGATGGGCGGCTGTATGTGCGCCTGCAGGGCTCGCCGGCGGCGCTCGCTCAAGCCCGCCGCATCGGTGGCGAGGAGTTGAACGCGGCAGAGGCTTTCTGGACGAGCGTCAAAGAACACACGCATCCGTTCTTTGACGGTGCCGGGACCCTGTGGCGACTGACCGTCCCGTCCGCAAGCGCGGTTTTTGACGTGCCCGGGCGCACGCTCATGGAGTGGACGGGTGCGCAGCGCTGGCTGGTGCCCGATGCTGCGCGGGCGGACCTGCACGCGCACAGTGTGCGCGCCGGCGGCTTTGCCACGCGCTTCCGTGACGCGGAGCCAAGCGGCGAGGTATTCGCAGCTCTGCCGGCCGCGCTCATGCGGGTGCATCACGAGCTCAAGAAGACGTTTGATCCGTACGCCATTCTGAACTTGGGCCGTCTGTACGCGGATCTTTGAGCATGCACACTGAACTCAGCGCCGCGCATGCACATTCGAGCGCCGCGCAACACGCGCAGGAAATCATCGGCAAGTGCGTACATTGCGGGTTTTGTCTCGCGACCTGCCCGACCTATCAGCTCCTCGGCAATGAGCTCGACAGCCCCCGCGGTCGCATCTATCTCATCAAGCAGATGCTCGAGGGCGCACCCGCAAGCCAGGTCACGATGACGCATCTGGATCGCTGTCTCACCTGTCGCGCCTGCGAGACGACCTGTCCCTCCGGCGTGCAATACGGAAAATTGGTGGACATTGGACGTCAAATGCTCGCGGCCCGGCCGATCCGCAGTCCCGGCGAGCGCCTGGTGCGCAGCGCGTTGGGCGCTGCGCTCTCGCGCCGTGCGGTGTTCGCAGTCGCTTTGCGCGTCGGCCAGTGGCTGCGGCCGCTGCTGCCGCAGGCGCAGGCGATGCGCATCCCCGCGCGCGTGCGGGCCGCACCCACGCCGGCGGCGCGTCACGCGCGCCGCATGATCATGCTGCAGGGCTGCGTACAGCCTGCACTTGCGCCGAATATCAATGCCGCAGCCGCGCGCGTGTTCGACCGCCTGGGGGTGTCGCTCCTCAGCGTTAATGAGGAGACCTGCTGCGGCGCCTTGAGTCACCACTTGGATGCGACCGAGCGCGCCCTCGCGCAGGCGCGCCGCAACGTTGATGCCTGGATAAAACTCCTCGATGGCGGAGCCGAGGCGATCGTCACGACTGCGAGCGGCTGCGCTGTGATGGTGAAGGACTACGGCGAGCTTCTGCAGCATGATCCACGCTATGCCGCGCCCGCACGGCGCGTGAGCACGGCGACGCGCGATTTGTGCGAGGTGCTCAGCGTTGCCGATGTCGCGACCATTGTCGGCAGCAGGAGTCGCGAACTAAGATCGCGCGTCGCCTGGCAATCGCCCTGCACGCTGCAGCATGGACAGAAACTCACGGCGCGCGTCGAACCGCTGCTCGAGGCCGCCGGATTTTCGCTCACGCCGATTCGCGATCCGCATCTGTGCTGCGGCTCGGCGGGAACGTATTCGATCCTGCAGCGCGAGCTTTCCGTGCGCCTGCGCAGCGCCAAGCTCAGCACCTTGCAGGCGGCGACGCCCGCTGTGATCGCCACGGCGAATATTGGCTGCCTGCAGCACCTGGCTGCGGCGGCCGACGTACCGGTCAAACACTGGATCGAGCTCATTGACGAGGCGAGCGCGACGTGAGCACCGACGTGAGCCACTCGCATCCGGAAAAAGGGCCGCCGCGCGGCAAGCTCTTCGTCATCGCCGCTCCGTCGGGGGCGGGGAAGACCTCGCTCGTCAAGGCGCTCCTCGCACGCCGGCCGGAGCTGCGCCTGTCGGTCTCGCACACCACCCGTACTCCACGGCCGACTGAGCTCGAGGGGCGCGAGTACTTTTTCGTGCCGGTCGAGGAGTTTCGGCAATTGGCAGCGCAGCGGGCGTTCCTCGAGCACGCGCAGGTCTTCGACAATCACTACGGGACGGGACGGGCGCCGGTGGAAGCGGACCTCGCAAGCGGTCGCAGCGTCGTTCTCGAGATCGACTGGCAGGGCGCCCGTCAGGTTCGTGCCTCGCTGCCGCAGTGCGTGAGCATTTTCATCCTGCCGCCGTC
Source organism: Gammaproteobacteria bacterium (assembly GCA_003140135.1). GTDB lineage: Bacteria > Pseudomonadota > Gammaproteobacteria > Steroidobacterales > Steroidobacteraceae > PALSA-1196. The sequence goes on from PLIX01000092.1 coordinate 7,947, forward strand.
GCGCGGCGCGCTTGAGAAGCGGCTGCGCGCGCGGAAGACCGAATCCGATGCAGCCATCGAACGGCGCCTGCGCGACGCCGTGGGGGATATGTCGCATTGGAACGAATTTGACTACATCGTCGTCAACGACGATTTTGAGCGAGCTCTGGAGGACCTGACCCGCATCGTCGACTCGCAGGGGGAGCAGCTGCGCGCAGATCGGGTGGCGCTCGCGCCCCTCATCACAGAGCTACTGGCCTGACTCCCACCCCTTCGCTTATAGTGGTAGACCTTTCGCGCCCGCAGCGGCGTTTCATTTCGAAGCTTTAAACCATGGCCCGTATTACCGTCGAAGACTGCCTGCACAACGTCGAGAACCTTTTTCAGCTCGTTCTCCTCGCATCCCAGCGCGCCCGCCGCTTGGCGAACGGCGCCGAGCCCACGCTTGCCTGGGAGAACGACAAAGCGACCGTGGTCGCCCTGCGCGAGATCGCCGCTGGCAACATCACTGCCGAAATGCTCCGTGAGCCCGAGCCGCCGCAGAATCCCCTGCCTGAGATGGAGCATCAGTCGACGTTCCGAGCTCCACAGTTCGGCCTCGGAGACTGACCTCTAGCGGAACGCGCCATGGACTATGCGTCTTCGCTCCTGGGACTGCTCCCCGGCGGAAGGCGCACGCCGGGCCTGAAGGAGCTCCTCGCCAGCGTCGAGTCCTATCTGCCGACGGAACAGGTGGAGCGCATCCGCGAAGCGGCCGAGTTCGGTGCCTCGGCCCATCAGGGCCAAAAACGCCTCTCGGGCGAGCCCTTCATTGCCCACCCAGTCGCCGCGGCCGCGATTCTCGCGGATCTGCACCTCGATCCGGACACGATCATCGCGGCGATCCTGCACGATGTCATCGAGGACACCCCCACGCCGAAGGACCAGCTCACGGCGCGCTTCGGTGCAGACGTGGCCGAGCTCGTCGACGGCGTTACCAAGCTTGACCAGATCAAATTCAAAAGCCGCGAGGAAGCGCAGGCCGAGAGTTTCCGCAAGATGCTGCTCGCCATGGTGCGCGATCTGCGCGTCATTCTCGTAAAACTCGCAGACCGCACGCACAACATGCGCACGATCGAGGCGATGACGCCGCCGCGGCAGCGGGCGATCGCGCGCGAAACCATCGACATTTATGCGCCGATCGCCGAGCGCCTCGGCCTCTACAACATCAAGCTCGAACTCGAAGACCTGGGGTTTCGCGCGCTCTATCCGCAGCGCTATCGCGTGCTCGAACGCGCCCTGAAGCGCGCCCGCGGCAATCAGAAGGAGTTTCTGCAGAAGATCGAGCGGCAGCTGCAGGCGGCGCTGCTGAAGAACCACAGCGCCGCGCGCGTCGAGCGGCGCGAGAAGCATCTCTACAGCATTTATAAGAAGATGCGGCGCAAGCGCGCCCTCTTGAGTGAAATAGTCGATGTCTATGGCCTGCGCGTCATCGTGGAAGACGTAGACACTTGCTATCGCGCGGTCGGGTGGGTGCACGGCGTATTCAAGCCCATGCCGAACCGCTTCAAGGATTACATCGCCATCCCACGCGTGAATGGCTATCAGTCGCTGCATACGACGCTCTTCGGCCCGAACGGCGTGCCGCTCGAGGTGCAGATCCGCACCGAGGACATGCACCGCGTGGCCGAGTCGGGCATCGCTGCGCACTGGAAGTACAAGAGCGGCGGCGATGTGGAGAGCATGCAGCAGGAGCGCGCGCGCGAGTGGCTCTCGCATCTCGTGGCATTACAGGAAGGCGGCAGCTCCGAGGAGTTCCTCGAGAGTGTCAAAGTCGACCTCTTTCCCGACAAGGTCTATGTCTTCACGCCGCGCGGCGCCATCCTGCGCCTGCCGAGCGGCTCGACCGTGGTCGATTTTGCCTATGCGGTGCATACCGACGTCGGCAACCGCTGCGTGGCTGCGAAAATCGACCGCCGCCTGACGCCGTTGCGCACCGTGCTGCGCAACGGGCAAACGATCGAGATCATCACGGCGAAGGGCGCGATGCCCAATCCCTCCTGGGTGAATTTCGTGGTGACGGCGAAGGCGCGCAGCGCGATCCGTCACTATTTGAAGAGCCTGAGGAGGAGCGAGGCGATCGGGCTCGGTCAGCGCCTCCTCGATCAGGCGTTGGCGGAGTTCACGCTGTCGCTGAAAGATGTCAGCGAGGAGGCTATGCACGCCGCGTTGGGCGAGCTCGGCATCAGGGATCTCGATGAGCTCTACGAGAAAGTCGGCCTCGGCGAACGCCTCGCGCCTTTAGTCGCGCGCCGCCTGCTCCCGGCCGGACCCACCACGCATGACGTTTCCGGCGCGCCTCTGCCGCTCGCCATCGCCGGCGCCGAGGGACTCCTCGTCACCTCCGCGCGCTGCTGTTTCCCGATTCCCGACGATCCGATATTTGCCTTCCTGTCGAGCGGCCGCGGCATCGTGATTCATCGTGAAAACTGCGTGAACGTGGAGGATTACCGCAAGCACCCGGAGAAGTGGCTGCCGGTCACCTGGCAGAGCGCGCCTGACCGGCACTTCAGCTCCGAGATCCGCGTCGACGCCGCCAATCGTACCGGCGTCCTGGCGGCGGTCGCCGCGGCCATTGCCAGCACCGAGACCAATATCGATCATGTATCGGTAGAGACGCGCGATGAGAACACCTCGGTTCTTGTATTTGAGATTAAGGTGCGCAATCGCAAACATTTGGCACGCATCGTCCGCATTATCCGGCGCATGCCCGATGTGCTGCGCGTCACGCGCACGATCGCAGCTCACGCACGCGATCACGGCCACAAGTACCCCGAAAACCTGAAAGGCTCCTCATGACGACTACCCGCAAGACCATCCACACGCCAGCCGCACCACAGGCGATCGGCAGCTACTCCCAGGCCGTGCACGTCGGCAATACGGTGTACCTCTCCGGCCAGATACCTCTCGACCCCGCCACGATGCAGCTCGTCGCGGGCGATATTCATGCGGAAATCCGCCGTGTATTCGACAATCTGGCGGCCATCGCCACGGCCGCCGGGGGATCGCTCGCCAACATCGTGAGGCTCACCGTGTATCTCACCGATATGGCGCTCTTTGCCGCGGTGAACGAAGTCATGGCGGGCTACTTCACCGCGCCCTATCCGGCACGCGTCACCGTAGGCGTTGCGCAGCTGCCGCGGGGCGCACGCGTTGAAATCGACGGCATCCTGCATCTTGGCTGACAGCGCCACGAGCCACGCCGCCGCCCCTACCGAGCAGCGGCCGGTGACGGCGTTGCCGGGCGTCGGCGCTGCGCTCGCCGAGCGTTTGGCGCGCCTCGGCGTCACGCAGGTGCAGGATCTGCTCTTTGTCCTGCCGCTGCGTTACGAGGATCGCACCCAAATCGCGCCGCTCGGCACGCTCATCCCCGGTATGCGCGCGGCGGTTGAGGGCGAGGTGCACCTCACCGAGGTCGCGTACCGCAAACGCCGTCAATTGATCGCGCGCATCGGCGACGGCTCCGGCTTTCTCACGCTGCGCTTCTTCTATTTCTCGCTCGCCCAGCAGCAAGGCCTCGCGCGCGGCACGCGCGTGCGCTGCTTCGGGGAGGTTCGCCGCGGCCCCTTTGGAGTCGAGATGGTGCATCCGGAGTATCGCCGTCTCGGCGCCGGTCCGGCACCGCTTGAGGAGCGCCTGACGCCGATCTATCCGGGAACCGAAGGCGTCGCGCAGGGCCGCCTGCGTGCACTCATCACGCAGGCATTGCGCGAGCTGGAAACTTGCGCGGTGCGCGACTGGATTCCGGCGCATATCCTCGCCCCGCTGGGGCTGCCGCCACTCAAAGAAGCCCTGGCGTACATGCACCGGCCGCCGCGCGAAGTGCGCCTCGCCGAGCTCGCCGCCGGTCGCCATCCGGCGCAGCGGCGTCTCGCGTTCGAAGAGTTGCTCGCTCACCATTTGAGCCTGAAGCTCATGAAGCGCGCCGTGCAGAGCGATGCGGCATGCACGGTCGATGATCGCGAGGGCCTTGCGGCGCGCTTCCGTGACGCGCTGCCCTTCAGGCTGACGAACGCGCAGCTGCGCGCGTTGCAGGAAGTCGACGCCGACTTGGGCGCCGGGCGCCCGATGCTGCGGCTCCTGCAGGGCGACGTCGGCTGCGGCAAGACGGTGGTGGCGGCCGCGGCGGCCGCCCGTG
>PLIX01000092.1:12178-23249 GCA_003140135.1 Gammaproteobacteria bacterium
GAGCAGCATCGCTTCGGCGTGCAGCAACGGCTGCGTCTGCAGGAGAAGGGCAAAAAGCTCGGGCGCTTTCCGCATCAGCTCATCATGACGGCGACACCCATTCCGCGCACGCTTGCCATGACGGCGTTCGCGGATCTGGACATCTCCGTCATTGACGAACTGCCGCCGGGGCGCACGCCCGTGCAGACGGTCGTCGTCCCCGAACAGCGCCGCGATGAGATCGTGATTCGCATCCGCGATGCCTGCCGTGCGGGTCGTCTCGCCTATTGGGTGTGCCCCATGATCGATGAGTCGGATGAGGCGCGCGCGCAGGCGGTCGAGGAGACCGCCTCGCTCCTCGGCGCTGCGCTGCCAGACGTGCGCGTCGGACTCGTGCACGGCCGCATGCCCGGGCCGCAGAAGGATGCCGCGATGTCAGCCTTCAAGGCAGGCAAAATCCAACTTCTGGTCGCGACCACGGTGATCGAGGTGGGCGTGGACGTGCCCGATGCCACTCTCATGGTGATCGAGAACGCCGAACGCATGGGACTTGCCCAACTGCATCAGCTGCGCGGCCGCGTCGGACGCGGCCAGGCTGCGAGCACCTGCGTACTGTTGTATCGGGCGCCGCTGTCCGAGCTCGCGCGCGCGCGGCTGCGCGTCATTCGTGAAACCTTTGACGGTTTTCAGATCGCGCGCCGCGATCTTGCGCTACGCGGCCCGGGAGAGCTCCTGGGCACGCGCCAGACCGGGCTTGCGCAGCTGCGCATTGCGGATCTGGTGCGCGACGCAGACCTCCTGCCGCGCGTGCAGGAAGCCGCCGAATTGATGCTCAAGGCTTACCCGGATCACATCGCGCCGCTTGCCATGCGTTGGACCGGTGCGGGCGAGCGCTATGCACGCGTGGGATGACGTCGCACCGATGGAGGCGCCCTTTCTGTACCGCCTCGCGCGCCGGGTCGAGGAATACATTCGCCTCATGCGCCTCAACCGGCCGATCGGAATCTGGCTGCTCCTGTGGCCGACGCTCTGGGCGCTGTGGGTGGCGGGTAACGGCCATCCCGACCCTAAGGTGCTGGTGGTGTTCGTGCTCGGTGTAACGGTCATGCGTTCCGCCGGCTGCATCATCAACGACTTTGCCGACCGCAACGTCGATCCGCACGTCAGGCGCACGCGCGAGCGACCGCTGGCGGCGCGGCGCGTCACCCCGACGGAGGCTCTGCTGCTATTTGTGGGTCTCCTGGGCGTGGCGCTGTGGCTCGCCACCTTCCTCAATCCTTTCACGCTGCGGCTCGCCTGCGTGGGCGCCGCGCTCACGGTGTCCTATCCTTTGATGAAGCGCTTCTTTGCATTGCCGCAGCTGTATCTTGCGCTCGCCTTCAGCTGGGGAGTGCCGATGGCCTTTGCTGCGCTCCTGGGCAGGCTGCCGCGAGTGGCCTGGGTCATGTTCGTGGCGACGATCATCTGGGTCACGATCTACGACACGCTCTACGCGATGGTCGACCGTGAGGATGACCTGAAGGTCGGTGTCAACTCGAGCGCCATCGTGTTTGCCGATATGGATCGGCTGATTGTCGGCGCCCTGCAGCTGACGATGCTCGTGGCATTAGCGCTCATGGGCAGGACCCTGCTCTTTGGGAACGCGTACCTCGCCGCCTTGGGTGTGGCGGCGGTCTTCTTCATCTACCAGCAGTGGCTGATCCGGGCGCGCGACCCCGACGCGTGTCTGCGCGCCTTTTTGAACAATCACTACGTCGGCATGTCGATCTTTATCGGCATCCTGCTCGAGTACATCTACCGCTCGCCCTAGGCACGCGTGTGCAGCGACCAAAGGCTCGCGAGGTGCTCGTACTTCGGGTCGCCCTTTACCGCGTGGAAGGCCTTCAGAGCCTCATCCTTGTTGCCCGCTTTGAGCTGCGCGATGCCAAGCAGCAACTGCGCGTCTGCCGGGTTTTGCAGGCCGCCCTTCTTCAGAGCGCGATTGAACGCTTCGATGGCCGGCGGGTACTGCTGCAAGCTCAGGAGTGTCAGGCCCAGAGCCGCATCCTTATTGCCGTCGGGCGACGCGGTAGCCTCGGCGGTGCGCTGCGCGATCGCTGCCTGGTCGGCCGCCGCGCGCTTCTGCGCGGCTGCAAGCAGGCGCCCGTTCTTATCCTTCTCGCGCTGCTCGGTGAAAATATTGCCATCGAGCCCCTTCTGCAGGACGCGCACCGACTCACTCGAGGCTCCCTGATCCATATCTAGCTGCGCCATCTCGGTGAAGTCGGCCGGGTTCTTCAGCACGTTGACGTCGTCGGCCAGGCGAAAGAGCTGCAAGCGCGGCACATCCGCCTTGTAGTCATCACTGCTGAAGAGCGAGTTGATGAGGTTCGCCCAGTAGTCGCCCTTCGGGTAGTACAGCACCAGGCGCTCGAACGCGTGCTGCACGCACACTTGGTCCTTCATCGCGATGCAGGTCGCCATGATGGTCTTCAGCGAGCGCTCCTTCGGAGTCTTGCCGGCCTTGATTTGCGAGTCGACGTAGTCGTTTACGAAGTGCAGGGTCGCCTTGTGATCACCCTTCAGATAGTAGGCCTGCTCGAGAACCTCGTAGGTGGCATCGTCGGCAAAGCCGCCCTTGACGGCGCGGGTGCCGAAATCGATCGCCTTCGCATAGTCCTTTAACTGCAGGTTCAGCACGGCGAGCTGTTTCACATGCGCGGGCATCTCGGACTGTTTGGCAAACGGCGAATTCAAATTCACCTCGAGATCCTTTTCCGCGCCGGCGTAGTCCTTATTGTGAAAGTCCAAAAACGCCTTCATCTCGTGCACGAGGAACTCGTCGTACGGGGATCTCTCGGGCAGCGCCTCGACTTCCTTGATCTTCGCCGCGGCGACGTCGTATTTCTTCGCGTGGATTGCATCCTCGGCCGCCTTCAGGGATTTGGCGGCGGCCCGGCTCGGCAGCGGCTTGCCCTGTGCAAACGCGGGGCTCACCGGCCCCAACGCAAATAGCACGACCAACCCGACGCTTACGATGAGCGCCATACTGGGAAATCTGTTCTTCATGTTGTCCTTCCGCATCCCCGAAGCCAAACCGCAACCATACTTTACCCGGCCGCCGCGCGTCAGGCTAATCGTGCGATCGGGACGCGCGGCCGCTGCCCGCGAACGGGGCGTCTGCGGCCGCGGCGCCCTTTCAGGGTGCGCAAATCGGGCCGCGTCCGCCTGTTCGCAAAATAGCCAATCGTCGACTGATCCGGCGATCCTGCGTTGACACGCGTCGATTGGACCGCGAACATCGGCGCGACGCTGCATAAGCTATTCCACCCGAGACTCCACATGAATGCTTCGTTCGAGGCCGTAGTGCGCCATGACTGGACGCTTCCCGAGGTGGTTGCCCTCTTTACCGCGCCGTTCGCGGACCTCGTGTTCCACGCGCAGCGGGCGCACCGCTGCCACCACGAGCCGAACACCGTGCAGATGAGCACGCTCTTGTCGATCAAGACCGGCGCCTGTCCCGAGGACTGCGCCTATTGCCCGCAAAGCGCCCGCTACGACACCGGCATCGAACGCGAGGCGCTCATGGACTTGAGCACCGTGCGCGAGGCTGCGGCGCGCGCGCGCGCCGCCGGCGCCACGCGCTTTTGCATGGGCGCCGCCTACCGCTCGCCCAAGGGGAAGGATCTCAAGCTCATTGTTGACATGATCCGGGCGGTGCGTGCGCTCGGGCTCGAGACCTGCGCGACCCTTGGCATGCTGAGTCCCGCGCAGGCGGGCGAGCTTGCCGATGCGGGCCTCGACTTCTATAACCATAATCTGGATACCTCGCGCGAGTTCTACCCGCAGATTATTTCCACCCGCAGCTATCAGGACCGGCTGGATACCCTGGCCGCGGTGCGTGCCGCGGGCCTCAAGGTCTGCTGCGGCGGAATCATCGGCATGGGCGAGTCGCTCACCGACCGCGCGGAGCTCCTGCGCACGCTTGCCAACCTGCCCGAACATCCCGAGAGCGTGCCGATCAATCAGCTCGTGCCGGTTCCCGGCACTCCCCTGGAAGGCAGCGCACGCGTTGATCCCTTCGATTTCGTGCGCACGATTGCGGTGGCCCGCCTGCTCATGCCGCAGGCGCAAGTGCGCCTGTCGGCCGGACGCGGCGAGATGAGCGACGAGCTGCAGGCGCTGTGCTTTCTCGCGGGCGCCAACTCGATTTTCTACGGTGACAAGCTGCTCACGACCGGCAACCCGGATGTCGAGCGGGATCAGCGCCTGTTCGCACGACTGGGCCTGAACGCGGGCGGTGATGAAGCGCGACGCCCTAGCGCTTGAGGAAAGCCTCGGCGCGCTCGATCGCGGGCTTTTAAAACGGCGGCGCGCGACGCTTGCGACGTTGAGCGCCGCAGGCGAGTGGCCGTCCGTGACCGTGGATGGGCGGCGGGCGGTGGACTTCTGCAGTAATGACTACCTGGCGCTTGCGCGCCATCCGGACATCGCATCCGCCATGGCGGCGGCGGCTGTGCGCCACGGCGCGGGCAGCGGCGCCTCGCATCTCGTGGCTGGACATGGCATCGAGCACGCCAGGCTCGAGGAGGAACTCGCGCTCTTCACCGGCCGCGCGCGCGCCTTGCTGTTCTCCACCGGGTACATGGCGAATCTCGCGGTGGTCGGCGCATTGGCCGGCGGGGGCGAACAGGTGCTTCTCGATCGCCTCTGTCATGCCTCACTCATCGATGCGGCGCTCCTGTGCCGGGCGCGTTTCAAGCGCTTTGCCCACGCGGATGCGGCCGCCGCGGAGCGCGCGCTCGCCCGCGGTGACGGCACTGCGGCGCTCATCGCAACCGACGGCGTGTTCAGCATGGATGGCGACTTGGCGCCGCTGGCCGAACTTGCGCGCTTAAGTCGCGCCCATGATTGCTGGCTCGTGGTCGATGACGCGCATGGCTTGGGAGTTCTGGGGCCCACGGGTCGCGGATCCCTTGAGGAGTGTGGGCTCGATGAGAAAGCCGTGCCGGTGCTCGTGGGCACGCTCGGTAAGGCCTTCGGCACCTTCGGCGCATTTGTCGCAGGGGCCGCCGATGTCATTGAGCTGCTGCTGCAGAAAGCGCGCCCGTATGCGTATACGACCGCGCTCCCGCAGCCCATCGCCGCCGCAACTCGGCAGGCGCTTCGCATCGCCGCACGCGAACCCTGGCGCCGGGAACGCGTGCTCAGTCTGGCGCGCAGGTTTTCGCAGGCGGCGCAACAACTCGGTGTGCCGCTCATGGCCTCCACCACACCGATCCAGCCGGTGCTCCTGGGCAGCACCGCGCGCGTGCTGCGCGCGCAGGAGGAGCTCTTGAACGCGGGCTTTTGGGTCGTCGCCATTCGGCCGCCGACGGTGGCGTCGGGGAGCTCGCGATTGCGCGTCACGCTCTCCGCGGGCCATACCGAGGATCAAGTGGACGGCCTGGTTGAAGCGCTGGGCAGGATCGTTGCGCAACTTCCCCCATGAGCGATCCCGAGAACAGCGACGCTGCGAGCCTCGATACGCAGCGTGTGCGCGCGTCCTTCGACCGGGCGAGCGGCGGCTACGACCGCGCCGCGGCGCTGCAGGCGCGGGTGCGCAATGAGTTGATCGAGCGTCTCTCGCTTTTTAAGCTGACGCCGCGAGTTGCACTGGATCTTGGTACGGGCACCGGCGGCGGCGCGCAGGCGCTGCGCGGCGGCTATCGCCGTGCGCTCATCCTTGCGCTCGACAGCGCTCCGGGCATGCTGCGCGAGGCGCGCAGCCGCAGCAGGCTCTTTCGAAGATTCGAACGCATCCTGGCGGATGCCGCGCGCCTGCCGCTCGCCACGGCCAGTGTGGATCTCGTCTTCTGCAGCCTGATGCTGCAATGGTGCGATGATCTTGCGGGTCCGCTCGCCGAGATGCGGCGCGTGCTCTCCCCCGGCGGGCTCTTGGTCTTGAGCACCTTCGGCCCCGACACGCTGCATGAGCTGCGCGATTCGTGGGCCGCCGTGGACGGCGACAGCCATGTCAACCGCTTTCTCGATCTGCACGACGTCGGCGCTGCGCTCATGCGCGCGGGATTTGCCGAGCCGGTACTCGACGTCGAGCGCGTTGTGCTCACATACCCCACGACGACGGCGCTCATGCGCGATCTCAAGGCCATCGGTGCGCATAACGCGACCCGCGGGCGGCCCCGCGGCCTCACGGGCCGCGCGCGCATGACAAAGATGCAGGCGGCGTACGAACAATTCAGGCGCGACGGGCTCCTGCCGGCAAGCTTCGAGGTGGTCTACGCCACCGCGTGGGGCGGGACGGACCGGCCGGCCGCCGCCGTCATTGGGGGCGAGGCGCGCATCTCGGTCGATGCGATCCGCCGCCGCCTATGACGAGGATCGTCAATCGCGGCGTGTTCATCACCGGTACCGACACCGGCGTCGGCAAGACCGTGGTCGCCGCGGCCCTGATCAAATCGCTCGTGCGCCAGGGGTTGCGCGTCGCGGTCATGAAGCCCGTGGCCGCCGGCGCGTACATGACGGCATCCGGCCCGCGCAATGCGGACGCGCTTGCGCTTGCGCAGGCGGCAAATGTCGCGGCACCGTACGAGCAGGTGAATCCCTATTGTTTTGCAGCGCCGATTGCGCCGCATATCGCCGCCCGCGACGCAAGTGTCGTGGTGGATATCGAACTTCTGCGCCAACGCTTCGATGAGCTCGCAAGGGACGCCGACTGTGTTGTCGTCGAGGGCGCCGGCGGCTGGCTGACGCCCATCAGCGACTGCGCGAGCATGGCCGACGTCGCAGCAGCGCTCGCACTGCCCGTGGTGCTCGTCGTCGGTCTGAAGCTCGGATGTCTCAACCACGCGTTCCTCACGGCGGGCGCTCTGGCAGCCCGCGGCGTGAGCCTTGCCGGCTGGATCGGCAACTCGATCGATCCCGCATTCGAGCGCGCCGCGGATAACATCGCGGCGCTCGAGAAGCGATTGCAGCCTGCCGCAGCGATTGTGCCGTACGCGTCACAGGCGCCCGAAGCGCTCGAGCTGCCGCCGGCCGCCGCGCTCGCTTTGATGGCTTCGCCTCTAGTTCGGTGACGTGGACTCGCTGCCTGCTGTAAAATCCCGAAAACCGCCGTTCGGAAGTTTTCTGAAGAATTACGTGCGCCCCCATCCGACGCGGCGCACTGTCAAGGTCGCAATGATGATCCGCTACGCATATAGCAAGCTCGCCGCCGCCGCTGCCCTCCTGCCGCTCGCCGCGCCGGTGCGCGCCGACTCCGGTTGGGGGCTCCTCAACATGACGCCGGGCGTGACCGACATCAGCCGCAAGATCTACGCCTTGCACATGGAGGTGTTCTGGATCTGCGTCGGCATCGGCGTCGTCGTCTTCGGCTGGATGATCTGGTCGCTCATCGCCTTCCGCAAGTCGAAGGGCGCCGTGGCCGACACCAGTCTCGTCCACAACACTAAAATAGAGATCCTTTGGACCGCGATCCCGGTATTCATCCTCATCGCCATGGCGGTGCCTGCTGCGCGCACGCTCGTCGACATCGAAGACACTCGCAATACCGAGCTCACGATCAAAGTGACCGGCTTCCAGTGGGGCTGGAACTACGATTACCTGGACGACGGGGTCAACTACTTCTCGCGGCTCGATCGGGCGAGCGACGCCGCTCGCCAGCTCCTCTCGGGCATCGATCCCACGACGGTGCCGAACTATCTGCTGAGCGTCGACCACCCGCTCGTCGTTCCCGCCGGCGTCAAGGTGCGCCTCCTCATCACCGGAGCCGACGTCATTCATTCCTGGTGGGTGCCGGCCTTCGGGCTCAAGAAGGATGCGATTCCGGGATTCATCAATGAGCTGTGGTTTCGCGTCGATCCGGACAAGACCGGGCTCTACCGCGGCCAGTGCGTGGAGCTTTGCGGTCGCGATCACGGCTTCATGCCCATCGTCGTCGACGTCCGCAGCAAGGCAGACTTCAGCGCCTGGCTAAAAGCAACCGCGGCTGAGCAAAAACAGGCCGCCGCGAACGCCCCGGCGGCAACACCCGCCGCGGGCTGAACGGAGAACCCACGATCATGGCTTACGCACAAGTCGCCGTCGCGCACGACGATCATTCATCGCATGACGACCATAAGCCGCATGGCTGGCGTCGCTGGGTCTACGCGACCAATCACAAAGATATCGGCACCATGTATCTCGTCTTTGCCGGAATCATGTTCTTCCTGGGCGGCTCCCTCGCGATGCTCATCCGCCTGGAGCTCTTCAGGCCCGGGCTGCAGTTCTTCGATCCCTTGTTCTTCAATTCGCTGACCACGATGCATGCGCTCATCATGATCTTCGGCGCCATCATGCCGGCGTGGACCGGGCTTGCGAACTGGCAGATTCCCCTGCAGGTCGGCGCACCGGACATGGCGCTGCCGCGTCTCAATAATTTCAGCTTCTGGATCCTCCCCTTCGCCTTCCTGCTCCTCCTGTCGACGTTCTTCGTGCCGGGCGGCGCTCCGGCGGGCGGCTGGACGATGTACCCGCCGCTCATGTTGCAAGGCGGCGCATCCTTTCCGATGACGATCTTCGCCATCCATCTCATGGGTGCCTCCTCGATCCTGGGCGCCATGAACGTGATCGTGACCATTCTCAACCTGCGCGCGCCCGGCATGACGTTGCTGCGGATGCCGCTCTTCGTGTGGTCATGGCTCATCACGGCCTATCTTTTGATCGCGGTGATGCCGGTACTCGCAGGCGCCGTGACGATGCTTCTCACCGACCACTTCTTCGGTACGACCTTCTTCACCGCCGCCGGGGGCGGCGACCCGGTGATGTTCCAGCACATCTTCTGGTTCTTCGGGCATCCGGAGGTGTACATCCTGATTCTGCCGGCCTTCGGCATCATTTCGGAGATCATTCCGACCTTCGCCAGGAAGCCGATCTTCGGCTACGAAGCGATGGTGTATGCGATCGCTTCGATCGCATTCCTGTCCTTCATCGTCTGGGCGCATCACATGTTCACCGTGGGAATGCCGCTGGCGGGTGAGCTCTTCTTCATGCTGACGACCATGCTCATCGCCATACCGACGGGCGTTAAGGTATTCAACTGGTGTGCGACGATCTGGAAGGGCTCGCTCACCTTTGAGCCGCCGATGCTCTTTGCGCTGGCGTTCGTGTTCCTCTTCACCATCGGCGGCTTCTCCGGCGTGATGCTCGCCATCGTACCGGCCGACTTTCAGTATCAGGACACGTATTTCGTCGTCGCCCATTTCCACTACGTGCTCGTGCCCGGCACCATCTTCGGCATCATGGCGGGGGTGTATTACTGGCTGCCGAAGTGGACCGGGCATATGTATGACCAGACTTTGGGCAAGTGGCACTTCTGGCTGTCCGCCATCTTCGTGAACGTGCTCTTCTTCCCGCAGCATTTCCTGGGTCTTGCCGGGATGCCGCGCCGCATCCCCGACTATGCCGTGCAGTTCACCGATTGGAACATGGTATCGTCGATCGGCGGCTTCGGCTTCGGGCTCTCGCAGCTGCTCTTCCCGTATCTCATCTGGAAGTGCATCAAGCACGGCGTGCCCATCGGCAATCGCGCCTGGGAAGGCGCCCATGGCCTCGAGTGGGAGCTGCCGTCCCCGCCGCCCTTCCATTCCTGGGAGACGCCTCCAACGGAAGCCGTCCTCGCGCGCGCCGCCGTGCATTGAGCGTGAGTACCACCGTCGTGGCCGATGAGGATGCAACCGAGCGCCACAGGCGCATACGGCGTTCGGCGCTTCTGTTCGGCGGCATTGCTCTCGCGTTCTATCTCGCCTTCATTGTGATGGCGCTGGTGCGTGGCTGGCGATGAACGCGCCGCGCACCACTCGGCCGCACCGCGGACTTACTTTGAAGCTCTTAGCGATTGCCTTGGGCAGTTTCGCGTTCGGCTATGCGCTCGTGCCGTTCTACAATGTGCTCTGCGCCATCACCGGCCTCGGTGATCAAACGGCACTCGCACGGCGTGCGGTTGCGGTAGAGCAGCCGGATCTGAACCGCACCATCACCGTCGACTTCATGGCGGAGCTGCCGAGCATCGGCAATTGGACTTTCCACCCGCTCGTGCGTTCGATCCAGATCCATCCCGGCAAGCTCTATTCCGCAGAGTATTTCGCGCAGAATCTCACCGGACACGACACGGTTGCGCAGGCGGTGCCGAATATCTCGCCTTCAAAAGCGGCAGCGTACTTCCACAAGACCGAGTGCTTCTGCTTCACCCCGCAGCGCTTTGCAAAAGGTGAGGCGCGCACGATGCCGGTGCGCTTCATCGTCGACCCGTCGCTGCCGACGTACCTCGACCGGATCACTCTGTCTTATATGTTCTACGATGATTCAACACACGTCGGTGCGAAACTGATCGCGCCGCCGGCCAACAGCAGGAACTGATATGGACCTGGCACACACTCACGACGCCAACAAATACTACATTCCGACGCCGAGTCCCTGGCCGATCGTCGGCGCCGTGTCGCTCTTCACCATGATGCTCGGCGCCGTGTGCTATTTGAACGAATTGGCCGGTGGCTGGTCGTTCCTGCCGGGGGCCGCGCTCTTGATATTCATGTTCAGCGGCTGGTTCCACACGGTCATCGGCGAGAGCCAGCACGGCACCTTCAATCTGCAGGTGGATCGCTCATTTCGCATGGGCATGATGTGGTTCATCTTCTCCGAGGTGATGTTCTTCGTCGCCTTCTTCGGGGCGCTCTTCTATGCCCGCAGGCTCGCCGTGCCGTGGCTCGGCGGCGAGGGTGTCAAGATCTTGAACAATATCGTGCTCTGGCCGGGATTCGAGAATCATTGGCCCACGAACGGCCCGGGGCATGTCGGCGGCCGCGCCGATTCAACATTCAGCACCATTCCCGCCTTCGGCATTCCCGCGCTCAACACGGCGATCCTGCTGACGAGCGGCCTGACGGTGACGATTGCGCACCACGCGCTGCGCGCCGGCAAGCGTTCGGTGCTCATCGTGTTCCTCGCGGCGACCTTTCTTTTGGGATTCACCTTCGTCGCGCTGCAGGCGCACGAGTACGGGGAGGCTTACAAGGATCTCGGCCTGCGCCTGTCGACGGGCGTTTATGGTTCGACTTTTTTCATGCTCACCGGCTTT
>PLIX01000259.1 GCA_003140135.1 Gammaproteobacteria bacterium
AGCGCCTCCATGCCGGAAATGCCGCCCGAGCGAACATCGAACTGCGGCTGGTAGTCCAAGGTGAACTCGTTGCGCTCGAGGGCGCCGCGCAGGCGACCTTCTATAGTAAAGCGATGCAACGCCACGGCGTTCATCGCAATGTCATAAAACGCAAACGTGCCCGGATTTTTACGCTTCGCAAAATACATAGCCAAATCCGCGTTGCGCAACAACGTAGCGGCGTCGGCGCCGTCCTGCGGAAATATGGCGATCCCAATGCTGGGAGTGACCACCAGTGAGTTGGCAGCGAGCTGCATAGGCTCGCGAAGGTCGCGAATCAGCCGCGCGGCCACAGCACCCGCGTCGCGGCCGATTTGCAGGTTGGGCAGCATCACCATGAATTCATCGCCGCCTAGACGTGCGAGGTCGCCGGGCCGGTCGTTCTCTTCCGTCGGGGCTGCCGTCGAATCGCTGGAACGCAACGATTTGCGCAGTCGCGCGGCCACCAGACAAAGAAGCTCGTCGCCCACGGCATGGCCCAAGGTATCGTTGACCCGCTTGAAGTTATCCAGGTCCAGGTAGAGCACCGCGAGAGTGCGCCCATGTTCCGCAGCCGCCTCGATGGCTCCGACCAGGCGACTGCGCGATTGCTCGCGGTTTGGCAACCCCGTCAATGCATCGAAATAAGCGAGCTTGACGATTCGTCGCTCCGCGCGCCATTTGCTGCCGAGCGCAATCGCCATCTGCCGAACTTCGTGCGGATGAAAGGGCTTTTGCAGATACGAAAGCTTGTCTTCCGGCGGTACGATGCCGCCGATCTCACAGGGATCCACGTCGGAATAGGCGGTGCAGATGACGATCTCGATGGCAGGATCGATCTCCCTGATCTTCGTCGCCGCCCAGACCCCGTCCCGACCCGGCGGCATCCGCACATCGAGAAAAACAACGGCGAAAGGCTGGTCCTGCGCGAGCGCCTCCTGGACGGCCGCGACCGCCGCTTCAGCTTGCTCGCAGAACACCGGGTCGAAGGTAGCGCCGCGCGACAGCGCCTTCCCCGGCGCCGGCGCCGATGCGCTCTTCGTGAACAGCCGTGCGCGCAACTCGCGAAAGCCCGCGATGTCCTGGCTGACTTCGGTTTCCAGGAGTATCTGCCGGTAAGCGTCGCGGATGTCAGGCTCATCGTCCACCACGAGCACTCGGACCTGAGTTCGAACTTGATCTGCCATGTGAAACCTCACGCAGCTCCTGCAATTGACACGCTCTCGCGACTACCGAGGGGCACCATCAGGTGCATCGATGCGCCGCGCCCCGGGCCTTCGCTCGCGGCCCATAGCCGCCCCCCCAACGCTCCGATGGCATTGGCACACCAGTGCAGTCCAATGCCGTAGTTGGTAGCCTTCGACTTGGTTGAAAATCCCTTCTCGAACACGCGTTCGAGATTGTTCGCCGCAATACCGATCCCATCGTCCTTGCAGTGCAGGTGTAATTGTTCACCATTGGCTTCGCGCACGATCTCGGCGGCGACGTGCAGCACACCCTTGTCCTTGCCGGCCTCGCGCACCGCGTCCGCGGCATTGATGATCAGGTTCTGCAGAATGAGCCGCAGGACCGTGCGCGCCACATTTACGACGCCCACCTTCTTCAGTGAGTCGTCCGTAGCAACCATGAGTCTCTGACGGCACGACTCCGGCACGATCTCGAGCGACTGCGCTATGAGTTCGGGCAATCGCACGGCTTCGATCACATGCTCATTGCGCGCGCCGCGCAGTTGCTCGGTGAGCGCAGCCTGCACGATTGCTGTCTGCCGACTCATAACCGCGACGTCAATTTCCGAAGCCTTGACGGCGAGCGCAAGCTCCGTGCACGCCAAGCGTACAAACTCCTCGAGGTCGGCGCGGCGCGCTGGATCGGGCGCGCCACTCGTCAGTTCCGCCACGGCTTCCTCCGCGTTCTCCGTAGGCGCGGCACGCAGTCGGTCACGTAGCCTCGACAAGCGGACGCCGATTGGCGTCATGGCATTGCCAAGATTGTGCAGAACTCCCTTGGCAAGCTCCGCGAACCCCGCCTGGAAGGACTGATCAACCACTTGCCGGCGCGATTCGGCTACGCGCGCAACCATGGCGTCGAACTCGTGCGCCAGAACGCCGATCTCGTCCTTGCTATTGAAATCCAGACGCCGCGTCAGGTCCTCCCCCGCTCCGATGGCCACTGCGTGACGAGTCACGCGGGCGAGCGGTGTCAAGACCACACGATTCAAGATGACGACAAGGAGAATCAATACCACTACGGCCGCAACCAAGGAGTATGCCGATGCATAAGTGACGGCGGAGTATCCGCGCAAAGTGATTTGCCGCGGAACGTCCACCCGCAGAGTCATTATCGGTTGACCATAGACGTCGTCGATCGAGCGATACACGTGCGTGACAGCGTCGCTCTCGACAAGCTGTTCAGGAACTCGTGCGTTGCGCTGCGCGGCCATGGACACTTGGGCCTGGGCCTGCGCACCGAGTCGGGCGATTTCCGCAGCCCCGAGCAAGCGGCCCATGACGACCATCCCCCTTGCCGGCCCTTGGCCGTTGCCGTCGAATATGGGGGCCGCCGCCATCATCAATATGCCGCGATTCGTCTGCACGAACCCTTGCGCCGGTAACCCGTCGCGCAGGTTCGCGCGCCAGGGGAAGTCGGCCGGTAACGTCTTGCGCGCAACGAAGTCAAGATCCAGCGGCTGATCGGATTTCAAGTCAAGCTCGCTTGCCAGAACAAAATTGCCATCGCGATCGACGACCAGCATGGCATTGACATCGAGTTCCTTGAGCGCGACTTTGGTTATATTGTCGGCGACGTAGTCTTGGTTGTGATCCTGCACAAAGCGATAGGTATCAGCCCAGTTGCCCCAGTCCGTCGCTGACAGGGCAAGCCGACCAGTGGCAAGGTCAAGCGCGTTGCGGATGCGCCGCATGGCGATGTGTGCATCCGCGCGCTCAAGCTCCACAAAGCTTGGCAGGAGAATCCGCTTTACAACGAGAATTTCAGCTAAGCCGAGAATCACGAACAATACCGCGACGAGCGCGGTGACTTTCGGCCGTATGTTCATTACTTTAAGTTAGATTGAAACACTGCATTCTTGCAGTTCCGATATCTCAGAATCGGCTGCTGCTGCCAGAACGCGACGCGCCAGAAGTGACGGCCGTCACAAAATTCCCGATACCTGAGTTGACGCCCTCAAGGTCTTCGGAGTGCGGCACGAAGCTGTGCGACAGGAATGCTACTTAATTCGCGCGCCGCGGCGCGGTTCGCCGCGCCGCAGCCCTAGTTAAGAGGATCCAGCAGCGACGCGTCGTTATTCTTCGGGGTGTTGACGCGCGTGCTAACCGCGTACGCGACCATGAGATCGGCGGGATATTGCACCAGCGCAGCTCGCGCCTCGTCGGTCGTGCCGCTGAGCCAGGCATCGTAGTCCTCCGACCGCAGGATCGCGGGCATGCGGTGGGGATTATTTCCGGTGTTGTGAATATCGCGCATGAGCGCATTGGCGGGCATCGTGATATGCACGCAGCTTTCCGTGGCGACGCCGTCCGCCGCAAAGGATCGATCCCACAATCCAGCGAAACCGAAAACCTCGCGATCGGCGAGATGAATGAAGAAGGGCTGCTTCTTGCCGTCAGCTGCCAAGTGCCATTCATAGAATCCCGCGGCAACCTGAATGCAGCGCTGCCCGCGCTTCCACGGCCCTCGATAGGACGCTGCGGTCTCGACCGTCTCAACGCGCGCATTGATGGTTGAGTACTTTGGGGCTATGCCCCTGGCGAAGAACGGTATAAGTCCCCAGCGCAGCATGACACCTTCTCTCTCGCCCGCGGCGCTGCGCACGACAGGAACCAACTGCGACGGTGCGACGTTGTAGCTCTGATCGAAACGCCACCAGGGCTTCACAATCGAAAAGGCGCGCTCTACCGCCGCTTGGTCTTTAGTGACGTATCGACCACACATGATGCGGTACAGTACGCCGACGAGCGCCGCAGCGCATTCCATGTTGCAGATCGAGAATCACGCGCATGTTCTGCCGCTCTCTCATCTTCGGGCACTGCGACCCGCGCGGCGGACTCGTCGCACGGCCTGCCCACCGCGCGCCCGATGTGAGGTGGTCGTATCGGGCTTTGACGCCGTCGTCTTGTCCCAGCCGCCCATCTTCAGGGCCACGGCCATGCAGGCGCCGCGCACTTCATCCGCGAGCACGCGATCAGCGATCGCGCGGGCGATGACCATCCCGCCTACGCAAAGCGCAGCGACCGCCTGTGCCACTACGCGCTGCGAGTGGTGGGTGTTCGAAGCGCCTTGCTCAAGGATGCTCACCATCGCTTTGAATGCGGTCTCGAAGGCATGCCGTGCGCTCTGGTCGCTGCGCGCGACATCGCTCGGCAAGGCCACCATCGGGCAGGAGTTCTCGATGTCCTCAAAATGCTGACTAGACAGGTAGGCGCGAACAATTTGCGGGCCCAGGGCAGCAGCCGTCATATCGATGTGTACGCCTTCCCAAGCGTGTTTCCAATGCGGGTCGGTGAGAAAGCAGGCCAGCGTTTCTGTGTACAGCTCGCCCTTGCTGCCAAAATAACTGTAGAAGCTGCCGTGCGTCAGCTGTGCGCCCGCCATGATTGCGTTGATAGAGACACCATCAAAGCCGTGCCGATTGAACAGCCTCCGTGCGCTCTGAATGATCTTCCCTTTTACCTCGGCGCGATGACCACTCGGATAAGGCATAAGTTCTCCTTGTTTCTCTGGGCCTCAGTATGCGGCCCGGGTTGATGGGTCGTCCAGCAAAATATGATCTTGAACATA
>PLIX01000204.1:0-3469 GCA_003140135.1 Gammaproteobacteria bacterium
GCTATGGCTGCATCAGTGTGATCTGCACCGTGGCGAAGCGGCGCTACCCGTTCGTCTTCCTGAGGCGCTCGCATGAGTGGAAATCAACGCGCGTGCCGTTCTCGTTCAAGCTACCCTATGCACTCTTGGTCTACTGCCGTGGCATTGAAGAGTTTGTGCGCTTCGCCGGACCCTTGAGCCGATTCCTGGCTTGGCGCGGCATGCCGATGGTATTCATCGAATCCAACGGGCCGATCCGCGGCCTATTTGGCAAGTTTTCGGCGACGGGTCCAAAATTCGCCCGCGGTCCGCACCCACCGCATATCGGCGATATCGCCTATACGGAGCGCGTCATGTTCGGATTATGAGTTGCGAGCAAAAAAAACGGTCCCGCGCAGGCGAGGCCGTTCAAGAGTGGGAATCAATTCGTGTTATTTCTTGCGCCGTTTGACGGCCAGACCGATCAAGCCGATGCCGAGCAGGCCGAGTGTCGCAGGTTCCGGCACCGACACAGTCGACCCGCAACTTCTTGTGGAGCTCTGGAAGAAGCTTATTTCGCCCTGGCAGTTGTGCCAACGCTGAGTGAACTCGAACTGACCGGCGTATGCCGAGGAGCTCAGGGCCAAAACTCCAAGTGCCAAAATGATGCGAGCGCTTTTCATAGGGTCGTCTTTATCCTGCCCGGGATTAAAAAACGTTCCGGACGACTAGGTATAAGCAAGCTGCATGCCAATGTCCGTAACACATTGATCTGCACTGGAAAGAGGTCACCCATGTTCCACGAAGGGCTCATTGCAGCACCGCCCTGTAAGAAAGGCCGACGCACGCTGCGCTTCAAAGTGTGATGCGCAGCACGCGACCGGCCAGGTGCGGAATCGTCCGCCGCGAATGGGCCTCTATCATGCATACACCATGAATCTTGCAACCATCGCGTATGGCACGGCGGCGCTCGGGTTCATGGCGCTTAACGTCCTGCTCCTCATCGGCCGGCGCGCCGATCCCTTCGGCTACCGGCTGAGCCTCGCCTCAGCGCTGTCGGCGCTGTGGGCGACCGCAGCAGCGATCGCGGCATTCACGACGTTCACGAGCGCCGCGCCCATCGTCGATGTACTCGAGGTGGCACGCGATGCCGGTTGGCTCCTGGTGTTGACGGGAGTCTTCGCCCGGCGGGTGCCACGCTGGCTTGCGATCCTGGTGCCGGTGGGGTGGGTGAGCTTGTTCGTTGCGCAAGTGCTGCATTGGGCGAATCCCACGGTGCAAATGACGCATGGCGGCCTTGCGCTTGCGCTTCTTGGGCTCGTGCTCATCGAACAGGTTTATCGCAACTCCGCCGTGTCTGAGCGCGACTGGCTCAAATACCTGTTCTTCGGCGTCGGTGGGCAGTTCGCCTACGATCTTTTTCTCTACGCACAGTCCGAACTCCTGGGCGCGGTTGGCGCGACCGCCTGGAGCGTGCGCGGCGCCGCCGTGGCGCTGACTGTGCCGATGATCGTGCTCGCTGTGAGAAAAAGTGTGGCCTCGAGCGCCAGCATCTTCATCTCGCGGCATGTGATCTTCTATTCGTCCGCGCTGGCAGCCGTGGGCATCTATTTATGCACCATGGCAGCGGGCGGCTACTACGTACGCTTTGTAGGCGGCACGTGGGGTGAGGCGCTGCAGCTTCTCTTCCTGCTCGGGGCTGCTGCGGTGCTGGTGAGCCTGCTGTGGTCCGCGATGCTCAGCCGTCGGCTGCGAGTCTTCATCAGCAAGCATTTCTACCGCAACAAATATGATTATCGCGTGGAGTGGCTGCGTTTCGTGCATACCCTCTCTTCGGCGACGCCCGAGAACGTGCAGCTGGGCGCCCTGCAGGCGCTGACACAGGTGTTTGCAAGCCCGCAGGCGTTGCTGTTCGTCGCGGACGAATCGGGCGGCCAGTTCCGCGCCACGGCCTCCTGGAGCGACTCCGGGAAAGAGATCGCGCTGCCTGCCGACGTGAGCGTGAGTGCCGATGTGGTGCAATTCATGCAGCGCCGCGGCTGGATCATCGACCTGGATGAGTATCGCCGCGCGCCTGCGACTTACGACAACATTCAGCTGCCGGCATGGCTCGGCGGCAACTCTGCGATGAGCATTGTCGCGCCGATCACCCAAGGCGCAGCGCTTGCGGGGTTTGTCGTACTGGCGCGGCCGCCGCCGCCGTTCGAACTGACCTACGAGGACCGCGACCTGCTGATGACCATGGGGCGACACGTAGCGACGCACCTTGCCCAGCAAGAGGCGAACCGCAAGCTCGCCGAGAATCGCCAATTCGAGACCTACAGTCGGCTGACGGCCTTCATGATGCACGATCTGAAGAACTCGGCCGCGCAATTGCGCCTCGTTGTTTCCAATGCAGTCAAATTTCGCCATCAGCCGGAATTCGTCGACGACGCCATGGCGACGATAGACAATGCGGCCCAGCGCATGACGCGCCTCCTGGATCAGCTGCGCCTCGGCGCCGCGGCTGCGGTGCGTCGACCCCTAAAGTTGCACGACTTGATTGAAGTGGCGCTGGCGCGCTGCGCCGCAAATACGCCTGTCCCGGTCATGATTTCACAGGCACCGGCGGTCGTCGTCGAAGCGGATCAGGAGCATCTGACGAGTGTGATCGAACACGTGGTCCGTAACGCCCAGGATGCGACGCCGAGCGAGGGCAAGGTCAGTGTCGAGGTGAGCCAGAAAGGATCTGTGGTAACGATCACCGTGAGCGATACGGGCAGGGGCATGGCGCCGGATTTCCTGCGCGACCGGCTGTTTCGGCCCTTCGATACGACCAAGGGGGCTGCGGGCATGGGCATTGGGGCGCATCAAGCGCGCGAATACGTGCGCTCGCTCGGGGGCCACGTCGATGTGCAAAGCAGTCCCGGGCAGGGAACGCGCTTTGCGATTACCCTGCCGGCTCTCATGGGGCAGGAGTGACGATGGCTGACGATCGACCCGGCTTATTGATCGTGGAGGATGACCTGGGTCTGCAAAAGCAGCTCAAGTGGTGCTTTGACGAATATCGGGTGTGGGTAGCCGCCACGCGCACCGAGGCGCTCGCGCAGCTGCGCAGGTTTGAGCCTGCGGTGGTGCTGCAGGACCTGGGGTTGCCGCCCGATGCGGCGGGCGTATCGGAAGGCCTGAAGACATTGCAGGAGATCCTGCAAGCCGCGCCGCAGGTGAAGGTCATCGTCGTCACCGGCAACGGTGATCAGAGCAACGCCGTCAAAGCAGTCGGCCTCGGCGCTACGGATTTTTGCCAGAAGCCCGTCGAACCGCAGATCCTGAAGCTGATCGTCGCGCGCGCCTTTCGGATGCATGCGCTCGAGGAGCAGAACCGCCAGCTGCAGGGGCAATCGACTTCGCCGCTGGCGGGCGTCATCGCAACCGACGCAGCGATGCTCAAGGTATGCCGCATGGTCGAGAAAGTCGCGCCGACCGATGTCTCGGTGCTGATCCTCGGCGAAAGCGGCACCGGCAAGGAATT
>PLIX01000204.1:3535-3825 GCA_003140135.1 Gammaproteobacteria bacterium
CGAGCGCCTGGGCGGCCGCAAGCCCATCCCGGTCAATGTCCGCGTGGTGTGCGCCACCAATCAGGATCTGCAGGCGCTCATCGTCGAACAGCGCTTTCGGCAGGACCTGTACTATCGAATCAGCGCTGTGACGGTCAATGTGCCCCCGCTGCGTCAACGTGGCAGCGGCGTCGTCGTGTTGGCCCAGGCGATCCTGCAACGCATTGCAGCTGAGTCCGCGACCAAGCTGCGGGGCATGAGTGATGATGCGCTTGCGGCCCTGCAAAATTATGGCTGGCCGGGCAACGTGC
>PLIX01000204.1:3919-5103 GCA_003140135.1 Gammaproteobacteria bacterium
GGTGAGACATGAGTGCCGCGGTGCGGCGTGTCCTATGGGTGTGGCTGCTGATTGTCATTGTGACCGCGCTCTACTGGCCCACGGCGCTGTCGTACTCGCTCTTGTGGACTGACCTTGATAACCGCGGCTACACGCATGGCTATCTGATCGCCGCGATGTGCCTCGCACTGATCTATATGCGCCGCGACGAGCTGACCGGGNNCGCGCCGGCATTCAATCGGCGCACCAGCTGCTCTTTCCCATCATTCTATGGACGGCGATTTATGCGGTCTTTGGCCGCAGGACTGCCCGCAGCTGCCTCTTTGCCGTGGGCTTTGTGTACTTCGCGTTGCCGATTTGGGGGATCATCAATGGTGCGCTGCAGGCGCTCACGATCGCCGCCACGCACCTCATTCTGCACTTGATTGGCCTGCCGGTGCGTTTCGATGGCAACCTCGTTGAGATACCCGAAGGCACGTTTGCGATCGAGGGCGGCTGCAGCGGCCTGCACTTCATGGTGGTGGGTCTTGCGATTGCCGCCTATTACGGCGAGCTGCATCGCGACACCCTGCGGCACCGCGCGCTCCTCTTGGGACTGGCGGGCGCCCTGGCGCTCCTCTCCAACTGGATACGCGTCAGCGTCATCATTGAGGCCGGGCACCTGACTGACATGCAAAGCTACCTGGTGCGCGTCAGTCACTATGGCTTTGGTTGGGTCGTGTTCGCCGTGGCGATGACGGTGTTCTTTCTGCTCGCATCCCGACTCCCCGTGCACCCAACGCAGCCGCCGGTGGATTCCGCGGTGGCGGGCATGGGTGCGGGTTCATGGCCTTTCGGCCCGGCGCTGCTGCTGGCCTGTTCAGCTCTGGCGCTGGCGCCTGCGCTGTCCTGGGTAGCGATGCGCGGCGACGCGGTGGCGGTCGCTGCGGCGCTACGACCGGTGCACGTGCCGGGCTGGAGCGGCCCGCTCGCGCCCTCAAGCACATGGCGACCGATCTTCATGGGCGCGGACCGTGAACGATTCGTGAGCTATTGGCAGGGCGCCTCGGCGGTCGAGTGGTACACAGCCGACTATTCCTTCCAGCGCCAGGGCAGAAAGCTACTGGGTTATTACAACTCGATTCTTGGCAAAGGCGGCTTCACGGTCCTCGATCAAGGCCCACAGGCGGATGCTGCCCAGCGATTTGTGAATCTGCAGCTTCGCG
>PLIX01000250.1 GCA_003140135.1 Gammaproteobacteria bacterium
ACCGCCAGGTCGCAGCGCACCCGGCGATGTAGAGCGGGGCGGTGGTCAGTGCCGACAGCACTGCGAGCTCTGTGAAAGTGCCACTCAGCGCCAAAGCGACCGCGATCGTCGCGTAACAAACAATCGCCACGTGCGGCGCGTGGCTGCGCGCGTGGACTCGTCCCAACGCACTCGGCAGGAGCCCATCGCGTGCGAATGCGAACAAGACGCGTGGGGTGCCAAGAATGTCGCTGCTCAGGAAACCGAACATCGAGATCGCAGCCCCCGCCAGCATCAGCCAGCGAAGCGCCGGACTAATCTCGCCCATTGCATCAGCGAGCGGCGCCGTGGACAGTGCCAGTGCCGGACCCAGTATCCCCTGCGCAACGATCTGGATGCCCATGTAAAGCAGAGTGACCGCCGCCATAGCCAAGGCTAACGCGCGCGGAATGGTACGTTCCGGATGCGCGACCTCCCCGCTTGCACTCAGCGCCGTTTCCATTCCCATGAAAGCAAACACCGCGAGGATCACGGCGCGTCCCAGACCCGAGGTGCTCGCTGCGACAGATTGCTGGAAATTCCCGATGTGGATCGCCGCTGCGCCCACGATGACGAAAATCAGCAGCGGCGCCATTTTGAGCAGGGCCGTTGAATTGACGAGCCGGATGCCGCGCTTGACTCCACCGACGTTGACGAAAGCGATACCACCGATGGCGCCGACAATGATCAGTGCATGTGCGGCAGACTTGAACGGCGCAGGGACGAGGCTTGCTCCCACGTCTGCCAATGCCGCAGCGATCCCGCCGCAGGCGAGCACGTCGCCAACCCACAAGAGTGTGCCGGCGACGTAACCGGCGAGCGGGCCGAACGCGGCTTCAATATAGCCGTAGGCGCCACCGCTGCTCGGTATGCGACTGCCGCCTTCGGCAAAACAGATTGCCACCGACCCCACCGCGATCGCGCACACGAGAATGACAAACGGCGCATACACGCCAATGTTGGCTGCGAGTGCCGCCGGTACGACAAAGATTGACGCGCCCACGACGATGCCGATGATGCCCGCGGCGAGCCCCCATGGCCCAACCGCGCGTACCAGTCCAGCATCGCGCCGGTTTGCATTCACGGGCTCAACCGTAGCATGAATGCAAGAAAATGCGTGCCAGAAAGTTGCCGTCGGCTTCCCGATGGACGCGGCGTGGGATCCGTTGAGCGGCGGATTAAACGGCGATTTCCTTGTGTCCGGGGCTTTTCACTTATACTTGCAAAAAACAAGCGCCACCGATTGGGAGATCTTCGCGTGACCAACATCGCTCGTCGTCTGCGTGCTACCTTGATCGTGTTGTATGCCCTCCCCTTCACGGCGTGCTCCGAAGCACCGGCGCCGCTCAAAATCATCGACAATCCAAGCGGAGGAAGGATTACTTACGGGCGAGTGGACGGACAGACCACCGAAGCCGGAGCAATGGGCACGATTCTGCAGAGCCTCCATCGCCAGTACAACGACAAGCCTCAAGTGGGCCGGGTGTTCCAGGTTCGAGGTACCAATTCAGCGGCCGTTTTTTTCACACTGGTGAAGCGCACGCAGGACAATGCGCAACTCGCCGGACTCGTGATCGCCTCTCAAACGGGACCTGGTCAGGTGGAAGCGGCGGTACTGTCCGACGATGCCAAGCGCTTCGGCGCCACAGTGAATCCGATGTTGAATTCATTATTTGGCGTCTGGCATCCCGGCGCCCAGGGGCCCGGCAAGATGAGGGCTCCCGCGCCGGCTGAAGTGCTTACGAATTACGTACTTCCGGACCGCTCGGCATCCGTATCCCTTCCGGCCGGCTGGAAGGTCGAACCCTCGAGCGGCGGCGGTACGATATTCGCCGATGGACCCAATGGTGAGTCGGTCGCGCTCGATTTTCCCCTGCATGCCATGAACTCGAGCGACCCGCGCGTGCGTCGGACCATGCAGTTTGCGCAGGGCGCCGGACGCAATACCTCGTACGCGCGCGCACTTTACTACCCGTACGGCGGCGATCTCGGCCGAACCTTCGTCGATCTGCTCAACATGCTGCGGCGCATGAGGAACCAACCACCCGTGTCGATGCAGATCGATAGTGAGTCGCCAGTACCCGCGCCCACAGGGTCGCGCTGCGCGCATCTTCAAGGCCACTCGGATCCCCAGGATGGCAAGGGACTCAGGGAGTTCAATACCGTGTTCTGCTCCGGAGCGCTATCGCCCATGGGTCAGTACATGAATGTCGCGTTTCACACCGCCGCCCCGGTTCGCATCGCAGCCGAAGAGCGCACTACGATGCAGGCGATTCTCGATAGCTTCAATGTCAACATGAGCGTCGTCAATCGCGAGGCGGCCGCGCTGGCGGCGCCTGCCATCGAGCGGATCCATGCGATCGGCCGCGCTGCCGCTGCACAGGCGCAGCAAGCTCATGAGATGAACGATCGCCACAATCAAAGCGTCGAAGCACGCTGGGACAGTCAGGACAAGAGCAGCCAGGCTTTCAGCAATTACCTGCTCGACCAGACCGTCATTGCGGACAATGATCACGGTGGGCATGCGACGGTTTGGAATCAGACTGCAGACGCGCTCGTCAAGAGCAATCCCTCCCGCTTCAACTACGTCGACACACCGAATTTCTGGAAGGGCGTCGACTATTGAACAGGACGGCTGAGACCTTCCTGGGCGGCAACGGACCCAGGCGCCAAATGCAGTCTTATTTCAAAAGCGGATGATCTTCAGGCAACTGTCTGGCGTACCAGATCGCCAGCTTGTGCCTCAGTGCGGCTTCGGCGACCTGATCTTCCGGTAGTGGCTGAAGCACTTTGTCATGTACCAGCAATCTATATACATACAGCAGCTTCAGGCTGGCGGAATCAGCCGGCTCAAACTCAACCGCGCCGCGCCCTTCCGCATATTTGATCCCCGCAAGCAATGCGGCCTTGAACAATTCTGCTTCGTGTTTGAGCTTCTTCATTGCAATTTCACCACTGGCGATCTGCTGAGTCTCTAGCGGTCGCTGCCCCGGGACCCGCCTGGGCAACTTTTGCGGTGCCGGCCGCTCGTGTCAGCGCGAGCAGGTCACGCAGCGCGAATTCGAACGGTCCGGCATGACGGAAGCTGCGCCACTGGGCTCGCAGCAGGTCGCGCGCCTGAGCAATCTCTCCCATGCGGACATACGCCGCAGCGGTGACGGTGGTGAGATATGCGAGGTCCAGCGGCGAACTGGATGATGGTTGTCCGAGCAATGCCGTACCAAATCTGACGATCTGCGGCGCATTGCGCTGCGAGATTGCCGCAAACAGATCCGCCCAGGTTCTATGGTCACCACTTACATCGCGATAGCAGGGGCTGGAAATGACTTTATTCCAGATTTCCTCAAGCTCGCCCGGACTCAGAAACGCCGCCGTATAGTCGCTGATGTTGCGCACCGCAATCTTCCAGGTGCTCTGCGCTTCCTCGGCGCAGCGCTCGCGGCTCATGTCGATGTGCGCCAGGTAGGCTGCGGTCTGCGGATCCAGGTTGTCGAGGCTGTCGCTCGATACAGCGCGGCGGATCTCAAGAGCCCTGCGGACCAGGCGATCCCGGACCAGCACGCTGTTTGCGGCGGGCTCTGCCGTCGGCCCGCGCGGCGCAGCGCCATCGAGCAGCTCCAGGAACGGAAAAGGCATGATGGTGAGCGCGGGTAGATCAAATGCGCTCTCCCGCAGGTAGCGCAAGCGCGGTGCATTGAGATCCACGAAGGGGAAGAAGTCTGAATTAGTCGGAACCGTAATCGCCTGCAGCAACGGGCCAATCGTCAGATTATCCCCGATCTTTCGCGACTGAATGTCAGCGATCGATTGTACGCCGATCCGCTGGAGCTCTGCGCGCAGCTGCTGCGACTGCAGCAGGCGGTCATCCGGTATCCGCAGCGCTGCGCCGCGAGTCGCAATGATCAGGATATCCAGATCGTCGGTATTGTAGAGCGCGTACGCGCCGAAGTGTGGAGCGAGCGCCTTTATGACTGACGCCAGGATTCCAATGTTCGTTTCGTAGATCTGCATCCACTGCACGAAATACCCGTCGGCCGTAAGGTAATGCGTGATGCGGCCGTAAAACTCGTCCGAAAACAGGCTCGCAACTCCGCTGACCCATGGATTGGACGGTTCGGAAATAATGAGATCGTACGGCTCACGCGCGCTCGCAAAGAAGGTCTTGGCATCTTCATAAACAATGTGGCTGCGCGCATCCTCGAAGACATTGCTGATGCGCGGACCGAAGCCCTTGCGGGCAGCTTCCACCATGAAAGGTTCGATCTCGATCGAGTCAAGCCGTTTGACGAGTCCGCTCGTCAAGAGCGTGTGGGTCGTAAGGCCGGATCCGAACCCGATGTTCGCAACACGCGCCGGATTGGGATGCATGCTGAGCGGAATTGCTGCGGCCAGCACCATGGTTGTTTCGTCGACTGTTGCGTCCCCCGGCCCCATTTGGATGCCGGCGTCCGGCTTGCCGTTGGTGGCAATCGTCACCGTCCCGCTCTCCTGAACCAGGCTGATCGTGGCAGTCTTGCCGTCACGCAGATAGATGACGCTCGCGTCGACTGGCAACGTTGCGGACCCAGTGCGATACACACCGGACGCCATGCGTACGGGATCCAATTTCACGACGAACAGGGCACAGCAGAACACCGCAATGCACGCCGCCAGCGCCACGGCCGAGGTTCGCGACGGGTAATGTCGGCTGGCAAGCAGGCGCGACAGGCCGAGCGCCATGTGGATACCAGCGCCGCCGAGAATGACGCCCTTGACGCCAATGAGTGGCATGAGCACATGGATCGTCAGCAGCACTCCGACGATGGCGCCGAGGGTGTTTGCCGAATAGATCGTGCCGATGGCTCGCTCACCGGTGCCGCGGCGCATGAGTTCCTGCGTCAGGAGCGGCAGGGTCATGCCTGCGCAAAAAGTCGCCGGTATCATGATCAGCGCGGCGATGAGCTGGCTTATCCCGTTGAATTGCGCATAGCCGCTGGCGGTGCGCGCCGAGGACCTCAGAAACCACGCCATGAAATCGAAAGTCAGGTTGTAAGCCGGCAAGGTCAGCGCAGCCAAAGCCCCCATGGCGACCATGACGTACGCAACGTACGCCACGGGATCCTGAATTCCCTCAATGCGCCGGCGCACATACAGACCGCCGAATGCCAGGCCGAAGATGAAGGCGCTCAGCATGAGCTCGAACGAATGCGTGGAGCTGCCGAGCACCAGGCTCAGCATCCGGATCCACCCGAGCTCATACATGAACGACGCCGCACCTGTCAGGAACGCCGCGATCGTGAACCATCTGGCCAGCTGGTCTTTGCCCCGGGACGGCGCGGCTGCAGCCTGTGTCGCAGCTGCGGGCTCCGTCTGCCCGCGGACGATCGCCCAGATCACCAGAGCGAGTGCGATGTTGAGCAGTCCCGCGGTCAGGATGGTGCCGGGCAGGCCGACCGCTCCAATCAATACAAACCCACTGACGAGGACGCCGATCGCGGCGCCCAGGCTGTTGGTGAAATACAAGGTCGCCAGCGTCTCGCCTGGCCGCGTTGGCCAGCGGCGGATCAGACCGCCGCTGATCAGCGGAAAGGTCATGCCCAGAAGCACCGACTGCGGAAGGATGAGAAGAGCAGCCAGCGACCACTTGTAGGCGTGAATCAGCCATCCGGCGGGAAGCGCCGGGATTACCGAGGCGAACGAGAAATCGGTGGCGGCCACGAACGCCGGGTGAAACAAGATGCCCAATACCCCGATCAGGCCCTCGACCAGCACGTATCCCCAAAGAAGCTGCCTGATGCGGGAGGAGTAGTGCGCAACCGCCCAGGATCCCAGCGCCATTCCCCCCATGAAGATGGCGAGCACGAGAGTTTGCGCGTACGCGGCGTGGCCTAGAAAGAGCTTGAGGTAGTGCGACCAGATCGACTCGTAGATCAATCCGGTGAATCCGGATACGACAAATACCGCGAGCAGAAACCGGCGTCGCACCATATCGAGCGTCTGCATGGTTGACCTGTGGTCCGTCAAACGCGCGCGAGCATGTGCCGAAGATCAATCGCGCGGGAAGCGAACGGAGGCTTGTTTATCACTTCGATCCATCGCACCCAACCAACCAAAGATCCGCTTTTTTCTGATCCCGGCTCAATCAAGATGCGCCTCCGAACGAACCGAGTTCATCGGCCTTGGGTTTCCGTCGCGACGGTGCAAGCTTCGCGCAGCCGCAAGGCCAGCGACTGTTCGTTCGCCGCGTGCACGTGCAATGATACCAGCGCCAGTGGCTGTTCACCGGATGGCGATGGGAGGAACACAATGAAAACGGCTGTGGTCACTGGAGCCGCGCAAGGTGTCGGCCTTGTGACGGCATCCCATCTTGCCCGGCTCGGATATCGGGTGATACTCACGGATATTCAATCGCTTGAATCGCACCTGCACCATTTGCGCGCTGCCGGCCTGTACGTCGATGGAGCGAGCGGCGATGTCTCCTCAGAGCCGTTCGTGCGGCAGCTGGCCGAACTGGTCCATCGGGACTTCGGCGCCGCTGATGTCCTTGTGAACAACGCCGGAGTCAGTCTCATCGCGCCGGCGGAGGACACGACAGCCGCGCAGTGGCAGCGCGTGATGAACATCAATCTGCTGGGGCCGTTCCTGCTGTGCAAATACCTGGGCGCAAAGATGTTGGAGCGCTGCAGCGGGAGCATCGTCAACGTCGCATCAGTAGCAGGCCTGGCAGGAATCAGCCATCGCAGCGCCTACAACGCCTCGAAGCACGCTCTGATCGGCCTTACACGCACGCTGGCTGCCGAGTGGGGCGGTCGCGGGATTCGCGTCAACGCAGTCTGTCCGGGCTGGATCAAGACCGAGATGGACGTCGCCGACCAGGGCAGCGGAGCCTACACAGACAAGGACATCATCAACCGTGTTCCCATGGCGCGCTTCGCGCGACCGGAAGACGTCGCGGCGGCGATCGCCTTTCTCGCCGATAGCGATATGCAAGGGTTCATCAACGGTGTCAGTCTGCCCGTCGACGGCGGCTGGGTAGCCGACGCAAGTTGGGACGCGCTGCGCATCAGTACGCGCGCGCTATAAGTATCCACCTGCTCGCGGCGTGCTTTGAGCATGCATTCCCAGGGCCACGGACCAGGACGGAACGCCAGCTGCAATTCTGACTCGTTCCAAATGAG
Source organism: Gammaproteobacteria bacterium (assembly GCA_003140135.1). Taxonomy (GTDB): domain Bacteria; phylum Pseudomonadota; class Gammaproteobacteria; order Steroidobacterales; family Steroidobacteraceae; genus PALSA-1196. The sequence continues at coordinate 7,176 of PLIX01000250.1, forward strand.
ATAAAACACGCGCATATCTGCTCCATGCAGCGCCCCGCCGTATCTGTAGCTGGTTGCGCAAGCCACGCCGTCCCGTGGTTCAGATCTCGTCCTGGTTTGTGGCACTTCCGCAAGCGTATGTCGCGTTTTCAATTCCCCGCAATCCGAGCAACACGGCGTTGCGAGCCGCCAGCGACTTGCGTAATCCCATGGAGCAGGAGCGCCAGAGAAAGTGAAGGATATATCTCAGGCCATCTCGGTCACGCGCGCGGCGGCGTGCGAATATCTGAGGGCTCGCGTGCGCTATCCGATTCTGTGCTCCAGCGCAACGTGCAAAGCCTCTGCAAATGACTGGAAAATGGCTCTATCCGTCTGCGCGATATCGTGTTGAGATGGCATCGACAGAAACACCAGCCGCTCCTGTTCGTGCGCAGAGTTGCTATGGACTTTACGACGTCAACGGGCAGCGTGTGAGACAACGGGTGCGTGGCCATCGTGGTGGATGGCATGAATACCGGGAACGAGCGGTAGCTCAGGCATTGCCGGCGCGCAGCCAAGCGTAGCCACGGCGCACCCAAATCTGCGGCAGCAGCGTCAAGAAATGACAAGGTCTTAAAACTTGAAGGATTGCGAACGATTGACCGGAACCGCAATCAATCAGATGCATTACATGCCGATTGCATCTCCGCCGAACCGGCATCCACAGAAAGACCTGCGAGTTGTTAACACGAGTTAATAAATTTTGGGCAATGGCATCCAGGCTGCCGAATGTGCGGCGATTCTGGGAGGAGGAATACAACCTGACGGCGTTGCTCGTGATGCTGGTCGTGACGCTATTTGTAGTGACGCCGCTCGCAAGCAGCGCGCTCATCGGGTCCGAGATCATGCTGTGCTTCGTCGCCGTATTGACGATTACCGGTGTCGCGGCCGTGTCGGGTAGCCGCAGTATCCTCGTCGTTGTCACAGTCCTTGCTGCCGCGGGCATCGGACTAGACTGGGCCGCGCACTTTGGAAATCATCGCTCGCTTGGGATGCTGGACAATCTGGTACGGCTGGCCTTCGTAATGATGCTGGCAGTGATCGTCACTGTGCAGGTTTTCCGTCCCGGCAATGTCACCCAACATAGTGTCCAGGGGGCCATCTGCGTCTATCTGCTTGCAGGCATGGCCTGGGCCTACTCATTCTCGATTCTGCTGGCATGCGACCCTTCCGCGCTGCACATCCCCGAAAGCTACGAACTCGCTCCGGTTCGAACGGGACTCATCCGCTACTTCAGCTTCGTGACGCTCACGACCCTGGGATACGGGGATATCGTGCCGGTAAGCCCGATCGCACGCTCACTGGCCACCTCGGAGGCTCTATTTGGGCAGCTGTATCCCGCGATCATGATCGCGAGACTCATCAGCTTGGCCATGTTGGACCGTCGCGGACGCGACCGCTCGGCCTGAGCCGGGCTCGCTGACGAAGCACCCCAACGCCATAACTTTCCTTACTGCGTACACTAAACAGTTAGCGTGAACGAGGTCTGGGCAGTGCTTACGGCGTCAAGATTCAGCCGCGTTCCTTTTATAAACCCAAATATATGCGAATAAAGGTCGGGCCGGCAGCGCCGCGCCGCCCAATGAAGGAACCCCCGGCAATTTGGCTCGTCAATAAGTTACTAGCTGCCAAGCCACGGGCCGGCGATGCGCGGACGTTCTACGGTGCAGCTTCTGCTGTCTCGCCGCCGTCCTTTTAGGAGTGTGAATCATGAGGAGCCGTTTGCTTACGCGCACGAAAATGTCCGAGGCCGGGGTGCTACCTCGACGCTCCACTTCCAGCGAAGAGCGGGTAAAGCTGTCCGACCCTGCCGTGAATGTCATGAACGACTTTGCGCGCGAGTACCCCGTTGCGGTGGAAGAGGACCGACAGATCGATTCGGCGCTGGCCGACATGATCCGGCTGGGTGTTCGCGCACTGCTGGTGATGCGGGAGCGGAAGATAGTGGGATTCATTACGTCGTACGACATCGAAGGTGAACGTCCGCTGCAGTCCATACAACGCTTGAGTTACTCCTACCGCAAGGATATCCAGGTCGGTGATGTCATGACTTCATGGGTCGATTTACAGACCTTGAACTGGCGCGCCGTTAAAGACGCATCGGTTGCAGACCTGCTCGAAGTCTTTCGCGAAACCGACTTGATGCATCTTCTGGTCGTTGAAACTGCGATAGATGCGGCGACCTGCGTACGGGGGCTCTTTTCCAGGACCAGGCTGGAGCGGCAGGTCGGCATGCTGCCCGCGATGACGGCCTAGGTCCGATCTGCCGACGGCGATGATGCGGCGACTGGCGTTGCCGATTAGCACCGTCATATAAAGAATGAATTCCATGCGCAGAGCGGGCGTCGCGTCCTTGGGCGTGGCACGAGGCAATCCGGCAAATGCGGCCCGTGTAGAATTGATGCACGGAGACGCAAAGTCCCGGTCCGGGTGTCGAATCGTCCCAGCAGAAGAAAACAATGAAGAGATTCCCTGTCGTCGTCGCATGCGCCGTAGGACTCGTGGTTTCGGGCGCGGCCTGCGCGGAGAACCCACCGGCTGACCTCGTTTTCCTGCACGGCAGGATTCACACCGAAGATGCGAAGCGCAGCGTTGCGCAGGGCCTGGCGGTACGCGGCAATACGATCGTCGCGGTGGGCACGGATCAAGAGGTCAGCTCACGGATAGGACCGAGAACCCGCACGATAGAGCTGGGCGGCCGCCTCGTGCTGCCGGGCATCATCGACGCGCACACTCATCCTGCGGAAAGCGCGCAGGAATTCGGCAAGTGCAGCCTCGGCGACAAGGTGATGGCGCCGGAGGCTCTCAAGAGCGCGGTCGCCGCGTGCCTCAAGAGCAATCCCGGCGACAGGAACCTGTGGTTCGAAGTGGTCCAAGTCGACCCCTCGGGACTCATGCTCACGCGCAAGGACCTTGACTCGATTCTGTCCGACCGGCCGATGATTCTGAGCGGCGCAGATGGTCATACCGTATGGGTTAACTCAGCCGCGCTGCGGGCCGCTCATATCAGCGCCGGCACCAGGGATCCGCTTGCGGGCCGCATTGAGCGCGACGCCGCCGGCAACCCGACCGGTACGTTGCGCGACGCAGCGACGAATATCGCGCTGCACGCCATGCCAGCGCCGAGCCTCGACTCTCAGGCGTCACAACTCGACAAAGCGTTTGACGCGATGCGGGCGACCGGCATCACCTCGGTGCAGGATGCTGCCGTCGACGAGCATGACATGCAGCTTTACAAGCACCTCTACGATGCACGCCGGCTCAACATGCGTGTGCGTGGGTCATTTACCCTGACGAACTTGCACGAGCCGGCGAATACGGCCATCGACCGGGCGATCCGGTTCCGCGCGAGATGGTCAATCGACCCGGAGTTTCTGCGCGCCGACGCCGTCAAGATCTTCGCCGATGGTGTCATTGAGTACCCGTCGCAGACGGCGGCATTGCTTGAGCCCTATCTTGATGCCGAGGGCCGCCCCACCGGCAATCGCGGGCCATCCTACTTTACGCAGGAAAACCTGAATCGCCTGGTGAGAGCCGCCGATGCCGCAGGCTTCACGGTCCATATCCACGCAATCGGCGACCGGGCCGTCCGCTCGGCGCTGGATGCCTTCGCTTACTCCAGGCAGCACAACGGGAAGTCGGACAACCGTGACCAGATCGCCCATCTGCAGCTCATTGATCCGGCTGATTTTGCGCGTTTCAAGACACTCAGCGTCATCGCCAACCTGCAGCTGCAATGGGCCGAGCGGGATGACTACATCGTCAAGGCCACATTGCCCTTCATCGGTCCGGAGCGCTCAAAGCATCTGTACGCGGCGCGTTCACTGCGCGACGCGGGCGCACTCATCGCTGGCGGCAGCGACTGGAGCGTCAGCACTTTCAATGCGTTCGAGGCGATGGAGCACGCCGTCACCCGCGCCGGCGCCCGGGGCGAGGAGCCCCTGCTGCCCGAGCAGAGCATTACGGTCCAAGATGTCGTCGACGCCTACACCATCAATGCGGCCTATGCCCTGAAGCAGGAGCGGACGACCGGCAGCCTTGAGCCGGGCAAGCGTGGCGATTTCATCATCCTCGACCGCGACATATTTGCCATCGACCCCTTCGATCTGCGTCACACCCGGGTAATGGCGACCTACCTCGATGGACGCGAGGTCTACGCTGCCAAGACGCCGTGAGGAATCGAACGCCCCCGAGAGCTCGAGCGCCGGACGCGTTGCCATCCGCGGCCTTCGCGGCGGCCGTGCCGCATCAGGCGAGACGGCGATGGAATTCCCGCCGAATCAGAACAAGGCTGGTCAGTGCCTGCACGGCAACAGTAGCAACCGACAGGTACCACAAGTGGCGCATCTGAAACCACGGCTGCCGTGACAACCAAATCGCAGGACCGACGAAGGTCACCAAGCGCGAGGCGCTGCTGGCGAGAGATGGCCAGGTGTTGCCGAGTCCTTGGAATGTGCTCGAGCATGTGAAAATTATGCCGACCGCTACAAAATTCCAGGAAATGATATTCAGAAATTGCGTGCCAAAGGCAATGACACTCGGCTCTGTCGAGAACGGCCGAATCAGCCAGGCACTCTGCAACTGACAGCTGAGCGTAAGCAACAGCATGACACTGCACGTCATGAGCACTGCATTACGAAAAGTCGCACGTACACGCTCGGGCTTTTGCGCCCCAAAATTCTGGCCCACGACTGGCGCCGTAGCAAATGCCACGGCCATTGCCGGCAGAAATATCGACTGCATCACGCGCGAGCCGACGCCGAAGCCCGCCTGAGCCGCGGCCCCAAAGGCGCGGATGATCCAGAATATGATCGCCATGTACCCGAACATGAGCGCAAATTCCCCTCCGGCCGGCAATCCGATGTTGAATATGCGCAACCAGATTGTCAGCCGTGGCGCCCACATCGCCGGGTGCAGATGCACGTACTTCTCGAGCTTGACGAAATACATTGCCAGCAGCACGACGCCGAACATGATTGCGATCGTGCTCGCAAGCCCGGCCCCGGCCACGCCGAGCGGATGTCCGCTGCCCCATCCTGCGATGAGCACCGGCGCCAGCACTATGTTGAGGAGCACAGTGAGCCCCTGCACGACCATGGTCGGTTTCACAATGCCGGTACCGCGCAACGCCGAGCCCATCGCGACCAACGCGAACTGCAGCGCAAGACCGGGTAGAAACCAATAAAGGTAGGTCGTACCCAGCATGACTGTCGGCGCATCAGCGCCGAGCGTCCCCATGTACGCGCTCGTGCCGGCATATCCGCACACCAGCGTGAGTACGGCGCACAGCAGGGATAACAGCAGCGATTGATTGAAAACAAGATTGGCTTCGGCCGCATCCTTGCGGCCGACGGCCTGCGAGATGAGCGCCACGATGCCGACGCCCAGCATCTGCGTGAGCGCAAAGACAACGAACGCGAGATTGCCCGCAGCACTCACGCCCGCGATTGCGGCGTCACCGAGCCGCGAGACAAAATACAAATCGACGATGTAATAGAGCGTCTGTAACAGCATGCCGGCGAAAATCGGCAGCGCTAGGGCAACAATCTGCCGCGGGATGGATCCTTCTGTCAGGTCGCGCATAGTTTTTGACGATTCTTAAATCACCGCCGTGGCTTTCGCGGGCGGCAGCAGATGCGTAGAAATCTGCGTTGATTCTAGGTGATTGCCATTTTTGATATTGAACATTTTACGTGTATGAAACCGGGAACGGACCGAGCCGTTTGCGACCGGCCGTTCGGGCTCACCGAGCCTCTTCCCTGGGGCATTCGCCGTCGTTCGCATTGGCCGCGGGCAGCAGTAGCCGCAGCCACCGCTCTAAAGTAGCATCGACGCGGGACGGGGAGAACCGGTTGTCACAACGCGATCCGCAGCGGGTTCCGACGGCGCAGCCTGCGCTGGTACTGCTGCTGTCGGCGGTCCTCTTTATCAACTACGTCGACCGCGGCAATCTTGCGACCGCGGCGCCCTTAATCCAGGCTGAGCTGCACCTTTCAAATACGCAGCTCGGTTTGCTGCTGTCCGCATTTTTCTACACCTACGTCGCGGCGATGACGCCGGTCGGCTGGCTCGGCGAGCGTTACGGGGCCCACCGCATCCTCGGCGCCGGAGTCGCGATCTGGTCCATTGCGACGCTCCTGACCGGCTTCGCTGCCGGTTTTGTCTCGCTGCTGCTGTTGCGGCTGATGCTCGGTTTTGGCGAAAGTGCCTCGTTCCCGTGCAGCTCGAAGCTCGTCGCCGTCGCCATTGCGCCGGCTCGGATCGGCACGGCCAATGGCTGGATGGCATTCGGCTACCTCATGGGTCCCTCGATCGGTACCATCGTCGGCGGCGTGCTGATGAGCTACGTCGGCTGGCGGCCGGTTTTTATGCTGTTTGGCGCGCTGTCGCTGCTCTGGCTGTGGCCCTGGAGCCGGGTGACGGTGGCCGCGCTGCCGCGCGGATCGCCATCGGACGCCGGGGCGCCAACATTTGCCCGGATTCTGCGCGAGCGCGCTCTGTGGGGCGCCTCGCTCGGTCACTTCGCCTCAAACTACAACTTTTATTTCATCCTCGCATGGCTGCCGGTATACCTGGTTACCGTGCGCGGCTTTTCGATGCAGGTGATGGCCGGCGTTGCAGGGGTTGCTTATTTGATTAACGCGATTTCCGCACTTGTAAGCGGCTGGGCGATCGATCGCTGGGTGCACACCGGGGGCTCGATCAGCAGGATCTACAAGGGCGTAATGGCACTGAGTCACGTGATATCGATTGCGGCCATGGCCGGCATGGTGCTGCTGCCGGTTAGGGGTTCGGTTGCCTGCCTTTTTGCCTACGAAGTCGTGTTGGGCTTGGCGTCACCCGGCGTATTCGCGATTCCCCAGATCATGGCGGGGCCGACGGCCGCTGGCCGCTGGGTGGGCGGTCAGAACACCTGTGGGAACTTCGCCGGCGTCCTCGCGCCGCTGGTGACCGGAGTCCTCGTCGACGCGACCGGCAGCTTCGCAAGCGCCTTTGCGCTCGCGG
>PLIX01000118.1 GCA_003140135.1 Gammaproteobacteria bacterium
CGCTCTTCACCTTGAACCGCAGAGTGCGCGTGACCGAAAGGATGTGAGGGCGGGTAAGATCCTGGGGCTGCATGGCCTTGCGCGAGAGTCGCAAAAGATGCCATCCCAACAGGATGGCGCGGCCGTGGCTAGACTCCATTCTGAGTGATTTGCAGCAGCTTTGGAGCTTGCATTGTGACGTGAAATTGGTTAGCGCCATGCAGGCGTACTGCGCGAGTTAGCGGCACCGTAGCGCGTAACCGCGATGGCGTCAGTGGCCTCGTTCACTTTCGCAGGCGTTCTTGCTCCAGGGGAATTGCGTAATTCGCTGGCGGGTCGCGACATCCTGTAGCTTCATCGTAGCAGACTGCGCGGCCGCCGCGCAGCAGCGGCGCGCGTGCTTGCGATGGCTGCGCGCCCTTATGAGTGTGTGGTTGATTGGAGACAACTGGAAGCGCTGCGGCGCCGGGAGTAGCGTGTCGAATGATTCGCAAGTCAAGGAGTTTGCCCATGCAACCCGAGTCACGCGTGAAGCTTGCCGGCAGTGAACGCACCGCCATGCCCGGCGCCCGAGTTGCGGGCAAGATCCCGCCGCAGGAGCGCTTTGAGGTCACCGTGCGACTTCGACCGGCGGCGCCTCTGCCATCCGGCGCGGACTTTATGCGCGACGAGCCTGTGCGGTGGCGTCGCTACATGAGCCGCGCGAGCTATGCGAAGAAGTACGGCACGCGCGCCGCGGATTTCGCGAAGGTGCGGGCGTTTGCAAAGAGATACGGTCTCGTCGTCGTCGAGGAGAATGCCGCACGCCACAGCACTGTGCTCTCCGGCAGCGCTGCGGCTTTCAGCGCCGCGTTTGCCGTGACGCTGCGATACTACACGCATCCGCTCGGTAGCTACCGCGGACGGATCGGCTCGATCAGAATCCCCAAGTCGCTTGCCGGAATTGTTCAGGGCGTATTTGGGCTCGACAACCGCCCGCAGGCGGGCCCGCACTTCCAGTTGGCAAGTGCCGCCGGCGCGGCATCCAAGCAGAAGCGCCATGCCAGTGCATCGTTTACGGCACCGGCACTCGCGCAGCTCTACGATTATCCAACTGGCCTCGACGGCTCCGGCCAATGCATCGGTCTCATTGAGCTCGGCGGCGGATTCCGCCCGGCCGATATTGACGCCTACTTCAATGCACTCGGCATCCCGGTGCCCAGGGTCACGGCGGTCAGCGTCGATCACGGCGCCAACAGTCCGACGACGGCGAATGGGCCGGACGGCGAGGTGATGCTCGATATTGAAGTCGCTGCCGCCATTGCCCCCCGCGCCAGCATCGTCGTGTATTTTGCTCCGAATACGAGCAGCGGCTTTCTCGATGCCATTACCACGGCCGTGCACGATACGCAGAACAAGCCCTCCGTGCTTTCCATCAGCTGGGGAGGTGCCGAGTCCACCTGGACCACCCAGGCGATGCAGCAGTTCGACGCGGCCTTCCAGAGCGCGGCTGCACTCGGCGTGAGCGTTTGCGTCGCCGCGGGCGACAATGGCTCCTCGGATGGCGAGACGGACAAGCTCGCGCACGTTGATTTCCCGGCTTCGAGCCCGCACGCGCTCGCCTGTGGCGGCACGACGCTTGTCGCCTCCGGCAATGCGATCGCAAGCGAAGCGGTCTGGAATGATGGTCCCAGCAGTGCCACGGGCGGCGGAATCAGCAACGTCTTTCCCTTGCCGAGCTACCAGAGTGCCGCGCATGTGCCGCCATCGGCCAACCCGGGTGGTCAAGTCGGCCGCGGCATTCCGGACGTGGCCGGCGATGCCGATCCGGACACGGGGTATCAGGTGAGAGTGGACGGGGAGAATCTGGTCTTCGGCGGCACCAGCGCGGTTGCGCCCTTATGGGCGGGACTCATCGCGCTGTGCAATCAGAAACTGGGCACGTCGGTCGGATTTCTCAACCCGCTGCTCTATGGATCTCTGACCGGCAAAGGACTCTGTCGCGACATCACCTCCGGAAACAACGGCGCCTACTCCGCGGCGGTAGGGTGGGATGCATGCACGGGATGGGGAAGCCCCGATGGTGCTGCAATCCTGCAGGCGCTCGGGAGCACTTGATCGGGTAAAGACGAATCGACACCCGCAGAAATGGCGTTGTTTTGGAAGCCAGCACGCCTGCACAATGGGGTCGGTCGCAAGGCGGCGGCCGGGAGGCTCGCAGCAGGTGAAGGCGGGGAGACGACGATGCTTGTGAGCTGCAGGATGATGCTCAGCCTTGTGACCGCGCTGCCGTTTCTCGCCGTGCACGCCGCGGACATCGCGCCGCATGTGAAGCCGGGCCTGTGGCGCACCACGACATCCGTGCAAACCGCTGGGGCACTGCCCATGTCCGAAGCGGATCTTGCGCAGCTGCCGCCGCAGAAGCGCGCGCAGTTTGAAGCGGCGATGAAGGCCGCGATGGCCCAGAGCGCGCAACCGCATACCTTTACGTCCTGCCTGACGGCGGAGCAGTTGCGCAAGACTCTTTCCTTCAACTTCGCACATAGCCCGGACTGCAAGAGAACTGTCGTGTCGACCGCGGCGTCTCGTTGGGAGATGCACGAGGAATGCGCCGGTGCGGCACAGCGCACGACGACGGCGCGCTTTCAGGCGCTGAGCCCGGAAGAGATCACCGGGGAGACGCAGATCTCGATGACGAAAGGCGAGCACCGGCTTACATCAAAGGGCAGTGTGCATAGCCAGTGGTTAGGAGCGGACTGCGGCAACGTGAAGCCTGATGCGGACGTTCAACAACCTCGCGCACGGTAGGACCGCGGCGTTGCTGCCGCACGACGGGCGGCGTCGGATCTGGTATAAGCTCAGCGCGGATTTTTCGATGAGGGAAGCATTCCCCGGCCGAGATCAACCGCTGTACCGCTTTAAGCCATTCCAAACGTTTGCCCCATAATCATCGAGGTAGGCCTATGACTAGATTTCTCGTATTCCTCGCTGCCGCGACTCTGACGAGCGTCGCATTCGCGCAGGCCAGTTCATCCACCACTTTTGCCCAAGGCGGCATGCATTTCAGCGCCAAAGCGATGGATACCGACAACGATGGCATGATCTCCAAGGACGAGTTCATGAAATACCACTCGGACATGTGGGACCAGATGACGAAGGACTCGAACGGATCGATGTCGGTGAGTGATGCCAGTTCATCCTTTGCGCGCGGGGGCATGCACATCAGCGCCAAAAAGATGGACGCCGATCATGACGGCACGATCACCAAGGATGAGTTTATGAGCTATGAGGCAACTCATTGGAGCTTGCTGCCGAAGGATGCGAGCGGACAGATTTCAGTGGCCGACATGGAGAAGGCGATGAAGAAGCATCGCCAGAAAGCCGCGGCTGCAGCCAGCTCGACGGATACGTCCAAAACCGACTAACGCAACTAGGGTTGAATTGGCGCGAATATGCGCCAGGCTTCAGTCGGGTGCGTAATGCCGTAGTAGAGGGCCGGGATACCGGGCGTGATCGGCTCCTGCTCTACGCGGTGAGCCGTGACCTCAATGGTGTCGATGGCGGGATCCGATTCGGGAACCGGCTCGACGCCTGACTCGTTCAGCACACGAGTCAGCCTGTCGGAGGTGAGCCGCAGCTCAAGCCGGGGGTGAGTCCGTTTTGCGGTGATCGCAACCGGGCTCACTCCTGAGTCTGTGCGAATCTCATCGCGCCCCGGCGCGCTTGGCGCCTTCGCGGCCGCGTTTGATTTCGGTTGACTCGCGGAGGTGTGATGCTGGGGCGCAGGTGGGGCTGTTGGCGTGTCGTCTGCGGCCGCGCCCAAGGGCAACGTCAAAAGGCCTGCGAATAACGCGGATGCAACCGCTCGCCGCATGATCAGCTCCAGTTCCAGCTCGAATCGGTGCCGCGCCTCTGCCATTGGGTTTCATCTTAACATGGTGCTGGGATGCCGCGGATGCCCCGCGCCTCCATGAGCCGCGCCGCGACTCCGGTCGGCCGCGGCCCCGAGAACACTGCGGCATGGTGGCGCGAGTTCTCGCAAGCCGCGCCGCGCACGGCTGCGGCGCGCCGTCCGCTGCGGCTCGTGTCAGCTTCCGCAATCAAGTCGCAATTGGCGCTGGCGTTAGCGGCGGCCGATGGGGTCGTCGGTGCGCACTGCATTCACGAGCTTTGGATGCGGCGGGATTTGACCGTCAATATTGACTCGGCGCTGGAGCAGCTTTGGAGGCGTGCGGCGCAATCCATCCCGGATTGGCTACCGATGCGCGACATCGATTGGCTGCCGCTTGCGTACGAGATCTGCGCGCAGTTCCAGGTACAGGCCCGCGGTCGCACGAACATTTATCTGGTGCTGCTCGATTACAGCGACAGCCGTGACGAACCCCATGCTGTCTATGTCGGCATGAGCCGCTACAGTGCGCATCAGCGCTTCGATCAGCACAAGGCGGGCATCCGCGCGGCCGGCAGCGTGCTGCGGCGAGGCCTGGAAGTGCTCACCGGACCGACATTGCACCTCCAGAACATCCGGCGCCGCGACGCGGCCGGCATCGAGGTCGAGCTTGCCGCAGCATTGCGGGCCGCGGGACTTTTCGTGCAGGGCGGGCATTGAGGCCTGCGTGCGGCATGCGCCGCCGACCCTCTTCGCGAATATCAATCGCGCAGCGTTCCGCGTAGCATTCGCGCGGCGCTAAACTGTGCGCGGCAATTGGCAGTGGCGTTTTCAATGCGCAGATCTATGATTCGGGCGGCCTTGATGCAGACGCTTGCGCTCTTGGCTGCAGGCTGCAGCGTGACATCGCACGACCTGAGGGACAGTACGCCGGTGGCGGGCAGAGCTGCGAGCGTGCAGCATATAGAGCGGCTCGAGTGGCACCGCAATGTCGATGAGAATGGGCACATCCTGGACACCGGCGACGATCAGTTTACGGTGCTTAATTCTGCGACGATGACCAACAACTCGCTCGACATCCTGACCGGAGTAGGCTTTGCGCCGGGCGAGGAGGGCGAGCGGCATCTTGTAAGCATCCCCTTCGGCGACATCATCGAAATCAAGTTGATCACGCACCCGCTGTCCGCGGTGAACATGGTGATCCCCCTGAATGCCGGCCTGTGGGGCAGTCGCGTGCTGATCACGACCAAGGATGGCGCGCGCGAGCTCTTGAGCGTCGCCAAGGGCAGTGCGAACTCGCCGGAATTGTTCAGTCCCACGCGAGGAGTGTTTCTGCCCAATAGCGGCGGATCGAAAGTCGTCCGGGGCTTGTGGTGGCCGGATCGCACCAAGACCCGAGCGCTCGCCGCACTCCTGCAGGAGAAAGTGACCGCCTTCCAGGAAAGATGAGCAGTCGCGAGTCGGCGCAGGTCGTCGTGGTGGGCGCGGGGGTCGTCGGACTTGCGGTGGCGCGCGCGCTCGCGCAGATTTACGGTGAGATTCTCATTCTGGAGGCGAACTCGAGCTTTGGCACGGAATCTTCCGCGCGCGGCAGCGCGGTCATTCATGCCGGGCTCTACTATCCTCAGGGCAGCCTCAAGGCGCGCACCTGCGTCAGAGGGCGAGAGCTGCTGTACTCATACGCCGCGCTTCGCGGGGTCGGCGCGCGCAAGACCGGCAAACTGATCGTCGCCTGCTCGAGCGCTGAGCTCGGCGTCCTGGAGAGGCTGCGCTCGCTGGCGCAGGCAAACGGCGTCGAGGATCTTCAACTGCTTACTCGCGACGAGGTACGCGATCTGGAACCTGCGCTTGCGGTCCACGGAGCCTTGCTCTCGCCCTCGACCGGCATCGTTGATGGCCGCGCACTGATGCTGGCGTTATGGGAGGACGCCGAAGCGCGCGGCGCGCGCGTACTCTTCGACACACGGGTCACGAGCGCGCGCGCAACGGGTGCGGGCTTCACATTGGACATTCAAGGGGCAGGTTCTGCGCAAGTGCACTGCGGAGTGCTCGTCAACTGCGCGGGACTGGGGAGCGTTCATCTGGCGGAGAATATTGCAGGCCTCGATCGTCGCTGGGTGCCGCGTGCTTATCTTTGCAAGGGTTCGTATTTCGCGCCGCCGGGTCAGGTACCGTTCCGACATCTCGTCTATCCCATCCCGGATGCGGACGGGTTAGGCGTGCATTTGACACTCGACCTCGCAGGCGCAGCGCGCTTTGGCCCTGATACCCAGTGGATCGAATCGCTCGATTACGAGGTTGATCCGCGCCGGGCCGTACACTTTGAGCAGGCCATCCTGCGCTACTGGCCGGGCCTACCCCGCGGGGCACTGCGGCCGGCTTATGCCGGCGTGCGTTCCAAGATCGTGGGTCCAGGGCAGGTGCCTGCGGATTTTCGCGTTGACGGCGAGCGTGTTCATGGCGTGCCCGGGCTCGTCAACCTCTTCGGCATCGAGTCTCCCGGGTTGACTGCCGCGCTCGGCCTTGCCGAACATGCGGCGTCGCTTCTCACAGACGGCTGAAAAACATCCTCGCGCTTCTCGGGATGAAAACGTTTGCCGCGAGGAGTCGATACGCAACTGCAGGCGGTGCGTGAGTCCTCTGCTGAACCCTGGCGGCAGGTTCCGCGTGCTTGGTTGCTGACCAGGTGATGGGGCGCAATCCCGACATGGATCCGGCGCCGTACTGGCTTGCCCGCTTCAGCGGGCGTCGCTGAAGGGCTCCTCGGACCGGGCGCCTCACACACGATCGGTGGCAGCGTGGCGTGGACGCGCGGCGATTCTGGTGTAGGATCGCGAGGGCCTTGGAGAGATCAGCATGCCAGACAATCCTGTGCAGGCCACCGGCACGCCGGCCGTTCCACTACCGGGCCCCGCGGAGCAAATCGCGCACCAGCATCCCCGGTTGTGGGCCGCGTTTCAGCGGCTGGGCGAGGAGACGAGTCATGCGGGTCCGCTCGATGCGCGCACTCGTCGCTTGGTTCATTTGGCGCTGGCCGTGGCATCAGAATCGGAAGGCGCAACGCACTCGCACGCCCGCCGCGCCTTGGCGGAGGAGCTCACGCCCGGGGAACTCGAGCACGTGGCGCTGCTTGCCATCACCACACTGGGCTGGGCGCGCGCAATGAAGGGGCTGAACTGGATACGCGACATCACCCGGGATAATCGCGGCGAATTGCCGCGCTGAGTCAGGCGCGTGCGCGAACGAGCCTTCGTCCTTACGGGTTCGGCCGAGCCGAGCATCTCAATCGCCCAAGGAACGCTGCTCTAGTTGCAGTTGGCGTATTCCTGCTGACTCAAACGACCGTCGTGATTCACGTCGCAGCGGGCAAAATTACTGCTTAGCCACTTGTTGTGCTTGACGTCATCCGGGGTCAGATAACCGTGGTTATTGGGATCCAACGTCAAAAAGTCCGGGTGTTTGGTGTTCGCTTTCTCGACCTGCGTAGCGCTCGGGGATGTCAAACCGGGAGATGTCTGGTCTTTGCCAGTCGCATCATCGTGGCCCGCAGTAGGGACCTCCGGATCCGGCACCGTGGCGGCGGGTTGCGCCGGATCAGGCACTGTCGCCGGGTCAACGTGTGACGTCACTCCCGGGGCCAGTGGCGCTTCGGCCCCGCGCGGCGCTTGCTGCGCAGTGGCGATGGCGCATCCGAGGAGGAGCGCAGGAAATGCCCATGCCGCTACATATCTGCATTTCGATTTCATGAGAAGACTCCTCGCCGCCATGCCAACTCGAGCGGTGCGGCGGTCCACTAACATAAACGGCGCGGTGCCGACTTTAGTTCCGGCACGAGTCGCCATGGCGAGTTGACGGAAGTCGGGGCCGCTCGAAACATGAAGCAAATTAGTAGGTTGCCCGTAGAGCGCTTGGCGGCCGCGATCTGGCCATCGTCTGGCCAGCCTGGGCCTCAAGTTCCGCCCGAACTCGTGCACGATCGGGCGTCCGCCGAAGACGCCTATGGTTGCGATCGAGCCCGATCGAGCCCTGGGCACCGTCGCTTACGTACTCGCCTCCTCGAGCGAGGCGTTGAGTGCCACGGCGAGCGCGGCTTGACCGCTGGCAAGATCGGCCCACGCGAGCTCGTGCCCTTTGCGCTTGCCCTTCTGCGTGAGCTTCATGCCTTCGGGCGTGATCGTGACGATATAAGGCTGGCCTTTGATGTCGATCTGCCGCTTCAGCGGCTTCTCAAGTTTAGTCGTCACGATTTTCCCCTTGAAGCATTCGAGTTCGGCCATTTTCTCATGGTTGCGCACAAGCGTTGTAAGTAAATCGGCGCTATCGTGGGGTTCCCGGCGCACGCGCGGCATGCAGCCCGATGAGTTAGCATTGACAGTGCTCTGATTGGTGGGATCTCGACGGATGAAAATCGATTCGCATGCCTATTGTGTCCCCGGAGGGACGAAGGTCAAGCTTCGCAAATGGGCGACCCGCGCGGCTCCCGTCTACAAGTCGAAGCACCAATATCGGAAAATTCTCGAGAGCCATGTAGAGCAGCTGAGTTCCTTGCAGGAGATGCACTTCGCCGCCAACCGCTACGCACTGCTATTGATCTTTCAGGCGATGGACGCCGCCGGCAAGGACGGCGCAATCCGGCACGTGATGTCCGGGATCAATCCACAAGGCTGCCAGGTGTTCAGCTTCAAGGCTCCGAGCGCGGCAGAGCTGGAACACGATTTTTTATGGCGCACCACGCGCGTGCTGCCGCCGCGCGGTTATATCGGAATATTCAATCGATCCTATTACGAGGAAGTGTTGATCGTTCGAGTGCATCCGAAACTTCTGCGCACCGAGCTCGTGGCTGCCACGCCGCATGACTTTGATAAGGTCTGGGAAGGCAGGTATCGTTCGATAGTCGATTTTGAGCAGCACTTGCACCGCAACGGCACCCGGATCGTCAAATTCTTCCTGCACCTCTCGAAGGAGGAGCAGCGTAAGCGCTTCCTGGCCCGTATCGACGAGCCGCAGAGGAACTGGAAGTTCAGCATGGCGGATGCCAAGGAACGCGGGTTCTGGAAGAGCTACATGCGCGCGTATGAGGAGTGTCTCAGTGCAACGAGTACGGACATGACGCCCTGGTACATCGTGCCCGCCGACGACAAGGCGAGCGCGCGCCTGATCGTCTCGCAAGTGATCCTCGATGCGCTGGGCGAGCTCGGCTCGTCTTACCCCGTGATTGATGCACGCCGACGGCGCGAGCTGCGCACGGTGCACCGGCATCTCATGGAATAAGCAATCGCACCAGCGAGGCAGCCTCGACCGACCCTGATATCAGTCAAGACAGCGAAAAACCGGCACGCTCAGCCTCATGCGATCGCCGCAAACCGCCGCGCGCAGTGCGCTGACACTGGAGACGAAAGTGACGGACATCAATACCGAAAAGATCGACGAAACCGTGCTGGCGCTTCTATATCTGGGCCTGCATGAGGGTTACCGTGCCTGGAAGGGGTTCGACTGGGAGACGATGCATCGGTTGCATGAGAAAGGTTACATCACTGACCCTGTTGGTAAGGCCAAGTCGGTGTTGTTCACCGAAGACGGGCTCCGCGAGTCTAAGCGGCTCTTCATGGCGTTGTTCGCCCAGTAGCTCGGAATTTTTTCTCTCATGCGAGGTGATCTCCATCCGGGGCCGAGCGCGTTCCCAAGCGCATCATCCT
Source organism: Gammaproteobacteria bacterium (assembly GCA_003140135.1). Classification (GTDB taxonomy): domain Bacteria; phylum Pseudomonadota; class Gammaproteobacteria; order Steroidobacterales; family Steroidobacteraceae; genus PALSA-1196. Next base: position 9,544 of record PLIX01000118.1, read on the forward strand.
GAATCAGGCAAGCCCGGCATAGACGTCGTGCAGCCATACCTGGGCCGCCCGCACATCGCGCGCTGAAGCGAGAAAACGCCGCCACGCCTGCTGCTCGTGCCACACTGGGATGAGCTCCCAGACACAAAAGACTGGCTTGTGCGCCGCCTCGCGCGGGAAGATCTCGAAGCGCTGCATCGCATCGCCGTCCTTATAAAAGACGGTCTCCCACAGCTCATTGGAGTTTCGCCAGGTGCAGGCCATCAAAAAATAGAAATCCTGCTCGCATCGGTGCAAAACCACGAAGCCCAGACCGCGCGCTTCAAGCGGCGCCGCGGTCAGTCGAGTGCGCGCCAGGCGTGTAATTTCCTCGGGTACGGGATCCTGCTCAGGATGCAAGGCGTACCATTTGAGTGTCGCTCCGAACGGCTCGATGACGGGGCCTGGCACGACCCACTTCGGGCGGTGTTGGTAGCTTGCCCCAATGCCCGAGTCAGTCTCGACAATGTGTGCGAACTGCGGTGTGGATTGGTGCAGGTGTGGCCTCACAGCGTCGGCTCGACGGACTCTACGCACGACTTGTAAGAGAAATCACAATAACAACATATTGTAATAATATGATTATGCTGCTAATTATTGCACTAGATCAGTGAATGTTAGATGTCGTCCGCCCGCAGCCGGTTGGCGAGCACGCCAATTCCGTCGATCGCGATCTCGACGGTCGAGCCGTCTTTGACCGAGCCCACGCCAACCGATGTGCCGCAGGCGATCACGTCGCCGGGCAAAAGTGACATGTCATGCGAAAGGTGACTCACGAGCTCATGTGGTGGAAAAATCATGTCACGCAACGGGTAGTTCTGCCGCTCGACGCCGTCGACCCGGGTGACAACATTCAGCGTTGACCACTCAAGATCGGAGGTGATCGCAGGCCCGATGCAACCGAATGTGTCATAGCCCTTGGCCCGGCACCATTGCGCGAAATTTGGATTGTCGTTGAGTACCCCGCTCGCCGTGACATCATTCACGCACGTATAACCAAAGATGTACTTGGATGCCTCCTCCGCCGCCACGTTTTTGCAGGCCTTGCCGATGACGATGCCTAACTCGCCCTCGTACGCGATCTTTCCCGCATATGCGGCCGGGCGCCGGATCGACTCACCGGGGCCGATGCTACAGCTTGCCGGCTTGAGCAGGAAAAGCGGATACTTTGGCGCGGCTTTTCCGAGCTTTACTGCCAGTGCGTGGAAATTATTCCAAAGAGCAATGATCTTGCTCGGCGAGCACGGGCATAGGAGGGTGACCGCCGCCAGTGGCAGCAGCTTTCCGGTGGCTGCATGCGCTCCATACATGTCTCCCGCATACTCCAGGATCTGATCGCGACCAAGGCCGCCGAATCCAATGTGGCCATCGGCAGATCTAAATCTTACCCACTGAGTCATTTTTGACTTCCCGCGTGTTAGCGCAGCGCAGTTAGCGTTTCATAGCACAAGCCGTGAAGCGCCTTATGGTGGATCAGCATGATTGAAGCCGCTTCGCATGTACGGCTTTCCTTAGGCCCCAAGGATACCCGTTGCACTGCAGGGGCGCGCGGTATTTGCCCATGTCTAATGCAAGGCTGGGTGTGGCCAGGTGCCGACTTGGGCGGATATCGGCCGTGAGTCCCAATGGCAATTCCGCAGCGCGGCCGTTCGGCCCGTGGAACCCCGGAATTCGTTCGCCGCTACCCCAGGAGCTGCATCAATACTGTACGATTTTTCTGCCGGGAAATGTCTTTACGAGCTTCGCCAAGGCCGCGGAACTGCATGATTTTACCGGACTGGAAATGAGCGAGGTTGTGGCGTTTCGGCCGCGGCGCCTGATGCTGCATGAGCTGCTGATTCGCGTCACTGCCGACTTGTCGGTGCCCGACGGCCAGAAGGTCGAAGATCTCGGCCTCAATTTCCGCAAGATGACGCGAGTCATCCTTGCACGGCACATTGCACCGCATATGGATGCGATCATTGCCTCCTTCGAGGCAATGCGGCGGCAACTAGCCGAAGTCATCGAGGCCGAACTCGCCGCCGTGATGCCGTCGCCTGCGACAGCCAGTGGCCCAATAGCACGTCGTTCGAAGCTCGGCCCGCTTGCGCTCTTGGGCGCGCTGCGTCGCAAGCCTACTCCCCCACTGGCCGCGAAGAGCTGGGATGAAATTCTGGTTGAGTGGGGCGACAGAGCAGCCGCAGCCGAGGATGAATTGAACAAAGCAGCCTTTCGTGCGCTCGCGCGCGTCGCGGCGGCGATCTTCAAACGCCATGGCGGGCCGTGGGGCACTCAGGCGTTGATCGCCTCCCTGGCAACGGACGTGGCCAGCAATGAACACGGCAGTGACCTGGTGGGCAGGGCTATTGAGCCCCTGCTGCTGCACGCCGCCAGGAGCGAGGGCTATAGCCTGCTTCCGGCCCAACAGGCGCCGGTCATCATGAATACCAAGGGACCCTCCGCCTCGGGCAAGAGCACCCTGCGCCCGCTGCAGAAGCAGCTCGCGAGCGACATCGGCGTAAACTGGAGCGACTTTGCGCTCATCAGCCCGGACATTTGGCGCAAGCAGCTTCTCGACTACGACGCGCTCGGCGCCGACTACAAGTATGCCGGAAGCTTCACCGGCGAGGAGTTGCAGATCGTCGATCAGAAGCTCGATCGCTACATGGCTGGCAAGGCCGAGCGCGGCCAGATTTCGCATTTGCTCATCGACCGGTTTCGCTTCGACAGTTTCGCGGCGGACTCGGAGGAGGCCGGCAGCAACCTGTTGACGCGGTTCGGGCGCATCATCTATCTCTTCTTCATGATCACGCCGCCGGGCCCGCTGGTGGAGCGCGCCTGGAATCGCGGACTCGATGTCGGCCGCTACAAGGCGGTCGACGACACTCTTGCGCACGGCGTCGAGGCGTACTCGGGCATGCCGCAGCTGTTCTTCACGTGGGTGCAGCGCGCGGACAAACGTGTGCATTTCGAGTTTCTGGACAACAGCGTCCCGCGCGGCGAGCGGCCGCGAACTGTCGCCTTTGGCGGTAACGACACGATGAACGTCCTGGACGTCAAGTGCATTATCGACATCGAGCGCTATCGCAGGACCAATATCAATGCCACTGCGGCAGAGTTTCTTTATGCCGATGCGGCGCTACTCGCGCCGGAGAATAATTTGAGCTTCCTGCAGCAATGCGTCGAGCGGTTTCGCGATGTCAACTTTGCCGATCAGGCTACCGGGCGTGCCTACTTGAGCATCGTCTCTGGCAGGGCGGTCTGGGCGGACCGAGAGTTACTTGAGCGGGCGATCCTGAGCGCGGATATCCGTGCGGCGCTGTTTGCCATCGCACCGACGGCGTTCGATCTTCCGAGTGTCGACGCGCGACCCAGATACCTGCAAGAGAGCGTGGCATCCGAGCAGATTCCGACGCTGGGACGCTGGGGCTGCGCCGCCGGAACCGCCGAGCCGCCTGCGCGCCCCTGAGCTACGCTTCGAGCGTCGTGGCGAGCAACTTTGTCAATGCGTAGACCGTATCAAGGTGCGGGGTCGGCGTACGGGTGAGGCGGCCTAGCTCCACCACTGCGCCCAGCAGCGCATCGGTTTCCAACGCGCGCCGCGCCTCGACGTCCTGGAGCATTGAGGTCTTGTGGTGTCCGACCTTCTCGGCGCCCGCGATGCGCTTCTCAAGCGAAACGCGGAACGTGATGCCGAGCTTGTTCGCAATGATCTGCGCTTCGGTCATCATGGCTGCGGCCAGATTACGCGCCAGCGGAAACTGGCAAATGCCAGCCAACGTGGCGCGTGACAGCGCACTGATCGGATTGAAGGTCATGTTCCCCCAGAGCTTCAACCAGATTTCGGCGCGAATGTTGTCGAGGATAGGCGCCTTGAAGCCGGCCCTGATGAAACATTCAGAAATTCGCATGGCGCGCGTGCTGCAAGTGCCATTTGGCTCACCGACCGGGAAGCGATCGCCCTCAATGTGTTTGACAACACCAGGAGCGATCAACTCGGAGGCCGGATAAACGACGCAGCCGACGATGCGCTCCGCGGCGATGTTTGCGCCGATCACGCCGCTCGGGTCGACGCTGTCGATGCGATGGTCCTGCAAATCACCGGAGTACTCGTGGAAGTACCAGTACGGAACGCCATTTTGCATTGGCACGACGACGGTGTGCGGGCAAAAGAGCTTTGGCACGTCGCTCGCGACATTTGCGACCTGGTGGGCCTTCATGGCGAGTATC
>PLIX01000094.1 GCA_003140135.1 Gammaproteobacteria bacterium
GGTACACGTAAAGTCGCGCCCTTGCCGGCCACGAAGCCGACATGGGCGCACTTGCCCGGCGCAGGTTCCCTACTTTCTTTTGGTGCATGGCGAGGTCCGCGAAGTGCGGACCTGTTGGGAACCCTACCCTCTCTTCATTGAAGACCGCGCGCGCCACCGCCTATGTGGCGCGCACCGGCCACACCCCACGGGTAGCCTTAGCCGCGCGAGCTTACTGGCCGCCCTTGTTGATGAGGGCGGCCGCCGCCGCGCACACCGCTTCATCCTGCGAACCGGTGCCCCCGGAGCAGCCGATCGCCCCGATGACCCTGCCGTTCTCGGTCAGCGGGATTCCGCCGCGCGACGCAATGACGTCATCGAGGCTCAACACGTACTTGTAATCGGATTTTTGTACGGCATCTTCAAAGGCCCGCGTGGGACGGCGGTACTTGGCCGCGGTGCGCGCTTTATGCTCAGCGACTGAGATTGAGGCGAGCTGAGCGCCGTCCATGCGCAGGAATGCCACAAGATTGGCGCCAGAATCAACGACGGCGATGTTCATGGCCCAGCCTTTTTTGAGGGCCTCGGCCGCTGCGGCCTGAATCAACGACTGTGCACGTTGCGCGCCGATTGGCGCGCCGTAGGGATCGCTGAAGGGCATCTTCTCAGGAATGGCATCCAGATTGGCGGGCGGCTGTTGGGCCTCCACGCCAGCGGCGACCAGGAGCGCTGCGCCGACGAGCAATGAGACCAGAATCTTGTTGTGCATTGCATGCTCCCGAGCTAACGAAGACTCACTGTACAACGCAATTCGACCGAGGAGAAATGTTCTGCGACACGCGGGAGCCTGCGCAGTCACAGCCGTCGAAACCCACCGACGCGTCGGACCGCGCCCAAGGCGCAATTGATGCGCATGGCCGCCCCCAGCCCTCATCACAGCCGGCTCGTTAAATAAAACCATGGGATTTCTCATGCCGCACTGCTGCTCATGCGGGCTGTTTCTGAGCCCTAGATGGCGGCACGGGAATAAATCCGGCTCCTCGGCAGTCTTGTCCATAGATAGCAGGCGTTAGCCGCAGCGCGGTGGCAATCCGCTGGCGACGAGCGCAGCTCATTGACAAGAGTGAGAGCAATTCGATGAAACGGGATAGACCCAGGAACGGCCTCGTCGCATGCGCACTCCTCGCGGGCACCTGCATCGCCGCAGCATCGATCGCGTCGGTGAACGCCACCTTCAGCGGCGATGTGGCCCGTGGTCAAGCGCTATATAAAGGATGCGAGGGTTGCCATTCCATCAATGACAACGATATTGGCCCGAGACACCGCGGTGTCGTCGGGCGTCGTGCGGGAAGCGTCGAGGATTATGCTTATTCCGCGGCCCTCAAATCATCCGGTTTGATCTGGGATGAGGCCACACTGGATCGCTGGCTCACCAACCCCAGCGCACTGGTTCCAGGCACAAAAATGTTCTTCAAGATTGACGACCCGCAGTCCCGCGCAGACATCATTGCCTACCTCAAAGAGCAAAAGTAAACAGGGATATCCACCGCGCGAACGGCGCGGTCCCACACGACTCAGTGCGATTCTGGCTGCAGTGCTCGACCGGCTTGAGGCGCACTTTTCCGGCAGCGCCGCTTCAGAAGGGAAGCTTCTTGCCACGCGTCTCGAGGCACAGCGGCAGCAGCAGCAACCCGACAAGAAACGCAAGGGCAGTAGCAGCGACCGGCATCCCCATGCTGCCATAGGCGTGGACGCCGGCGCCGATCAGAAAATTGACGCCGGCGCCGATATATCGCCCGAAAGAGGTCACGAAGGCGAAGGCGGTTGCACGTATGGCCGTCGGATACTGTTCCGGCAGCCACAGGCTGTACATCGCGAAGTTGCCGCCAAATACACCGAGGAAGAAAAGACTGCCGATGAAGAGGGCCAAGCCGTTGGCGGCATAAAACGCCCACCCAAAAGAGAGCCAGATGCACGCCGCCATGCCCATGAAGAAGAGCGCCAGTGTCCAACGCCTGCCCCAGCGCTCCGCCAGCAGTGGAACGGCGAGACAGCCGAGACAAGTGCCGATCGACAGCAGTCCCGTTCCGAACGAGGCCAGGCGCGTTGCCTCCACCGCGCTGTGCCCCGCTTTCTTCGCCAGCGTGACAATGGCCGACGGCTCATACACGGCTGCAGCCCATAGCCCAATGATCGAGACCGTGACCAGGCCGGCATTTAGTATGGTTCGGCGACGGTACTCGCCGGCGAAGATCTGCCGCAGCGGACTGGCCCGCGGTGCAGACTGCGCCGCCTGATGCCACCGGTCCGATTCTCTGATTCGGGAGAGCATATAGAACGCGAGCAGTACGGGAGCGCCGCCGCAAAGGAACATGGCCCGCCAGCCGTAGCTCGCGCCGACCGTGTAATTGAGAGCCGCGGCCAGGAAAAACCCGACGTAGTACCCGGTCTGCAAGTACCCGGCGCCCATCTTGCGGCGGGACTCGGGCCATACTTCGGCGACGTACGTGCCGGCAACGGCCCATTCGCCGCCGATGCCGACGCCGGCGAAAAAACGAAAAACACCCAGTTCCCAGACGTTTTGCGCCAGCGCTGCGGCGGCGGTGAATAGGGCGTAGCAGGCGACGGCGGCGGCGAGAGTCCGGGTTCTTCCCCATCGGTCGGCAATGGGTCCCCACACGAGAGAGGTCCCCCAGCCGGCTAGGAACACGGCAAACAACACCGAGCCTGCGAAAACCACGCGGCCGGGCGAACCGTCCAGTCCCGATTTTGGCAAAAGCTCCGTCAATGCAGGAGCAAGAACCAGCGCGAATATGAACGAGTCCATGCCGTCAAGGGTCCAGCCCGACCACGCCGCCCAGAACCCGCGAACCTGCGCAGACGTCAGCGGCACACGGCCCGCTGCCGGCACTTGAAGTAGTTCAGTCATATCAGCTCCAGCCGTCACTGTGTTCCAGTCCACCTGCGTGTGCCGCCGACATCCTGCGGAGCACGCGCTCAGGGGGCTCGATAAAGGGATGCATAAGTTGCGCGCAACGCACTTTTCTGGACCTTGCCCATGGTATTTCTTGGCAATTCATCGACGATGAGGATCCGCTTTGGGATCTTATAGCGAGCCAGCCGCGTCTGGACGGCATTGATGATGTCAGCCTCCGACAAGGCGGCACCGGCTTTGCCCACGACTGCCGCCGTAACACCTTCACCAAAATCCGGGTGCGGGACGCCGAACACGGCACTCTCCAATATTCCCGGCAGCGCATCCAACTCCGACTCGACCTCTTTCGGATACACATTGTAACCGCCGCTGATCACGAGATCCTTGGCGCGGCCCACGATGTGCACGTAGCCGTCGGAATCGATGCTCCCCAGATCACCGGTTTTGAACCAGCCGTCCGCCGTGAATTCGCCACGCGTTTTATCAGCATCTCCCCAGTAACCGGCAAACACATTTGGCCCTGTGACCTCAAGCAAGCCCATGACATCCGCTGCGGGCTCAATGGGGCCGGTCTCAGGATGGGCTATGCGGATCGCAACTCCCGGCAGTGCTCTGCCGACCGAACCCGGCACGCGCACCCCGTCGTAGGGATTTGATGTGTTGATCAGGGTCTCGGTCATACCGTAGCGTTCGAGAATCATGTGGCCTGTACGCTGCAGGAATTCGCGGTGCGTCTCGGCGAGCAAAGGCGCCGATCCTGAGATGAACAAACGCATGCGCGCGGTCGCTTCGCGATTCAGACCAACCTGCTGCAGCAGGCGCGTGTAGTGGGTTGGAACGCCCATGAAAACCGTGGCGGCCGGCAGATGTCTCAAGGCAATCGCGGCATCGAATTTCGGCAGCAACAGGAGACTCGACGCCGAGGCGAGCACTGTATTGATGGCCGCAAACAGTCCGTGGATGTGAAACAGGGGCAGCGCATGTAACAGGACGTCGTGAGCGGTGAAGCGCCAGGCCTCGACGAGCCCCGCGGCATTGGAGGCGAGATTCCCGCGCGTCAGCATGGCCCCTTTGGAACGGCCGGTCGTACCGGACGTGTAAACGATCGCCGCCAGCGAACTCGCGGCGGTGCGCAGCGAGGGTTCGCAGGGTAGGTCGGAATTCGACACGAGTTCGAGCCACGAACCCTCACCTTCCGACCCAAGTGTCTCGAGGTGGCGTATGCCAGCGCGCGCGGCCACAGGTGCGAGCAACGTCCGATCCGCCGGCCGAATCACTGCAAGTCGCGGTCGCGAATCGCACAGAAAATAATCAACTTCGCTGGCTGTATTCGCAACGTTGATCGGCACGAACACCGCGCCCATGCGCAGGCAGGCGACGTAGAGCAACACGGCCTCGGCAGACTTTTCCACTTGAACCGCAACCCGGTCGCCGGGCACGACGCCGCGCTGCATCAAGGCTGAAGCGAAGCGACCGGACTCCTCGCGAAGCGCCGCATAGGTGTATGGACGGCCGGCTGGGGAGTTGAGAAATAACCGGCGTGGGTGCTTACGCGCGGCCTCTTCAACCCAGTCGGCGGGATCGGTTACCACAGACACGGTATTGGAAGTGCCGTTATGAGAGGGCTATTGATGATCTGCCCGCCAGTCACCCGGACACGGGCCGCCTTTCCTGCTTCCGGAGTCCTCCGCGCCGGCGGCCCTAGTAAGGTTGTGGCCAGGCATTAAAGAGATTGGTGGCATCCACGGAGCCAAGTCCGGTTGCCAGGTCGTAGCCGACCGTGGCCGGGTAGGCAGGCTCGTTCTTCGAATCCGAGGATGAAAGCTCGCCGATGATACGGCTGCCCAAAGCACCGAAGCAGTTGTAAAACTCGCCATCGGGACTTCGCCCGCAGGGGATGTCCATATCGCCGCGGGTGATGTCGTGAAAGACGCAATTACTGGCGGGAAGAACACCGTCGGTCTTGCTGGCATCACACTCGAAAGCGTCGGACTTGCTGAACTGGCGGCGCGCGAGGGCGTAGTAGACGTAGTTGGCGTTCCCCTGCCGGCCGAATTTCTGGTTGATCAGGGCTTGAATGCCGGCCATGGACGGAGCGCTGAAGGAGGTTCCTCCTCCGCCTTGCACGAAGGCGTCGTTTTCGAGGGTACAGGGCGCGCCGCCCTGGCTCGCATCGGACATGCATTCCAGATAGAAGCTACCCCAAGCGCCATTGCTGGCAAAGAGCGAGATATCGGGTTGATCGCGCAGGCCGTCGTTGGGGACTCCCGGAACGCCGAACTGGTACGCCGGCTTCGGATTGCCCTTGCAGGTGCCACTGACGACGCCGGGTATTGACGGCTTGCCTGTAAAGCAGGTGCTAGGGCCGCCGCCGCCGGCCACATCAATCAGAAACTCCTTCTGCCCGAGAGGCGAATTGCAGAAGCCAGTCGACCCATAGGAGTGGGTAAAGCCGCCATTTACCGGATCGCTATAGATGAGTTCGCTGGTACAACCATCGTTCCAGGGGATTTCCGGAATGTAGGAAAGCGCCGATGCCTTGGTCGTGGGATTGTTCGTGGCGCTCCAGTAATTGCTGACGGGGATGCCGTGGACGTCAGAGTTGTACTGCGCCATGAAATCGGTACCCCCCACGTCGACTGCATAGGCGGAGGCGGTATTGTCTCCGCCGTTGATGCCCAGGGTGGCGTAGTTTGTCGGCTCCACTGGAGCGCATTGATCCGCGCCGTCGTCCCCTTCCGCGATGAAGAACGTCGTGCCTTCCGCCGTGGCCAATTG
>PLIX01000021.1 GCA_003140135.1 Gammaproteobacteria bacterium
TCAGCGACATCGTCTCGCACCGGCAGATTCATCTTGCGGACGAACAGTGTGTAACGTCCGTCTCCTTTGACCGAACGCCGTTCGATGATCCCTGCGGCGCAGTGTCGAAGGCCGGCTCGCGGCTATGGCGGATTTCAGATACCGCGCATTCATCGCTTACAGCCACCAGGACGAGGCCTGGGCAAAATGGCTGCCCAAGGCGCTAGAGACCTACCGCGTGCTCGCTCAGCTAGTGGAATCTGGTAGGCCCAAGAATTGCGACCTCACGCGTGGACTGAGTGGCGGAGAGGGTGGGATTCGAACCCACGTGCCGGAATTACCCGACCATCCGATTTCGAGTCGGCGCCGTTGTGACCGCTTCGGTACCTCTCCGTTGAGGGCCTGATATTCTAGCTGATGGCTAACGCATAGGGTGACGACCTGCGAGTGAATATTTTGCCGCGTGCAGTACCATTTCGAGCCATAGCGATAGCGATGATCGCCGCAGGTCTCCTCATCGGGTGCGCACCGCAGCCTGCGCCGATTGCCCGGATCCGGGCGCGCGGTGTGGTGCGCGTCGTGACACTCAATAGCCCCACGTCTTTTTATCACGGGGCACAGGGCGAGGAAGGATTCGAGTTTCAGCTCGCGGGCCGCTTTGCGCGCGAGATGGGCGTGAAGCTTCTCATGTACCCGGTGGCCGACGCGCGCGCGATGCAGGCGGAGCTTGCTGCCGGCCGCGCCGATATTGCGGCGGCGCAATTGACTGCAGATTCTGGGTGGGCGCGCGTCGGCGAAGCGTCCGTGCCATATGATCACATTCAGCAGCTCATCGTGTACCGAAAGGGAAAACCGCGACCACGCGACACGCTGCAGATCGAATCCTCACGGCTCGCCGTGCGGGCCGGAAGCCCGCAGGAGCGCATTCTCGAGCACCAGAGAAAGACTGTCGCGCCTGCATTGAACTGGATCTCGACAGCACCGAGCTCCGCAGATCCCCTCGAAGACGTGGCTAATGGCCAGGCCGACTACGCGCTCGAGGATGCACGGGAGTTCTCCTTTTCACGACACATCTATCCGGATATCGATGTCGGCTTCCCTTTGCCCGAAACTCGCCCGACCCAATGGATCGTGCGCCGGGGGGCGCGCGATCTATTGCGGCGGGTCAATGAGTTCTTCGCGTCGCTCACGCGCTCGGGAGAGCTCGCCACCCTCGCGGGCCAAACCTCCGGCGATAGCCGCCCTTTCGAATACGAAGAATCGCGCGTTTTTCACGAGCACGTCCTCGACCGACTGCCGCGATACCAGCCATGGTTCGTGGAAGCTGCGACCCAGACGGGAATCGACTGGCGTCTATTGGCCGCCATCGGCTATCAGGAATCGAAGTGGAGTTCCACAGCGTCCTCCGAGGACGGTGCGCTCGGTCTCATGATGCTCACACCAGACACGGCCGCTGCCATGGGCATCAAGGATCGGGCCGATCCCCGTGAGAACATCCTTGCCGGATCTCGCTACTTTGCCGCCGTGCGCGTAAGAATACCCGAGAGAGTTCCTGAGCCGGACCGCACGTGGTTTGCGCTCGCCGCCTATAACGCCGGCTTCGGACATCTCGAAGACGCCCGCATCATCGCGCAATCGCGTGGCTTGAACCCCGACTCCTGGGTCGACGTGCGCCAGGAGCTCCCGCTTCTTGCCCAGGAGCGCTGGTATACGCGCGCCAAGCGCGGTTATGCGCGAGGCTGGGAACCGGTGCAGTTTGTCGATCGGGTCAAGAGCTATTTGACGCTTCTCGAGTGGCAGCCCGGGGAGACCTCATCCACCGCTCCAGCCGTCGTCGCGCAGCCGTCACGTGCTTCAGGAGCTCTCAACTAGCCGCGGTAAGGCGCCGTGCGCTGAAGAATCGCTCGAGTTGGGCCGCACACTCTTCGGCGAGCACGCCGCCGAATACGTCGACGCGATGATTGAGACTNNGCCGAAGCGCACATGATGCATGGCTCCAGCGTTACATAGAGCGTCGTGTCATTCAGGCGATAGTTGCCCAGCGCGCGCCCTGCGGCGCGTAAAGCCGAGATCTCCGCATGTGCAGTTGGATCAAGCGAGGTAATCGGACAATTAGCGCCCCCAGCAACAATGACACCGTCATGCGCGAGCACTGCTCCGACCGGGACTTCTCCATGGGCCTGCGCCTGCGCCGCAAGCTCGAGGGCGCAGCGCATAAAATCGACATCAGAGCGCGGCGCAGTGCTGCTCTCGGAGCTCATGAGGGCCTCGTCGAGAACTGCGAACCCCTGAAATCTCGGGAATCCTCAGCACAGAGCTGGCACATTCCATCCGCCATAAGAATATACATCTTCATCTTGACAGTTCAGAGCTCCGGTGCACGCGATGCTTTTGCAGTTCATCGACCGGCATGACCGTCAGACCTCGCTGCCTCGCGTCGCAGCACTGCGTCGAGCCGATCGAGCAGCACACGCGTACTCTTCTCGCGAGAGCCTGCGTCATCATAACCGTCAAGGAAGGCTCCTTGTGCAGTGACGATCAGCCGTGTACCCGCACCGTGCGCCATAAACTCAACCGTCGCCAGCGAGACGGCTATATGCGCGTCGTTCTGGCTTCTCAAGAGATGCACGGTACCAAAAGTGCCGAACCCGCTGAAGAGCAGCAGAGGCACGTTGGAACCAGCGGGACTTGTGCTTCCCTCTGCATAGACGCCGGCGGAATGCCAGAGCGCCCCGACGACAAGGCCCACAAGCAATTTTCGAACACAAATGCGCCGACGCTCCACGGGCCGGCAGGGGTGCTGCCTGCAGCGCTGCATTTCGAGTGGCGTTGCTTTGCGGGAGCGACTTCTTAAGCTTGTCAATGCACGACTCTGGCGCTGCCATCGACGCGCACATCGCAGCCGTGTCGGCTCGCGCTACTGGGTACGTTGGCGCGTTAGTAACTTCGAGTCCGCCGCCCTGCGCTCACGTCCCTGTGGCACAGAACGACGGAGGTTGATTGTAGGCAGACGAATTCGCAGATAGCGTGCGCTACGTATCAGTGACGCACATCAGCGATTGGTTTTATTTGACCTGTTTTTGTGGGCGCAAATATCTGTTGGGCCCAACCGTGCCACTTGATGTGGCGTCAGGAGATCGGCCGTGAACAATTAGCTAGTACACTTGCAGCGAGCGCGGCTCCACTGCACTGCGTCCCAACAATTGACTGAACTCCCCGGCAACCACCGGATGACTGAAATAGAAGCCTTGTCCTTCCGGACAGGCGTGCTCATGCAGGAAATCCAGTTGTTCGCGGGTTTCCACGCCCTCCGCGACCACGCGCATGCGCAGACTCTCGCCCATGCTGATCACGGCCCGCACCATACTGGCGTTGTCAGCGTCCGTGGTGAGATCGTGCACGAATGATTGATCGATCTTCAGGATGTCGATCGGAAAGCGCTTGAGGTAGCTCAAGCTCGAATACCCGGTGCCGAAGTCATCGAGTGCGAGCTGCACGCCCATTCCCTTGAGTTCGTGCAGCACCGCGGCGGCGGATTTGGAGTCGTGCATCAGAAACGATTCAGTAAGCTCAAGCTCCAGATGGCGCGGATCAAGGCCGGTCTCCGCCAGAATCGTGCGCACTGTCGCGACGTAATCCTTGGAGCGCAGCTCGACGGCAGAGATATTGATCGCGATGCGAAGCGGCGGAAGGCCTGCGTCCTGCCACGCACGGGCCTGCCGGCAGCCTTCCCGCAGGACCCAGCGACTGATCGGCACGATGGAGCCGCACTCCTCGGCAACGGGAATGAAGTGCCCGGGCGCCACCAGGCCGCGCTGCGGATGGCGCCAGCGAATGAGCGCCTCCGCGCCCACGATAGCACCCGTTTCCAGATTGATCTTGGGCTGGTAATGCAACACGAATTGCTGCTGCTCCAAAGCTTGGCGCAGACCGGATTCGAGCGAGTGCCGCTCGAGCGCGCGTACATTCATCTCGGGCTTGAAGAACTGAAAGTTATTGCGGCCACTGTCCTTGGCGTGCAGCATGGCGAAATCCGCGTGCTTCATCAGTGTTTCGGCGTCGGTGCCGTCATCGGGATAAATGGCGATACCGACGCTCGCCGTGATGCTGAGATCGTGCTGTTCGACAAGATGCGGCGCAGCGAGCGCAAGCAGTATTTTGTCAACGCTGACCATCGCATCCTGCGCGTGCACCGCATCGGCGAGGATAATCACGAATTCATCGCCGCCGTGTCGACTGACCGTGTCGGAACTGCGCACGCAGGTGAGCAAACGCTGCGCGACGGACTGCAGGACGCGGTCGCCTATGCCGTGCCCCAGGGAATCATTGATGTGCTTGAAGCGATCCACGTCAAGGTACAGCACGGCCAATTTCTGCCGGTGGCGTTGTGCCAGCGACATCGACTGCGTCAGCCGGTCTTTCAGCAATATCCTGTTGGGCAGATCGGTGAGACTGTCGTGTTGCGCGAGATACGACATCCTGGCCGACAGCGCACGCGCCGCGCTCACGTCGTGAAACACCATGACTGCGCCGGTCACATGTCCGCGGCGGTCATGGATGGGCGCGGCGGAATCCTCGATCGCAGCTTCAAAGCCGTCGCGCCGCACCAGAACGCAGTTCGGAGTGAGACCGACGGTTTTGTTTTGCCGAATCGCGAGCAGCATGGGATTCTGCACCGCCTGACGGCTCGTCGAATCGATGACGCGGAATACCTCCGCAAGCGGCCGACCTGCGGCCTCCTCCCGTGTCCAGCCGGTCAGAGTCTCGGCAACCGTATTCAGATAGGTCACGTGGGCCCAGACGTCGATGCTCATGACCCCGTCGCCGATGGAATTGAGCGTGACTTGCGCGCGCTCCTTTTCTTCGAATAGCGCCTCGGCGTTCGCGGCACGCTCAACCATGCTGGCGAGCGCCTTCGGAAATGAGTCGCCGTCGAACTTGGTTTTCAGGAGGTAATCCTGCGCGCCGTGCTCAACGGCCAGTTTGGCAATTTCCTCATCTTGGGTACCGCTCAGAACCACGATCGGAATCTGGGGTGCCGCGCAGAAAAGCCGGTCAAAAGTGCCGATTCCGTGACTGTCGGCGAGAAAGAGGTCGGCCAACACCGCCGCGATGCCGTCCGGCCGGTGCTTTTCCTGCCGGCCCGACTTCACCAGCCGCTCGAGCCCCTCGATGCAGTGCCTCACCCATTCGACCTGAAAGGTGCCGTGGTCGGAGTCAGTGAGCGCCTCGCGAATAGCGGTGGCGTACGACAAATCATCTTCGATCAGCAGGATGTTTTGAGACATCAGGTCCTTCTAGCATCAAAACCTCGCCTACTATATTGGAACAGGCCTTGCGCGCACCGTCTGTGCGCTATCGAACATAACATTCCGGACCTGCTTCTCATTTGACGCAACAAAGAATGCCTATGTTCGGTAACGCACGGAAGAACAGTATTCCTCACGGTAAACCCCTTCCTATGGATAGTTGACTCAATCGAACATGGATGCCGACGGGCACCCAATGAGTCTTGGTGCTATGGGAAAAGGAGGTGTATCGCCCAGCAAGCGTTCGAGGTTCTGGATAGGACTCCGGATCCGCACACTCCCCGCGCCCTGCCACGCTCCTAAACCTATTGGAAGTGAGGGCTCATCTGCGGATTCGGCTTTAACCCGTTCGCATCACGGTGCGAACGGGTTTTTTCTCGCCCCCGTCTGATCTGCTGCACTGCAGCGGGCGGCCGCTGACCTGCACACAGCAAAGCTCCCGATCGACGCTATGCATGCTACCGTACATCGCGCGCAATTTCGTCGAGAAGCGTAGACTCGCAAACAGCACGGAACGCCATTGAGGTCGGTTTGATGCCTGGGATAGTCTTCCCACAGCAGAATCATATTTTAGACGCGTTGCCGCCGGCGGAGCGCGAGCGGATATTCCCGCACCTCAAGCTCGTCACGCTGCCCCTCGGCGCGGTGGTGTACGAGGCCGGCGACACCCTGCGGCACATCTATTTTCCAACCGACGCCATTGTCTCGCTCCTGTATGTGCTTGAAAACGGCTCGTCCGCGGAAATCTGCGTGGTCGGCAATGACGGCGTGATTGGGGTTTCACTTTTCATGGGCGGAGAGACCACAACGAGCCGCGCGATCGTGCAAAGTGCAGGCTCTGCGTACCGGCTGAGCGGCCGGCGCCTCAAGCAGGAATTCGAACGCCAGGGCGAGACCATGCATATCCTGCTGCGCTACACCCAGGCCTTGATCACGCAAATGGCTCAGACCGCCGTGTGCAATCGGCATCATACGGTCGACCAGCAGTTGGCCCGCTGGCTGCTGCTGTCTCTCGACCGACTGTCGGACAACAAGCTGACCATGACTCAGGAGCTCATTGCCGACATGCTCGGAGTGCGGCGCGAGGGCGTCACAGACGCCGCCGGCAAACTACAGAAGCTCGGCGTGATCACCTATTCTCGCGGGATGATTCGCGTGCTCGACCGTCCGCGGCTGGAGCATCTTTCGTGCGAATGCTATAGCGTCGTCAAGAAGGAAACCGACCGGCTGCTGCCTGCCCGCCCCGGGCACTGAGGACTAAGGCCGCTTTGCAACCCGCGGGTGTACGGCAACGCACCGACCTGGCGGCCGGGGACGAGTCCAATACGCGCTGAATACTTCGCGGATTCGCGCCATATATGTCACCTCGTGTCGCAGCGGCAAGGCTTGCGCCGGAAAACTTGTTGCTTGCCGGGTTGCGCGCCAGCGACCGGCGGCGGCTGATGGCGCAATGCGAGCTCGTCGAGCTCGGATTTGGAGATGTGCTTTGTGAGGCGGGCGATCCCATTCGCCACGTCTACTTCCCGACCGCAAGCTTCATTTCCCTCATTTCTGTCGTCGATAAAGGCTCCAATCTTGAAGTGGGCCTCGTGGGCGCAGAGGGCATGCTCGGAAGCTCGTTGCTGCTCGGCGTCGGCGTCAGTTCGTTGTGCGCGCTTGTGCAAGGCGCGGGCCCGGCTTTGCGAATGGAAGCGACCCAGTTTTCGCGCGAACTCAAGCGCAGCGCACCCGTGAGGGAAAGATTGAATCTCTACCTGTACGTTCTGATCACTCAGCTTACGCAAATGGCGGCCTGCGCGCGCTACCATTTGGTCGAGGCACGGCTTGCGCGCTGGCTTCTGATGACCCGCGATCGGGCGCAGTCAAATGAATTTCGGCTCACCCAGGAATTCCTGGCCTACATGCTGGGCGTGCGCCGTGCGGGCATCACGCGAGCGGCGAGCCAGCTGCAGCAGCGCCGCTTGATCGCCTACAGCCGCGGCAAAATGCGCATCCTCGATGCTCGTGGCCTGGAAGGGGTCTCTTGCGAGTGCTACGCAAGTGCCGCGCAGATGTACGCGCGAGTCATGGCCTAGCATTTCGCCGCGGCGGTTCCGCCCAAGCGCAGGTGCGTGCGGTAACCGAGCATTCTCGGCCCCCCTGACTGCGGTGCTTGAGTTGTATTGCAGCGTGGGTCTGGATCGCGGCGGAGCCGCAACTTGCCCCGCGAGCGCCATCCATTTTGTGGGGGTGTATCCGATCAGCTGGGCTCAGCCGAGTCCCGTATACTGGCGCTTAATAGACGCGTGAACGCGGACATACGATATGTAGATGAGCGCCCGGGCGACCAAAAGCCATGGCGCCCTAAAATGTGTCAGTGTGGCGTGCTTTAAGACTAAGATTAACGTTTCGACAACTCGCGTAAGTCGTTGTAAATACGACGCGTAAATTGAGTCTCGCCCAGCATTTATGGACATGCGCGGTATACCCGAGCCACGATTCCTAACCATTCCTCCGCCTGGGAGGTCTCTAGAGACATTGGCAGTGCAGCCCATGCGAGCTGTCACAATCACGGTGATCCGAGCGCTGGCCTGGCTCGCGCTCGCGATGGGATTCGCGTTTGCGCCCGCGCTGGCCGCCGAGGCGCCCGCTGCCGCTGCGGCGGCAGCCGGCCCGCAAGACGTCATGGCAGACCTCTCGACTCGCCTGTTTGCCGCTCTCGATAAGGATTCCGCCGCGATCCGACACCATGAGGACAAGCTTTTGCCCGTCGTCGACCAGTTGCTCTCTCCGCATTTCGATATGGAGTATGCGGCGCGGTTGGTGCTCGGACAGCACTGGCGAACCGCCACACCGGATCAGCGCCAGCAATTTGCGGTTGCGCTGTACCAGAGGCTGCTGCGGACCTACGTCGGGGCCGTCGCCGAGTGGAACGCCGATCGGGTCAAGCTGTTGCCGCTGCGCAGCGATGCGGCGGCCCTGCAGGTCACCGTGCACACTCTGGTCGCGACTTCACGCGGTGCGATTGATCCCGTCGACTATCGACTGCGTCAGACGCCCGATGGCTGGAAGATTTTTGATGTCATCGTCAAAGGCGTGTCCTACATGCGCAACTACCGCGACGACACCGATCAGGAAGTGTCTCAAAAGGGCCTCGATGCCGCGATCGCACGGCTCGCAAGGATAGACACGGGCGCAACTCAACGCGCGCCATCCTCCGACCCGCCGGGCGCGCGCTGATTGTCTCTCGATCCTGCGAATGTCGATGCCCCAACCGCCGTGGACTGACGCCGGCTTCGTGCTGGCCAATTGGGAGGTCCGCCCGCGCCATGGAACCTTGCTGAGCCGCGGCGACGGCTCGTCGGAGCCGGTGCGGATCGAACCACGGGTCATGGCGGTGTTGACCTGTCTCGCTCGCCACGTCGGAGAGGTCGTGACCCGGGACGAATTCAGTGCCGAGGTCTGGGGAGGCCGCGTCGTCTCAGACGAAGCCCTGTCTCGGTGCATATCGCTGTTGCGGCAGGTTCTCGCCGATGACTCGCGGGAACCGCGGTTTATTCGGACGATCGCCAGGATTGGTTACACGCTCGTGCCGACTCCGATACCGCTGGCATCGGGTATTGCAGACGGCGCGCCCGTGCTAATGCCAGAAGCCGGTTCTGCGGTGGCCGCCGCGACGGACGGCGCCGCCATCGCCACAATTTCGCCGATCCGCAATCACTGGTCGACACGGCTGTGGAACGGCCGACGGCGCCATGCCCTTATCGCCGTCGGCTGCATCGTCCTCCTCATCGCTGTGGCTCTCCTCTATGCTGCGCGCCCAGCGCGCCCGGGCGTCAATGCGCAGCCACCGCCGGTGGCCCGGCTCCTGGTACTGCCTTTTGATACCAGTGCGGCGAAGGGCATCGGCCCCGAGGTCGGCGGCGAGCTCGCCGACGAGATTGCCGATTCGCTTGCCCACGTGGAGCGGCTGCAAATATCCGGCCGCACGTCGGCGGACTCGCTCGCGGCTGCGCACACCGGCGCGCTCGAGGCTGGGCGCAAACTCGGCGTCGACGCCGTCGTCAACGGGGAGGTTGCAGAACGCCCCGAAGGACTGCGCATTACCGTGCGGCTCACAGCCACAAAAGATGCCCGGGTGCTCTGGTCGCGTACTTACGAGCGTCAGGCAGCGGATATTTTCTCTGTGCAGGCCAGTATTGCCGCGGCGATCGTGCACGAACTGATCGGGCCACTGNNAGCTCTATCTGCGCGGCGCCCATCAGGTCCGGCTGCGCGGCGAAGACTCGTTGCGCCGGGCCGTCGATCTGTTCTCCGCCGCCGCACGCCGCGATCCGTCGTACGCGCGTGCTCAGGTGGGCCTCGCCTCTGCGTACGCGCTCCTTCCCAGCTACTCCTTTGAGGACCCCACCGAGATGTACGCGCTCGCCGATAAGGCGCTGGCCAAAGCCGACCAGTTGGCGCACAACCGCTCGGAAAGTGCAGGCACGCGCGCCTACCTCGGTTTCATGCGTGGGCAATGGATCGAGGCCGAAACGGCCTTCCGAACGGCAATCGTTGCCGATCCGAGCGACCCGGATGTACGCCAGATGTATTCGCAGCTCCTGGGTGCGGTCGGTCACATTGACGCTGCACTGGCGCAGGCCCGGCTGGCCCAGGAGATCGACCCGCTGGCGCCAGTCGTCGCGGATCGACTCGGCATTCTGCACCTGTGGCTCGGGCGCGATGCGGAGGCCGAGCGCGATACCGCGCTCGCCCGCGAGCTCGGCCTCGACGAGGTCGCTTATCCCGAAACCAAGATTCTTCTCAAGCTTCATCAGCACGACGATGCAGATGCGGTGGATGACCTGCGGGCTCTGCTGGGCGCCCTGCGCCGATCGGACGCCTGGGTCGGCCCGACCATCGACGCCTATCGGCATCCGGAGAAGCGGCCGGCCACCATCGAGCTGCTCGACCGGGCGCTGGCAGCGGGCGACATCTCGGCGCGAGCCTACTATGGCGTGATGGTTCTTCTTGAGTCTCCGGCGCGCGCGCTGCGCGGCTTTGCAGCGCTGCCTCACCGCGGCGGCAATGATCTCGAATTCCTGTTTTCCGTCGATGCCGCCGCGGTGCGCCGCGATCCCGCTTTCGGCGAGCTCATGCACACACTGGGCATCGAAGCCTACTGGGACAGGTTCGGATGGCCGAGGGCCTGTCGTCGCGCGCGCTCACAAATCGTCTGTCACTGACGGCGCTGCGCACGAGTCGACGCCCCGAACGCGGACTTCCCTGAGTCTGCAAACGCCTACGCTCGCGTGGAATCCTTGCGAGCGCTTCGGCTTCGCCAAGCCATCCCGGCCTCGGCGCCGCCATGTGCATCCGGGAATTTCCGCTTCCAGTGCTTCCGTGGCGTGGTTTCGCCTGTCTAAGCAGTTCCTCAGGAAATCATAAGGGATCTGAAGCGATTCATCAGAGATCCATCAGGCGTTGGATCTTCCCCTGACCCAAAGTTCCGATCGCAGGACCCGTGATACCGCGATCCCCAGGGGCCGTTATGAATCGAGCCGACACGCAAGACACGACGTCGCCCATCCGATACGTGATGGCGACGAAGCTCAGGTGCTGCGCCACCC
Source organism: Gammaproteobacteria bacterium (assembly GCA_003140135.1). Taxonomy (GTDB): domain Bacteria; phylum Pseudomonadota; class Gammaproteobacteria; order Steroidobacterales; family Steroidobacteraceae; genus PALSA-1196. Next base: position 10,880 of record PLIX01000021.1, read on the forward strand.
GGGCGTGGGCCGGGGCGCGCTTCCTCAAGACGCCGATCCGGGCACCGCGGGGACACCCCCTCCGAGGCGTCACAGGCCTGCTGCTCCGGAGGATGCCGACGCAGGCGCGACACGTGCTCCTCGGCGTGGCCCTCGCCAGCTTGTTGTCGGGCTGTGCCGTACGCCAGGCGCTGATCAGCCGTGTCGATGACGCGATCGCGCAAAGCGGCGACGTCTACGCGTCTGATCCAGACGTGGAGCTCGTGGGCGCGGCGACGCCATTCGGCTTGAAACTCATCGAGAGCCTGCTCGCTGAATCCCCGCAGCATCGCGGCCTGCTGCTCGCCGCTTCACGCGGCTTCACTCAATACGCGTACGCCTACGTCGAGAGTCCCGCCGATGAGCTGGAGGAGCACAGCGTGTCCCGTGCCTACGCTGAGCGCGAACGCGCGCGCAAGCTGTATCTGCGCGCCCGCGAATACGGCCTGCGCGGACTGAGCGCAGCCCATCCGGGATTCAGCTCGGGCCTGCGCCAGAGCGCGGAAGTCACGCTCAGACGGACCCATCGCGAGGATGTCCCGCTTCTCTACTGGACCGCTGCCTCGTGGGGAGCGGCCATTTCGCTCAGCAAGGATGACGCGGCGATGCTGGGAGATCTCCCGGCCGTGCGGCAGCTGGCAGACCGCGCACTTGAGCTCGATGAAACCTACGACGGCGGCGCCATTCACATCCTGCAGATGACGCTCGCAATGACTGCAGCGCGCCCGCAAGCGCAGAGGGTCGCAGCGGCCAAACGCCACTTTGACCGCGCCGTGGCGCTGTCGCGCGCTCAGCAAGCGGCGCCGTACGTGAGCTATGCGGAAGGCGTGTCGGTTGCCACCGGCGAACGCGCTGAGTTCGTAGAGCTACTTGATCGCGCGCTGGCCATCGACGCTGCGGCGACTCCGTCCTCGCGCCTATCCAATGAGATTTTCCAGCAGCGCGCCCGCTGGCTGCGCTCGCACGCTGATGAACTGTTCTCGCAATGAATCGCAACCGGGAGCCAATGCAATGCCGTTTAATTCCAAGCACTCGCATATCGGCTTAGGCCCACCTGCGCCGTCACGGCGGCAGTTCACGCTGGGCCTCCTTGGCATGCTCGCAGCGCCGCTGGCGCTGGCCGACGGTCCCTTGCGCATCAAACTCGGAACGCTGTTGCCCAAGGGATCCGCTTACCACCGAGCGCTGCAGGACATGGGTGAAGTGTTCCGCAATGCCCAGGGGGCGGGATCCGCCTTCACGATCTATACGGACGGCTCGCAGGGTAGCGAAGCCGACGTGGTGCGGCGCATGCGGGTGGGGCAATTGAACGCCGCATTGATGTCGGTCATAGGCCTGTCCGAAATTGATGCTGCGGTCAACTCCCTGCAGAAGATGCCGATGGTGTTCCGCTCCTGGGAGGAGATCGATTTTGTTGGCCAAACCCTGCGCCCGGCGATCGAACGGAGGTTCCGCGACAAGGGTTTTGTTGTAGCGCTGTGGGCGGAAGCGGGCTGGGTGCGATTCTTCTGCAAGCAATCCGCGGTGCGGCCGGAGGATTTGAAGCCGCGGCGCATGTTCGCCTGGGCCGGGGACAACGAACAAGTCGAGTTGATGAAGGGGCTCGGCTTCCGGCCGGTCGTGCTCGAGACGGCCGACATCATTCCCGGACTGCAGACCGGGTTGATCGACACCGTTGCCGTGACACCCATGTGGGCGCTCGCGACGCAACTGGATCGCCTTGCACCGCACATGATCGATGTCAAATGGGCCCCGATCGTCGGCGCTCTGGTGTTCACGCTTCCGGCGTGGGAGGCCATGACGCCGGCGGCCCGAAGCGCAGTTCAACAATCCGCGCACCAGGCGGTTCCCGAATTGCGTGCCTATCAAACGCGCGCCGACGCCGAGGCGATCACGGTCATGGAGCAGCGCGGACTTAAGGTGCAGCGACTCGGCGCGGCCGAAATGCAGGCGTGGGAGGCGCTCGCGCAGAGTGCCTATCCGCTGATCCGTGGCCGCATGGTGCCCGAGGACGGCTTCGACGCTACGTTGCGTCTGGTCGCCCAATTCCGCCGTGAATCCCAGCGCTAGCCGGCCGTGACGATGAGTGCTGCCCAGCCCATGGATGTCTCCGAGGTCAGCCCGCGGACCGCTCAGCCGTGGCGCCGGCTCGAAGACTGGCTATTGACGCTGGTGCTGGCCGCGATGTGCCTCGTGCCCGACGTCGAACTGATCCTGCGCGCAACCTTGCGCGCCGGCATTTTCGGTGCCGCCTCGATCGTGCAGCATCTGGGCCTGGTGGTCAGCATGCTCGGGGCCGCCGTCGCCACGCGCGAGCGGCGCCTGCTCACGATCACGGCGGTCACGCTGCTTCTCCCCGAGAGCGCGCGGGCGCGGGTGAGCGCTTTTGCCGACGCTCTGGCGGCCGCCGTGTGCGTGCTCCTGGCCACGGGCGGTGTTGCATTTGTGGCCGCGGAACGCTCATCCGGCACGACACTTGCCTACGGTGTGCCGACCTGGTGCGTTCAATTGCTGATGCCGGCGGGTTTCCTCGTGATCGGCTGGCGATTGCTGAGTCGAGCCGTCGCCGGGATCTGGACACGCACGTTGGCGGTCATTCTGGCCCTGCTCCTCGTTTGGCTGACGACCCATTTTGCGGTGCTGCCGCAGGCCCCACTGACACTGGGCTGTGTGGCCCTGGCGCTCGGTGCGCTTCTGGGCATGCCATTGTTTGCAGTATTGGCCGGTATCTCGGCGCTGTTGTTCTGGCATGCCGGCCTGCCGCTCGCCGCGCTCGCGGTGGATCACTATCGGATGGTTGTTAATCCGACGCTGCCCGCGATCCCATTATTTACACTCGCGGGCTACCTGCTAGCCGAAAGCCGCGCCCCGCAGCGGCTGATCGAGGTATTTGACGCGCTATTCGGCCGGCTGCGTGGCGGCGCGGCCATCGTCACGGTGCTGTCCTGCGTGTTCTTTACGAGCTTCACCGGTGCCTCCGGCGCCACGGTGCTCGCCTTGGGCGGCCTTGTGATGCCGCTGCTTCTGGCCAACGGGTATGCGCCCCGACCCGCACTGGGACTGGTCACCGCTGCCGGATTGCCCGGTACGCTCCTCATGCCAGCCCTGCCGCTCATCCTGTACGCCGTCGTCGCCGGCGTGAGCATCCAACAGATGTTTCTGGGCGGTCTCTTGCCAGCGCTGTTGCTGGCAGGTATCGCCATTGCCTGGGGCATGCGCGGCGAATCCAAGGGCAGCGCCACGCGTGCGCCGCTCGACGTCGGACGAATACGCCGCTCAGTCGCGGCCGCGAAATGGGAACTCAGCGTCCCCTTGGTGCCCTTCGGCGCCCTGGCGAGCGGCATCGCAACGCCGGTCGAATCAGCGGCGCTCACCGCCTTATACGTCTTCTTCATCACGACCGTCGTGCACCGGGATTTGGATCTGCGCCGCGATGTGCCGCGGGTGATGAGCGAATGTGGGTTGATCATCGGCGGCATCCTCATCGTGATGGGTGTTGCCCTGGGGCTCACCGATTACCTCGTAGATGCGCAGGTTCCGGACGCGGTCGTTGCCTGGGTCAACGCCACGGTAGGCAGCCGCGTCGGCTTCCTGCTCGCACTCAATGTGTTTCTGCTGGCCGCCGGCTGTCTGATTGAGATCTATCCGGCAATCATGGTGCTCGCGCCCATCGTAACGCAGTTGGGCCAGGTCTTTGGTGTTGAGCCTGTGCAGCTCGGCATCATATTTCTTGCCAACATGGAATTGGGCTATTTGACGCCGCTGGTCGGGCTCAACTTGTTCTTTGCCGCCTATCGCTTCAACAAGCCGCTCGCGGAGATTTTCCGGGCGGTGCTGCCGCTGTTCGTCGCGTTAGCCATCGGCGTGCTGATTATCACCTATGTTCCCTGGTTATCGCTGTGGCTGCCGGGGCTTGTGCCCAACCGCTAATAAACACACTGGAGACCCCATGATCCTCAGCAACTATGTTGTCAATCTGACTCTGAGCGGTGTCCTGATCGTCGGAGCCTACCAGTTCTATTTCTGGTGCCAGCGCAACGTGCTGTTTGAACCGCGGGTGTTCCGTTCGCCGGTCGACGATCGGATCCCGTATGTGCCGGCCTGGGTGTGGATCTACAGCCTGCTCTACTATCCGGCGATTCTTTATGTGAATGACGTGCTCAAGAGCGCCGAGCAGTTCACGCGCGTCGCCTTCAGCTACTTGCTGCTGCTCGCACTGCAGGCGCTGTTCTTCATTGTCTTTCCGGTACGCACGCCACATCACTGGCGCCCGGCCAAGAAGCACTCCGGCTATTCGGAGCGCTTTCTTGCCTTCGTCCAGCGTTATGACGCGCCAACCAACAGTTTTCCGAGCATGCATACGTCGGTCGCAATGTTGACCGCGTTGCACTTGTATCCGCACAGCGGCCCGCTGGCATTCGCGTTTCCGCTGTTGATTGGTCTGAGCTGCGTATTCACCAAGCAGCATTATCTCGTAGATGTGCCCGCGGGTGCGGCGCTCGGCTGGGCGGCCTACCGAGTCTTCCAGAGCACTGTGGCGAGTTGATGACCATGTGGCACCGCCAGTCGCCTGAGCTGCGCCCTGCAGCCGCCGCCAGTAACTGCAATGCGCTACCGCACAGGCTCATGCAGCCAGACGCACAGGACGCAAACACAAAAGCTGCCTTCCTTACAAACCGGAGTGACCTATGAAACGCCTTATCGTGCTCGCCGCCGTCATCAGCTGTACGGGATGCACAACACTGCGCCCTATCGAGGGGACTGCAACTGAATTACAGCAACGGATAAACTCCGGCGAACTGCTGAAGCCCGGTGACCGGGTGGTGGTCGTCACTACCGACAATCATACGCACCGGTTTGCGGTAACCGCCATTGGCGCCGGCCTAATCGATGGCAAGTCGGACTCAGTCCCAGTCGATCAAATTGCCTCTTTGGAAAGACGCCAATTCAGTCGCGCCAGAACGGTGGCGTTGATATGTGGAGTCGTCCTGGTGGTGGCAGGCGGAATCGTCTATATCGCCGCACATGCGGTACCTGCCGTTGCGCTGTAGCCATTGCCTTGGAGTCGGATGCCGTGAGTATGAGCGAACCTGCTCGATCCGTAGGGATCGCGCGGCGGCGAAAGCGCACCCTGCAGGAGTTGGGGAAAATTGGACACCTGCAGGCGCAGCGCGCACTCTTGCAGGCTTCTCGAGCCTCGACTGCGACTGACGATGGGTGAAACCCAGAAGCGCTACGCCGGCGGATGTCTTTGCGGCGCCGTACGATATGAAGCCGAAGGTGAGCCGCTATATGCGGGGCACTGCTACTGTGGCGATTGCCGCAAGGCCTCCGGCTCGGGTTTCGTACCCTTTATGGGCTTTCCAAGCAGCGCCGTGCGCTTCAGCGGTCAAACTCGAATATTCACGTCGAAATCGGCGAGGGGCACGGACGCGGTGCGCAATTTCTGTCCCGCTTGCGGCAGCTTGGTCTTCGGTGGAGAGATCGGCAAGGTCGACGAGTTTACGATCTACGCGGGCTCCTTGGACGACTCATCGTCCTTCCGTCCCACTGTCGCGATCTTCATCCGCAACCGGCCCATTTGGGCTGTCATACCGCCGAACCTCAAGACATTTGATGCGCTGCCCTCCTGATTAGTGTGGGAAGTGCAGCGCGGCCGCGCCCGCAAAGTTGACGGTTTGAAATCCGCCAGACCCCAGAACAATGAAACCGCGGTTCTTTCGCTCTGCTCGTGACTTCCGCCGGTGGCTGGACATGCACTCTAACGAGCGTGGACTGATCACGCCCGCTTGCGCAGATAGACGTGAGCCGCGCGTTCTCCCGCAACATAATTTGCGCATTCATAGCCCAAAGCGCGCAGATCGAGGTCGCTCAACAGATGCTCTCCAGAACCGAGTAAGACAGGGCGAATGGCCAGATGGAGCTCATCAATCAGCGCCGCGCGAAGATACTGCCGAATGGTGGATACGCCTCCGCCGAGGCGGACATTGAGGCCGCCCGCCGCGGCGGTAGCCTGCTCCAGCGCGTCGTGAATGCCCCCGGTAACAAAGCGAAATTCCGTACCTCCCGCCATTTTGAGCGGCGCCCGTAGGTGATGCGTCAGCACGAAGACCGGCACACGGTACGGCGGCTCGTCGCCCCACCAACCCTTCCAGCTATCATCCGGCCACGCGCCTCGGACGGGGCCAAACATGTTGCGTCCAAGAATCCACGCACCAATACCCACAAAGCCCTGCTCCGCAATTCCATTGTCTATACCCGTTTCGCCATCCTCATCGCCATGCATCCTCCGCCAGGCGCGTGTCTGGAAGAACCACTCCATCAACTCCGAGCCTCTGACGCCGAGCGGATTCTGGAGATCCTGGTCCGGCCCAGCACCGTAGCCATCGATGGAAATTGCAAAGCTTCGCACAAGAAGTTTCGACATCGTGTTCCTCGCGCTTCTGATTAATCCAACAATAAGTCTGACGGCAAGATTCAGCGACAGAATGACGAAGGAGTTCTTAATTCAGGTTGACCTTCAAAGCACTCTGCTTGGTGCGGTTCGGGAGGAAAGACTCGGGAACCCGTCACAGCGTGATGTGCAGCTTCGCCTCGCTCTTTCCAGACCGGGTCGCGTGGACTCACGAAGTCCGGGGACGGCGTAGACCGGAGATTAGGGCCCGGAAGCCATCTCGCGAAAGGCCGTTCGATCATGTCTCACCTCGGATGGCGCGCGCCCGAGCATGCGGCGAAACGTCCGGTTCATGTGACTCTGGTCGCAAAACCCTGCCTCATGCGCGATGTATGCGCACGAGTGGTTGGTCTCGCGCAAGGCACGCGCCGCGTGCTCGACTCGGAATCGGGCGGCCGTTTCCATCGGCCTTTCACCGGTTGCGTTCCGATATGCGGTCCCGAACCAAGATGGGTGTCGCCCCACCTCCCGGGCCAGATCGCTGACTCCCAGCGTAGTGTCATTGCAGAGCCGTCGATGAATCGCATGAACCCAGGTCGGAGCTGCGCGCTCGGTTTGGCTGTTAGCGCCTTGCACGAACCGTCGGAGAGCGGCGCGAAGGCGCCGTTCGTCCGCTTCCAATGCGTAGAATCGCGCCAACTTTCGGGCCTCGGCGCCAGTGTGTCCACCGAGCCAGCGTGAAACTGGCGCCGCAGGCATCAGCGCGCGTCCAAGCCAGGCCGCGTCGAACTCAATCTCGATCTGCTCAAAGCCGACGGACCCAACGGCGTTGCGGTGCGCGGCTCCCGCCTGATAGAAAATAGCCGAGGGGCCAGCGATTAGGGTCTGTCCCAGTTCCGTCTCATTGAGGTAGCGGCCGAGTACGAAGATCGACAGCACGGGCCAATCATGAGCATGCTCCGGAACGCGGGCATCGCTCCGGTCAATTACTCTTCGTACTGTGGCTCCACTGAACCGTCGCAGCATTCGCCAGTCCGTCCTGAATTGATCAATGGTCGTTTATTATAGCCTTGGACTCGCTTAACCGGCCAAGTTCGCAACCACTGAAGATCGCTGACCGGGCGGCGGCTGCTACCTTGAATTGGTCCAATACGAGGTGCGGATAAACCGCTAGACATTATGGCCTGAC
>PLIX01000004.1 GCA_003140135.1 Gammaproteobacteria bacterium
CGTTCCACGGCATGAACGCGACCAAGAGGTTCTGGCCGAGCGCAAGCTCGCCCAGGTGTGTCGATGGGCCGTCGGCCAGCACGTCGCCGCGCGCGATCTTGTCGCCGCCGTTCACGAGGGGGCGCTGGTTGATGCAGGTGTTCTGGTTCGAGCGCGTGTACTTCGTCAGGTTATAGATGTCGACGCCGGGCTCGCCGGCGGTCGTCTCATCGTCGTTCACGCGCACCACGATGCGTGAGGCATCGACCGAGTCGACCAGCCCGCCGCGCCGGGCCACCACGGTGACGCCCGAGTCGATGGCGACCGGACGCTCCATGCCGGTGCCCACGAGCGGCGTCTCCGAACGCAGCGTCGGCACCGCCTGGCGCTGCATGTTCGAGCCCATGAGCGCGCGGTTCGCGTCGTCATGCTCGAGGAAGGGAATGAGCGAGGCGGCCACCGAAACGATCTGCTTGGGGCTCACATCCATGTAGTTGATGCGTTCGCGCGGCACCAGGGTGAATTCGTTCTGCAGGCGGCAGGAGACGAGCTCGTCGGACATTTCACCCTTGGCGGTCAGGCGCGCGTTGGCCTGAGCAATTGCGAACTCTCCCTCTTCGATCGCCGACAGGTAGTCGATCTGATCGGAGACCACGCCCTGCTCGACTCTGCGGTACGGAGTCTCGAGGAACCCGTACTGGTTGGTGCGCGCATACACCGACAGGGAATTGATGAGCCCGATATTCGGGCCTTCCGGAGTCTCGATCGGACATACCCGCCCGTAGTGCGTCGGGTGCACGTNNGCGTTGATCATCTCCTGCGGCATCAACGGCTCGGTCTCGGCGATCGTCAGGCGCTCCTTGACCGCACGCTCCACGCGCACGAGGCCCACACGGAAGGCGTTCTCGGCCATTTCGCCCACGGAGCGCACGCGGCGATTACCCAGGTGATCGATGTCATCGACCGTGCCGTTGCCGTTACGAATGTCGATCAGCACCTTCAAGACGTCGATGATGTCGTCACGCGACAGGACGCCCGAGCCTGCGCCCGATTCGCGGCGCACGCGCCGGTTGAACTTCATGCGGCCGACGCCCGAGAGGTCGTAGCGTTCGGAATTGAAGAACAGATTGTTGAAGAGGTTCTCGGCCGCATCCTTGGTCGGCGGCTCGCCGGGACGCATCATGCGGTAGATCTCGACCAGCGCCTCAAGACGCGTCTTGGTCGGATCCACGCGCAGCGTGTCCGAGATATACGGACCGCGGTCGAGATCATTCGTATACAGCGTCTGGATCTCGGCGATGCCCGCCTCGATCAGCTTCTCGACGGACAAGGCCGTCAGCACCTCGTTCGCCTTTGCCAGGATCTCGCCCGTTTCGGTGTTGACGACGTCGTGCGCCAGCACTTTGCCGTAGACGTACTCGCGCGGCACGCGCAGGCGCTTCACCCCAGCCTCTTCGAGCTGGCGCACGTGGCGCGCCGTGATGCGGCGTCCCTCCTCGACGATCACCTGGTCGCCGATGCGCAGCTCNNTCATCCTTCGCCAGATAGAACGTGTTCTTCTCGAAGAAGGTGTCCAGGATCTCGGTCTCGGTCATGCCGAGCGCGCGCAGAATGATCGTGACCGGGAGCTTCCTTCTGCGGTCGATGCGCGCGAACACGCAGTCCTTGGGGTCGAACTCAAAGTCGAGCCACGAGCCACGGTAAGGAATGATTCGCGCCGAGAACAGGAGCTTTCCCGAAGAGTGAGTCTTGCCACGGTCGTGGTCGAAGAACACTCCGGGACTTCGATGCAGCTGCGAGACGATCACACGCTCCGTGCCATTGATCACGAAGGTGCCGTTGTCGGTCATGAGCGGCAGCTCGCCCAGATACACTTCCTGCTCGCGCACGTCCTTCACGGGCTTCTTCGCACCCGCGGCCTCCTTGTCGAGCACGATGAGCCGCACCTTGGTGCGCAGGGGCGCGGCATAGGTGAGACCTCGCAGCTGGCATTCCTTGACGTCGAACACGGGCTCCCCTAGGCGGTAGCTCACGTACTCGAGGGTTGCGTTGCCCGAATAGCTCGAGATCGGGAACACGCTCTTGAAGGCCGCATGCAGGCCGACATCGGAACGCGCATCCTCGGCCACCGCCGCCTGCAGGAACGAGCGGTAGGAGTCGAGTTGGATCGCGAGCAGGTAGGGCACCTGCAGAATCCCCGGCTGCTTGCCGAAGTTCTTGCGGATACGCTTCTTCTCGGTGAAGGAGTACGCCATCAGATCACCTCTATGCTTGCGCGGCACTTAAGGTCCACGGGGCGCGCTTGCGCGAACCCCGTGCTACCCGGAACCACTGTCGACAACACGGTCGGAAAAATTACTTAATCTCGACCTTCGCGCCGGCGTCTTCGAGCTTCTTCTTCATCGTCTCCGTATCGGCCTTCGCCACGCCCTCCTTCACGGTCGAGGGCACGCCCTCGACGAGGTCCTTCGCTTCCTTCAAGCCCAAGCCGGTGAGCTCGCGGATGACCTTGATCACGGTGACTTTCTTGTCGGCCGGATATTCCTTCAGAGTGACGGTGAACTCCGTCTGCTCTTCGACCGGTGCGGCGGCGGCGGCGCCGGCGCCCGGGCCTGCGGCGAGCGCAACCGGAGCCGCGGCGGTGACGCCGAACTTCTTCTCCATATCGGAGATGAGTTCAACGACCTCCATCACGGTCATTTTCGAGATTGAATCGAGGATTTCGTCTTTGCTGACAGCCATGTTGGGTCTCCTAAAAGAGTTTCAAGACATCAAACGCCCGCGGCAGCTTTCTGCGCGCGTACAGCGTCAATCGTGCGTACCAGTTTCGTGTGCGGCGCGGCGAGCATGCGCACGAGCTTCTCGATCGGCGCCTTCATGACGCCCAGAAGCTGCGACAGCGCCTGCTCACGCGTCGGCAGACTCGCGACCTTATCGAGGTCCTTCCCCGACAGCACCGGGCCGCCGAGGCTGATCAGGGTCGCGATCAGCTTTTCATTACCCTTCGCGAAGTCCTTCACCACGCGCGCCGCCGCGCCCGGATCGTTCCTCGAGAAGGCGAGCACGAGCGGTCCTTTCAACTTCGGACCGATCGACTCGAAGGCGGTGCCGGAGATCGCCTTGCGCGCGAGCGTGTTCTTCACCACACGCATGTACACGCCCTGCGCGCGCGCTTTGCTGCGCAGCTCAGTCATCTGCGAGACGGTCAAACCACGGTATTCCGCGGCAACCACCGACTGAGCCTTAGCTGCAACCGCGCCGACCTCGGCCACCAGCGCCTGCTTGTCTTCGAGCTTAAGTGGCATTCGTCAATCTCCTCGCCTGAAGATCACACTTCCAACGGAGCAGCTTTTTTAAGGCTACTCCCCCTATGACGGTGTGCTTCGCGCCCGAGGCTCGTCCTCAATTGCGTTTCAGCGGTTCCACCATCTGCGCTGGCCATCATTAAGAGCCCTCATCGGCTCGCCGGCGGTCTTCGATGTCGTCCGCTTGCGCGGACCCGCATCAAACCTAAAAAGTCTTGCGCGCTTACGCGCCCAGACTGCCTTGATCAATCGTCACGCCCGGTCCCATCGTCGAGGACAGCGTGACACGCTTCAGATACACGCCCTTGGAGGTCGCAGGCTTCGCCTTCTGCAGATCGCCGATCAGCGCCAAGAGGTTCGCCTTCAACGCGGTGACCTCGAAATTGGCCTTACCGATGGTGCAATGGACGATGCCGCCCTTGTCGACCCGATAGCGCACCTGCCCGGCCTTGGCGTTCTTCACGGCGGTCGCCACATCCGGGGTCACGGTGCCGACCTTGGGGTTCGGCATGAGCCCGCGGGGGCCCAGAATCTGGCCCAACTGCCCGACCACGCGCATGGCATCGGGACTGGCCACGACCACGTCAAAATCAATCTCGCCTGCTTTGACCTTTGCCGCGAGATCCTCAAGACCGACGATGTCGGCGCCGGCCGCCCGCGCGGCGTCCTGGTTCTTGCCGGAAGTAAACACGGCGACGCGCACGCTCTTGCCAATGCCGTGGGGCATGACGGTTGAGCCGCGCACCTGCTGGTCGGACTTGCTGGCGTCGATTCCTAAATTGACCGCCGCATCGATGCCCTCATTGAATTTGGCCGTGGCGAGCTCTTTCACGAGCTTCAATGCCTCATCCACCGGATAGTGCTTGCCCGCGGCGACCTTGGACTGCGCGGCTTTTACGCGTTTTGCGACGAATGGCATGACTTAAACTCCTTCGACTTCCACGCCCATGCTGCGGGCGCTGCCCGCGATGGTGCGCACCGCCGCCTCAAGATCGCCGGCGGTCAAATCCGGCTGCTTCATCTTGGCGATTTCCTCGAGCTGCTTGCGGCTGATCTTGCCGACCTTGCTCGTGTTAGGCGTGCCGCTGCCCTTCTCGATGCCGATCGCTTTTCGGATCAGGACCGACGCGGGCGGGGTCTTCATCACGAAGGTGAAGCTGCGATCCGAGTACACCGTAATGACGACCGGAATCGGCAGNNCCATGATGTTCACGCCCTGCTGCCCCAGCGCCGGGCCGATGGGCGGCGAGGGATTGGCGGAACCCGCGGGGACCTGCAGTTTGACGTAACCGTTGACTTTCTTTGCCATGGCCTTCTATTCCTTACGCCTTCTCGACCTGCGAGAAGTCCAGTTCCACCGGGGTGGAGCGGCCGAGAATCTGCACGGCGACGTGCAGGCGGTTCTTCTCGTAGTTCACGCTCTCGACCACACCATTGAAGTCGTTGAACGGCCCGTCGGTGACACGCACCACCTCGCCCGGCTCGAAGAGCACCTTCGGCCGCGGCTTGTCCACGCCTTCTTCCACGCGGCGCAGAATCTGATTCGCTTCCTTATCGGTGATGGCTGCCGGCTTCTCCGGAGTGCCGCCGATGAACCCCAGGACCTTCGGCACGTCGCGCACCAGGTGCCAGGTCTCCTCATCCATCTCCATCTGCACCAGCACGTAGCCGGGGTAGAACTTGCGCTCGCTCTTTCTCTTCTGGCCGTCGCGCATCTCGACGACCTCTTCGGTCGGCACCAGGATCTCGCCGAACTTCGGCTCAAGTCCCGCGCGCCGGATGCGCTCCCTCAGCGATTCGGACACCCGATGCTCGAAGTTCGAGTAGGCGTGCACCACATACCACCGCAGCGCCATGCTCAACCCCCCTGCCCCGTCAACTGGCGCGTCGCCCAGGCGAGCACCAGGTCGAGCACCCAAAAGAACAGGCCCGCGACAATCACGAAGCCAAACACGACGAGCGTCGTCATGCCGGTCTCCTGGCGGCTCGGCCATACAATCTTCCGGAGCTCGATGCGCGAATCGAGCATGAACTGCCAGAAATCGCGGCCCTGCTTCGAGCTTGCGAACACCGCGATTCCGAGCACGACCCCGCCGATGACGGCAAGCCAGCGCATCCACGCCGCTTGCGCCGACAGCATGTAGTACGCGGCGATACCACCGATCACCAGAAGGATCGCGACCGTGATTTTTGCCTTGTCCGCGACGCTCGCGTCTTGGACAGTCGTCTGCTCGTTCATATGGGCCCGATGGCAGGCCAGGAGGGAATCGAACCCCCAACCTGCGGTTTTGGAGACCGCCGCTCTGCCAATTGAGCTACTGGCCTACTTAAAAAGAAAATTTGCTACTTCAGGATTTTCGACACGACGC
>PLIX01000299.1 GCA_003140135.1 Gammaproteobacteria bacterium
ACGGCGCAGTTAGGAACTTCGGTCTAGCCAGTGATCCGCCGATGGAGCCGTCCGCGTGGCCCGCGCCTTATTCGTGCGCGTTGCTGAGTTGCGAGCCCGCGACCGACACTTCTTGACCTCTTTTGCGGGCCAATAATCGCTTAGGTAGACAGAGACAGCGCCATCGCGGGGTCGCTCGTGCCATCGTGGCCGGTTTCCATGCGTCCGGCGAAGCGGCGCTCGAAAGTGCTGGCCATGGCGGTGAAGTCGTACCAGTAACCACTGGCCTCAATATTCCAATTCAGCGACCCGGTGAACCCCGCGGCTAACTCGAGCGCCCAGGGCCCGTCAGTGCGGTACGCATTGGCGGCGACTGAGACCTGGCCCGGCTCGGAGCCGCTGTTCTCGACTTTCAGATGGATCTGGCCTGTGCAGGGTGCGTAGCAGATTTGCACCTCCGGGGCGAAGGCCGAGGTGCTCTGCGCTGTGGCATTGCCCTGAAAGCTGCGCAAGTATCCATTGGCGCTGTAGACCCAGAGGTCATACTGGCCGGCATCGGTGGTCGTAGTATTCCAGACATCGCTCAAACTTTTGTTGGCCTCGAGAGTGTAGCGGCGCGGAATACGATCTAGATGCAACTGGTCGTAGACATGAAACACGGCACCTTGGCGGCCGGTGTTGCTGAAGATGAGGGTCACGAGGCCGCCGGCTGCAATTCTTGCGCTCGTGTGCAGTTCGTAGGGCAGCGCACGTGAAAAACGCGTGCCGGTCTCCTGAAACAGAGGCTGCGGTGTGCTTGGCGGCACCGGTAGAGGAAGCCTATTCTGCTGCGTTTCCAATGCGGCAAAGTTGCTGACGTCAGGCAGTTGCGGCAATTGCGCGTTATTGGGCGTCGCGAAGTCGAAGGCGGAGGTCAGATCGCCGCAGACCGCGCGATGCCATGGGCTGATGCTCGCCACACTGATGCCAAAGCGCTTCTCCAGAAACATCCCCATGGAAGTGTGATCGAACACCTGCGAATTGACCCAGCCGCCCTTGCTCCACGGGGAGACGATGTACATGGGTACGCGCGGGCCCAGGCCCCAGGGTCGCAGGGTGCCGCTGATGGTGTCCTCGGGACTAAGGTAGATGCGCTCGGGGTCTGAGAAGTATTGGCCTTGGAGTGGCACGGTCGACGCGCCGGCAAGCGTGCCGTCAGCATTGTAGGACGGAATGGCGGGCGGCGGCACGTGATCGAAAAAGCCATCGTTCTCGTCAAAAGCCAGGAAGAAAACGGTCTGGCTCCAAGAAGCGGCGTTGGCGGTGAGTGCTCCCAGCACTTGGGAGGTGAAGTAGGCTCCCCTTCCCGGGCTCGACCCCACTTGGGGATGCTCGGACTGGTAGCGATTGGGCAGCACCCAGGAGACTGCGGGCAGGGCGCCGTTTGCTGCGTCGTAGCGCAGATCCTCGAGAGTCCAAAGCTTCATGCCTTGCTCATACAGAGCCGAACCGGAGCTCGAAGTGGCGCGGCGGAAGCTGTCAAAGGCGAGGCCACCGTGCATGAGGCCATTCCAGTTGTCGTTCGGATCCTGGTAGATGCGCCAGCTGATGCCCGCTTGCTCCAGCAGATCGGGCAACGTGGGCCACATAAACGACGAACCGCTGTAGCGGTAGCCCGGAAGCGGCATCGTGCCATCGACCATGCAGCGAAGATTATTGGGTTCCGATTGCGCAGCGGTGCGGTTAACGCCGCTCCTGCCGAGCGTCGGATCAAAGTTCGATCCCGAGAAGAAGACGATGCGGTTGGGGTCGGTGCCGGTTGTGACGGAGCAGTGATAGGCATCGCAGATCGTGAACGCCTCGGCCAGCGCAAACTGGAAGGGAATGTCGTCGCGCGCGTAGTGACCCATCGAGTACTCGGTCTTGAAGCGCGGCCACTCGCCGAATTTGCCCTGATTCCATGCGGCTTGCGCGTCGGAGAAGAAGTGCGGCGTGTCCGGCACCAGCAGCGCGCTGCTGGTTTCCGGGTTCAGGTGGTAGGGCGGAATCACCTGCTCACCGTTCGACTGAAACCACACGGGCTTGCCGCTCTCGAGTGGAATCGGGAAGCGATCGCCGAAACCGCGCACGCCGCGCAGCGTGCCGAAATAGTGGTTGAAGGACCGGTTCTCCTGCATCAGGATGACGATGTGCCGGACGTCCTGAATGGTCCCGGTCGTGACCTGTGCTTCGACGGCAAGCGCGCGGCGGATCACCGGGGGCAGCATGGCAAGGGCACTCGCTGCGCCCAAGACGCCGGCTGACTGGCGCAGGAAATCGCGTCGTTCCGGATTCTTCAAGTGCGTGCCTGAGCGCGACGCCTCGCGACGCAGCGCATCAAGGCGCGCAGCGCAGGTCTGGCGAGCACTTAGCCTGCGGCGTTGCCGTCGCGGATGGTGAGCCCGACTCGGGTGTCGGTTGCACGGAAGTCCCACACGCGAGGAGACCCAGCAGCACAGCAGCGACGCTGACGTCGCGAGCCACGATCGACAATCTGCTTTGCGCCCAAGGCCGCCCGACTGCAGTGTGTTTGCTCACAGCCTTCAACATGGCCCCTCCGTGGTCCTCTGTGCGCGCAGGATAGTGGCGAATGAGAAAAGCTCCGCCAAGGCCAAAATGACGAAACTGTGACCAATGACCTACAACGAAGCACGAGTGACAACGGTTGACAGAGTGGGCGAGAGCGAACTGCTTAAGCTATTCGACGGTGCGCAGCGCTCGCGCGCGTCGGCCGCGCTGGGATTCTCGATGATTCTGTGCTTGCACTTGAGCTGCGACGAGGCGGGTGTCCGTGGCCTTTCGCAAGTTATCTTCGCGATGTGCTCCAGGCAGCCGCGCGAGGTTGCCGAGGGCGGCGCCAGCGGCCAGAATCACCGTCGCGTCTACGCTGTCCGCGCCGGCAAATGCGGCGCTAGTGCTGACGCAGGCGCTGACTTGGGAATTCCATGGGTCTCGCAAGTTATTGATATGCCGGCTTAGCACAGTGGTAGTGCAACGGTTTTGTAAACCGTAGGTCGGGGGTTCGAATCCCTCAGCCGGCATCAGATCCAAAAAAACGTGCGCAGACTGCCACTATTAACTCAAGCGAAAACGCGGTGGTTTCAAGCATGTCCTTGATAGCCAAGGGGGTAGCTGCTGGTCCTAGTGTAGGCATGAGAGAAAATGAGCTCGCCGCCTTGGCGCACGGCGAGCTGGGCAGTGTGGATGTCATTGCCGGTCATCCATGACATGACTGCTTATCGAGATGCGCGTGAGGGCGCAAATAGCAAATCCACGATTGCCCCAAATGACGAGGCGACCCTCGTGTCGGAGGATTTGGATGAGAGCGTGGATCCTGCGACGCTGGTCATCGGTACCGGAATGCTTTCCGCCTCCATTACTGTCGGCGCGATTGACCCTGCCGGCAAGGTGCCGGTACTCAACGGTGTCCCTGGATCCGGAGTTCCCAACTCGGACGTGTCGATACCACTGACCGTACTGACGCACGGCACCAGCTACTGTTACACGGTTTCTATTGAGGACAACAATGTGACCGGCGACTACGAAGTGGATTACTACATCAGACAAGTCGTCGGGGGCGTTGCGAAAACCATCGTCGATAAGATGATCGTGAAGGCGCGGACTACGGCACCGGGCGGTATGT
>PLIX01000311.1 GCA_003140135.1 Gammaproteobacteria bacterium
GATTGCGCCAACGGCGCCGCCTACAAGGTCGGCCCACGGATGCTGGCGGACCTGGGCGCGGAAATCGTGCCGGTCGGCTGCTCGCCGAATGGCCGCAACATCAACGACGGCTGCGGCTCAACCCTGCCCGACCTTTTACAGATGACGGTGCCGGGCGTGCGCGCGCACGTGGGCCTGGCGCTCGACGGCGACGGCGATCGCCTCGTGATGGTCGATCACCTGGGGCGCATCGTCGATGGCGACCAGCTCCTCTATATCATCGCGCGCGCCCGCAAGCTGGATGGCACATTGAAAGGCCCCGTGGTCGGCACCGTGATGAGCAATTTCGGCCTTGAGCTCGCGCTGCGCGCAGCTGGGGTCGAATTCCGCCGCGCGCAGGTCGGGGATCGCAATGTGCTCGGGATGCTGAAAGAGGCGGGCGGAGTACTGGGCGGCGAAACTTCCGGTCACATCCTGTGCTTGGATAAGACCACGACCGGGGATGGCCTGGTGAGCGCCCTGCAGGTGCTCGCCGTCATGAAGCAGACCGGCCATTCGCTCGCCGAACTCGCCGCCGGCATGCACCGCTATCCGCAGGTGCTCTTGAACGTCAAGGTGGCGCGCGGTGTCGACCCCACGGGCATCGCGGCGGTGCAGGCGGCGGTGGCGCGCATAGAGAAAGGCTTGGGCGGCGAGGGCCGCGTCGTGCTGCGTCCCTCCGGGACGGAGCCCGTGATTCGCGTCATGGTCGAGGGGCGCGACGAGCAGGTCACGCGGGCGCTGGCCACCGAGCTCGCTGAGGTCGTGCGCCTGGCCGCGGCCTAGGCTATGATCCCGCGCCCCTGCGCGGGTGCTGCCCCAATCGCAAGATCGCGGCCATCGAGGCAACACGAGGTTGCGAGTCGCCAGCGAATGCGCAATTCCATGGGGCAGGAGCGCCAGCGAAAGTGAAGAATGTATCCCAGGCCCTCTCGGTCACGCGCCCGACGGTGTGCGACCTTTCTAGGGCTCGCGTGCGCGAGCGCTTCCCGGTATGCATGAACGGGGACGAGCGATCGTCGCTGCGGGTTTCGCCGAGCCGAGGATCCCGCTCGCGCCCGGCGCGGATAGAAGCCGTGAGGACCGGGGCATGAAGAGCGGGCGACGTCCGTTGGTCGTCGGCAACTGGAAGATGCACGGCTCGCGCGCCGAGAACGCGCGCCTTGTCGAGGAGATGATCGGGCAGTACCCGCCCGCTCCGGCGGCACTGTGCGTGGTGTGCCCGCCGCTCGTGTATTTGCAGGACGTTGCGCGCCTCCTGCGCGGCTCGGCGATATTACTGGGTGCGCAAACGGTGTGCGCGGATGCCCAGGGTGCGTTCACCGGGGAAGTCTCCGCCGCCATGCTGAAGGATGTCGGCTGCTCCTATGTCATCGTGGGGCACTCGGAGCGGCGCCTCCTGTATCGCGAGAGCGACCAGGCCGTGGCGCGCAAGTTCGTCGCCGCGCAGTCGAAGGGGCTGGTGCCGATCCTCTGCGTCGGCGAGCAGCTCGCGGAGCGCGAGGCGGAGCGCACCTTCGAAGTGGTCGCGCGGCAGCTCGAGGCGGTGCTGAAGCTTGCCAGCATGGAGTCGCTCGCGAGCGCTGTACTCGCCTACGAGCCGGTCTGGGCCATCGGCACCGGCCGCCATGCAAGCCCGGAGCAGGCGCAGGACGTGCACGCCTTCATCCGTGCGCAGCTGGCCGCCCGGGATGCTAAAATCGCCCCCCTGACACGTATTCTTTACGGCGGCAGCGTAAAGGCGGTCAACGCGGCGGAGCTATTCGCCATGCCGGATATCGACGGCGGACTGATTGGTGGCGCGTCGTTGAAGGCCGATGAGTTTATCGCGATCTTGAGCGCTGCCCGTGCGCACTAAAGTGGAAGTTCGATGTTGCACATGATTTTGACGATCGTGCAGGTGTTCTCATCGGTGGCGATTATTGCCCTCGTGCTCCTGCAACGTGGCAAAGGGGCGGACGCTGGCGCAGGTTTCGGCGCGGGCGCGTCGGGCACGGTGTTTGGCGCGCGCGGCGCGCGCACCGCCCTGTCGCGCGCGACCGCGGTGTTCGCGGCCATTTTCATGATCAATAGCCTTGCGCTTGCGTACATGGGCCGGCAAGCGGCGACGGAGCCGAAGTCGATTCTCGATGAGGCGGCGCAAACAGCGCCGCAGCCTGCCAAGCGCTTGCCCGCGGCGCCGCCCCCGGCGACGCCCAGCTCCGGCACGCACTGATCTCAAGCCGACGTGGTGAAACTGGTAGACACACTAGCTTGAGGGGCTAGCGGCGCAAGCTGTGCCGGTTCGAATCCGGCCGTCGGCACCAAACTTGTTGTTCGATTGGTTACAATGACAGCCTTCGCACTGAGGGCAGATCGCATCTTCGGACCATGCTTGCGAATTATCTGCCCGTCCTGATTTTTCTCGTCATCGCCGCCGTGCTGGCCGGCGTCCTGCTTGGGCTCGGCAGTGGTCTTGGCCGCTACCTGTCGCGCGCCCCGAACGATGCGGCCAAACGTACGCCCTACGAGTGCGGCTTCGACGCCTTCGAAGACACGCGCATGAAGTTCGACGTGCGCTACTACCTGGTCGCCATCCTCTTCATCGTCTTTGATCTGGAGATCGCATTCTTGTTTCCCTGGGCGGTGGCGCTTTCCAAGATCGGCCTCTTTGGGCTCGTTGCCATGGGGATCTTTCTCGCGATCCTCGTCGTCGGATTCATCTATGAGTGGAAAAAAGGCGCTCTCGAATGGGACTAGAAGAGTCCTCGGCTGACCTCTTTGCCCAGCGCGGCTTCGTCACGACCCAGCTCGACAGTCTCGTCAACTGGGCGCGCACGGGTTCCCTGTGGCCGATGACCTTTGGGCTGGCGTGCTGCGCGGTGGAGATGATGCATGCGGGCGCCTCGCGATATGACCTGGATCGCTTCGGCGTCGTCTTTCGCCCGAGCCCGCGCCAGTCGGACGTCATGATCGTCG
>PLIX01000244.1 GCA_003140135.1 Gammaproteobacteria bacterium
AGCCCAAACACGACAATGGTCATCGCGGTCGCCGGGCTGCCGATGTCGCCGCGCGTAAAGGATACGAGCACCAGGAACGCGGTCAGCATCGCAGCATAGGGCAGCGACTGTGCGAGGGAATGCGATCCGCCCGGCGCGGCCTGGACCTTTGTCGCGCGCATCTGCTCGCGACCGGCGGCTGCGAGCGGCACGTAGCAGACGACGTACAACACGTCCTGAAGAGCGCCAGGCAGATAGTCGCCGCTGATCTTCGCGACCGACCACAGGATGTCTGCGAGAAACATCGTCGCGAAGCCCACTAGCAGCAGCATTGGGACGCGCCGGCCGCTGGGATTGCCGGCACCCGCCAGGAGGAGCACGCCCAACGTGAGCAGCATGATGCAGTTGAGCGCTATGTAGGCTTGGCTCAGCGTGTTCTTGATCACGTCGATCTCGGTACTGGACGCGGCGGGGCGGATGACCAGGAACCAGAAGAACGCGCCAAAGCCGACCACGAGAATCAGGGCGTCGAGTGCCAGCTGCATCCAGCGCACTCTCACGGCTGCGGCCCGGATCAGAAACCCTATTGCAGCAAAAAAGACCGGATAAAAAGCGACATAGAAAACATCAGCGAACCCCGGGAAGGGATCCCGGTCGTGCAGCCAGGAGCTCACGCCAATGACTGTGCCCACGAAGTACAGGGCGAGCGCCACCGACAGGCACCGCCACGCCGTGCGCGGAGCGCCGGGCGCCGAACGGTGCGCCGCGGCCGTAGCGACGATCACCGCGGTCAAGCAGGCCGGCGAGTCAGCCAGCAGGCCGACGTAATGTGTCATCCGCTCCCCGCCGAATCCCGTCAGCATCCAGACGGCGCAAATGGCGACGTAGATCACAAGTCCGATGAGAAGTCCGTCGACCCAGCCTGGCGCCCCTTCGGAGCGGTTCCCCTGCGCAGAGCCTACGGTAATGCCCACCTGATACACCTTAAAAGTGACTCCTCTGCATGGCCGAAGATACGGCTCCAGCATGAGGCGGCCGCCAGGTAGCAAATTTACCGTCCAAGGCGTGGCTGACAAGTGAGAAGAACGCGCGTTGCGATGCAGGTCTCGTTCGCGCCGGGTCGCGATTCCAAACCCACAACGCCAGCGGGCCATCCCCCTGAAAACCCTGGATTCGGGCGCTCCGGTCAGCGGCGGCCTGGGCACCGCCCGCGCAAGAATTACAACCCCCGGTGTGGGTCCCCTCAAGCTGCGTAGGGAACGCTCATCAGGCGCCTCAGCGGGGCGCACGGCGAGTGCCCGCCGCCCTCGATCTGGCGCGTAACGGCCGCCGCTCCCCGCCAGTGCAACTCGGCCCGCCGCAGTCGCCCGTGCGCTTGAGGCGCCTCAGCCGCCCAGGGGTCGCAGCAACGCCCGCGAAATGATGTGACGTTGCACTTCGCTGGTACCGTCCCAAATCCTCTCGATGCGCGCATCTCGCCAAATGCGCTCCAGCGGCAGGTCGCTCATGAGCCCCATGCCGCCATGGATCTGCAGCGCCTCATCCGCCACCATCGCCAGCATTTCGCTGGCCTTCAGTTTCGCGATCGCCATGTCCATGTCGGTGGCCGAGTTCTGGTCGACCTTCCAGGCCGCCTCGAGCGTCAAAAGCTCAGCCGCCCGCAGCTCCACCGCCATGTCCGCAAGCTTGAAGCTCACGCCTTGGAACTTCCCGATCGGCTGACCAAACTGGACTCGATCGACGGCCCATTGCGTTGCGAGCTCGAGCGCCCGCTCCGCTCGGCCGAGGCAAGAGGCAGCAACCTGCAGCCGCGTCGCGCCGAGCCACGTGTTGGCCATGTCGAACCCCTTATGCACCTCGCCCAGTACGGCGGATGCGGGCACGCGGCAGTCGTTGAACTCCAGAATGCTGTTGTGATACCCGCGGTGCGAGACATTTTTGTATCCGGGGCGCACGAGAAATCCCGGATGGCCGATGTCGACGAGAAACGCGGTCATGAGCTTCTTCTTGCCGCGCGCAGAGTCCTCCTCTCCCGATGCTGCAAAAAGGATCACGAAGTCGGACTGATCGGCATGGCTGATGAAGTGTTTCGTACCATTGATGACGAAATCACCGCCGCTCCTGACGGCGCTCGTTTTCATACCGCGCAAGTCCGAGCCTGCGCCCGGCTCCGTCATCGCAAGACACTCGGTTTTCTCGCCACGCACGGCCGGCAGCAGATAGCGCTGCCGCTGCTCGCCTTCGCAGGCGAGAAGGATGTTCGAAGGACGCGCAACGCAGCTGAACTGCAATGCATAGCTCGTGCGCCCCAGCTCCTTTTCAAAGAGCACGCAGGTCACCGCATCAAGACCGGCGCCGCCTACGTCGACGGGCATATTGGCCGCATAGAGACCGGCATCCATGGCTTTGGCCTTGAGCGTCCGCAGCAGCTCCGCCGGCAGTTCGCCCGTGCTCTCCACGAGCGCTTCGTGTGGATAGAGCTCGTGCTCGACAAACTCGCGGGTCGTCTTGACGATGAGCTGCTGTTCATCGGTGAGTGCGAAGTCCATGGGCAAATCTCAGATCGGCACAGGTTCGGGTTGTGCGGCGCGCAGACTCTCGACTCTCTGGTACAAATCCTCATCCATGGCTGAGGCTTTGCCGGCCTCGGTATTCACATGCACGTGCGTCTGTGCGCCGGTTGCGATCAGCTTGTCGTCGCTGCCGCGATGCAGGTGATGCAGCACCTTCAGGCGCTTATGATCCACCGACAGCACGTGCGTCGTCGCATAGAGCGGCTCATTGACCTTCGCTTCGGCAAGATAGCTAATCTGCGTATCGGCCGTGTAGAACATGCGCCCGCTCAGCCGATAGGCCTCATCGACGCCTACCCGGCGGTACAGCACGTCCATCGCCTCGCCAAATACCTGCAGATAACGAAAGTCCGTCATGTGGCCGTTGTAGTCGACCCATTCGGGTCGGACGCAGGTGTCGACCCGGGTCAGCTCCTGCGGCACTGCAGGGGAGAGTGCGCGCATTGCGGCATCGGCATACAGCCGCGCCTCGAGGGCTTTCAGCGTCGCACCTGCGCCAATGTTGTACTGGCGCAGGACTTGTTGGATGGCGACGAGGGAGTCATCACGCAGCCGCTCGAGTGAGCGGATCGACCTGCCGCCGGCTTGTTCCTGGGTCCCCTCGACCATGCGGTCAATCAACTGCTCGGACAGCTCCGGCGCCTCAAGCTTGGTCCAAGGCCACTTCAGGCACGGACCGAACTGCGCCAGCATGTGGCGCATGCCGCTCTCTCCGCCTGCCAGATGGTAGATCATGTTGGTGCCCATCGCCGCCCAGCGCAGCCCGGGGCCATACACGATCGACTCGTCGAGTTCGCCCGTGCTCGCAACGCCGTCATTCACCAGATGCAGGATTTCGCGCCACAGCGCCTCCTGCAGACGATCCGTCAGGTGGCCCGGCACCTCGTGGCGCAGCGTCAGCGGATGCATGCCGATGTAGGCGTAGAAGCAACGCGCGGATTCGATGGTCTGCGGCGAAGTGAGTTTGCCGGCCACCAGTTCCACGAGCGGCAGCAGGTACACGGGGTTGAAGGGATGTGCGACCAGCAGGCGCTCGGGCGCCACCATATCGCGCTGCAGATCGGAGGGCATCAGGCCGGATGTGGAGGAAGCGATGATCACATCCGGCGCGGCATGGCGACTCACATCCGCCAGTACGCGTTGTTTGAGCTCGAGCTGCTCGGGAATATTCTCCTGGATGAAGTCGACGCGCTGCGCCATCGCGTGCAAATCGGTGGTGAAGGAGAGCGTGCCCTGCGGCGGCAGCGGCGCAAAGGTGAGGCGCGCGAGCGCCGGCTCCGCGTTTTTGACGGCGGCGCGGATCCAGTTCTCCATTTCCGGCTTCGTGTCGGCCGCCAGCACATCGATGCCGAAGTGCAGCGCGCGCGCCGCCCAGCCGCCGCCGATGACGCCGGTGCCCAAGAGCCCAAGCGTACGCACGGTTCTCACGACGGCTCTCCCTCACGTTTGCAGCAGGATCGCGGCATTTGCGCTCCAGCTGACGAAGACTTCATCGCTCCAATTGATCGTCCACTCGGAGGTGCGGCGGTCGTTCTGAGCATATACGGTGACGACCTTGCCGCTCGCGGTCTTGATCCGGTACGTCGAGCGGTTGCCGAGGTAGCCGAGCTCCCAGACCGTGCCCGTCAGCTGGTTGACGCGTCCGGCGGCCACCGGCTCCTTGGTGACGCGGATCTTTTCGGGCCGCAGCGCCACCCAAACCTGCTGTCCGTTGCTGAATCGTCCGATATCATCAACCAGAAGTTCGCAGCCGATCTCCGCGCAGCGCACGGTGATCAGTCCAGGCTCGCACGCTGATACCGTGCCTTCAAAGAGGTTCGTCGAACCGATGAAGTCGGCCACGAATCGGCTCTGCGGAAATTCGTAGATCTCCGACGGAGTGCCCACCTGCAGCACCGCGCCCCGGTCCATCACGGCGATCCGCGTCGCCAGCGCCATCGCCTCATCCTGATCATGCGTCACAAAGACAAAGGTAATGCCGACCTGGTACTGCAGGTCCATGAGCTCGAACTGGGTCTTTTCGCGCAGTTTCTTATCGAGCGCCGAGAGCGGCTCATCGAGGAGCAGCACCTTGGGGCGCCGGATGAGCGCGCGCGCCAGCGCCACGCGCTGCCTCTGACCGCCGGAGAGCTGATGCGGCTTGCGCTTGCCGAGATGCCCGAGTTGCACCATGTCGAGGGCCTCCTGGATGCGCTGCTTCTGCACCGCGCCTGGAAGCTTCAGTTGGCGCAGCCCGTAGCCGACGTTGCGCTCTACCGTCATGTGCGGGAACAGCGCATACGACTGAAACATGATGTTCACCGGGCGCTCGTGCGGCGGCACGCCGGTCATCTCCACGTCATCGATCATGATCCGCCCGGTGCTCTGNNGAGCCCACGAGCGCAAACATCTCGCCTTTGAAGATCTTCAGACTGACATTGTCGACGGCGACGCAGCCATCGTAGGTCTTGCCGACGCTCTCGATCACGATTTGCGGCTTGGCATTCGGATCGAGCCACGGACGATCGACCATCGTGTTGGGTTGAGCTACCGAGCTGTTGGGGCGCAGTGCGGTCATGGGTCGTCAGTGATTCGCCGGAGGGGTCACGCGCCGCCGTTCCGGTGCATAGAAGGGCTTATCGACCACGCGCGCCCGCACCATGCGCCGTTCCCACACCAACTCCCGATTGAGGTAGATGTCCGCCCATACTTCAGAGCCGAGCTTGAAGTGCGGCGCCGCCAGCATGGCGAAGGCGATATTGCGCTTGCAGGTGGGCGACCAGACGGCGGACGTCACGCTGCCGATCTCGCGTTTTCCCGACCGGTCGTCGTACACAAGAGCATTGTGCGCAGGCTTGTTGCCGTCAATATCGAGTCCCACGAGCCTGCGGCGCACGCCGCGGCGCTCCTCGGCCAAGAGCGCGCGCCGCCCGGTGAAATGCCCTTTCTTGAAGTCAACGAGCCACTCCAACCCGAGCTCCAGCGGAGATCGCGCGCGCTCGGTGTAAATCGTCTGTTCGGCGGAGACGAAATCGGCGTTCGGCAGGAGGAATCCCGCCTCGATACGCGCAACGTTCAAAGCCATCGACCCAATCGGCCGGATGCCTCGTGCGCTGCCGGCCGCCATGAGACCATCCCAGATGCCCTCCGCCTGCTCGGGCCGCATCCACAGCTCATACCCCAAATCGCCCGTGAAGCCCGTGCGCGAGACCATAACCTCGTTGGCTCCGACTGCGAAATGTCTGATCTCAAAGGGCTTCAAAGCCTCGATTCCCACCAATCCGTAGTCCTTGAGCGCTGCGCACGAGGTCGGACCCTGCAGCGCGAGCGCCGCGATCTCTTCGGTCACCTCTGCGATCTCCACATCGAAGCCGATCGCGGAATCGAGGAGCCAATCGATCTGGCGCTCGGCCGTGCACAGTCGATACTCGCTCTCGCCCAGCCGAAAGATCGTGCCGTCGTCGATGAGATGCCCGGCATCATTGCACCACACGCAATAGGCGACTCGGTTGGGCTTGAGCTTGCCGACGTCACGCGTCACGAGACGATTCAGGTAGGCGGTCGCGCCCGGGCCTGCGATCCGGTACTTCACCATCGGCGTCAGATCATAGACCGTCGTCGCATTACGGATCGCAAAATATTCCTGCTCAACGCTGCTGAACACATCGACCGTTGTGTAGCCCGCCCACGGAATGAAGCTATCGAGCTGGCTCAAAGCGCGAGCGCGCGCGTGAAACGGAGTCGTGAGCAGCGGCTGCTTGAAGTGCGGCGCGTTATTCATCGTGCACCCGCCTTGAGAACCTGTTGCGCGGCATTGCGGCCCGCGGCGCCCATGACGCCCCCGCCCGGATGGCAGCCGGCACCGCACAGGTATAAGCCCGCGACGGGCGTTTGGTACTGCGCCGCGCCGGGTAGCGGACGGACCATGAAGAACTGGTCGAAGGCGAGATCCACGTGATGCCAGTGTCCGCCCGTGATACGAAATTGCTGCTCGATGTCGCGCGGCGTCAGAAGCTCTGTGCAGCTGACGGAGGCCCGCAGCCCCGGGGCATAGCGCTCCAGCGTGTCGATGGCGAGATCCATGAAGCGCTGCTGCTGTCGATCCCATCCGGCGGCAAGTGTGTACGGCGCGTACTGAATGATGGCGGACAAGACGTGTTTGCCGGGAGGGGCGAGAGAGGGGTCGTTGACGCTCGGCACGGTGATCTCAAAGATGGGCTCAGCGGAGAACTCGCCATACTTCGCGTGATTGTAGGCGTGCTCGATGAACTCGAGCGACGGCGCAATGAGCAATCGGCCCGCAAGCCCCTCCGCGCCGAGTCCGGTGAAGCTGGGACGCGCATCGAGTGCCAGATGCAGTTTTGCAGCAAGTCCGCGGCTGCGCAGGTGACTGACGCGCCGCACGAATCCCGTATCCAGCTGATCACTGCCGAGGAGCCCAAGAAAGGTGGTCTTGGGATCGCAGCTCGAGATCACGACCGGCGCTGCGATGGCTTCCCCGGATTGCAGCACGACGCCTTGGACGCGATCCTCCTGCAGGCTGATGCGGCCGACCGCTGCGCCCGTGCGGATGGTGGCGCCGGCGGCTATGGCTGCCTTTCCCAGTGCATCCGACAGTGCGCCCAGACCCCCCACCGGTTGGGCGAGGATGCTGCTGCCCTCGTGAGCTGCGAGGCGGTACAGCAGCGTCAGCACGGTGCCCGGCGTGCGCGGACCAAAATTGGTCCCCAGCACCGCGTCGAAGCCGAGCGCTCCCTTCAGGAGCGGCGTGTCGAAATGCTCCTCGAGGAGGTCATAGACATTCATGCCGACGATGCGCAGCAGCTCGCGCATGTCGCTGCGGCCGAGGCGCCTGATCCTCCACGCCATGCGCAGCAGGGCCAAGCGGTCCGACCAGGCATCGGTGCCGAGCCGCGGCGGCACGCTCGTCATGATCGGCTGCAGCGCCCGCGCCAGGCGCCGCAGGCGCGCCGCGTAGGCCGGATACGCCAATGTGTCCGCCCGCGAAGCGCCCATGAGGGCGCCGGTATCGCCCACGCCGAGCGCAAGCGGTGCGCCGCTCTGCGAGAGCGCGGTCGTCGGCATGGCAGCGTTTGCAAGCTTGAAGCCGTAGGCGCCCAGATCGAGCTCCTTGATCATGGCCTGCGGCATCAAATGCAGCAGATGGGCGCAGGAGGAGACGCGATAGCCCGGCGCAAAGTCGCGGGTCACCGCCGCGCCCCCGACCCGTTCCGCGGCTTCGAGCACGAGCACGGAGCGGCCGCTCCTCGCAAGATAGGCGGCGCAGACGAGTCCGTTATGACCGCCGCCGATCACGATGCAGTCATAGCGCACGTCCGTGGACACCGCGTTTGCCATGGTCAATGGGGCTTGCGCAGATCGCGTAACACGGCGCGCGCGGCATTCGCGCCCGGAGCACCCATCACGCCGCCGCCCGGATGCGTGCTGGACCCGCACATGTAGACGCCGCGCACCGGCGAGCGGTATTGCGCATAGCCGGGAATGGGCCGGTTGAAGAGCAACTGATCGAGCGTGAGCTCGCCTTGAAAGATGTTGCCCTCGGTGAGGCCCACCTCGTTCTCGATATCCCAGGGTGTGCGGATCTCCGCATGCAGGATGAGATCTTTGAAATTGGGGCTGTGCGCGGCAATCGTGTCGATGACGGTTGCGCCGAAGGCCGCGCGCTTCTGCGCCGTCCATGCGCCGTCCGCCAGCTGATAGGGGCAGTACTGCACGAACACCGACATGTAGTGCTTGCCGTGCGGCACCAGCGTCGGATCAATCTGCGACGGGATCAGCATGTCAATGTAGGGGGCGCGCGACCAGCGGCCGTCCTTCCAGTCATCGTAGGCGCGCTCCATCATCTCGATGGTGTCGGTCACGTGCAGGTCACCACGAATCGTCGGCGACCCCGCTGGAATCGCCGGAAAGTCGGGCATCCCATCGAGCGCAATATTGAGCTTGCCGGAGGAGCCGCGGATCTTGAAGTTGCGCACCTGCTGCAGGAACTCATCCGGCAGGTGCTCGGCCTGCATGGTCTTCAAGAATGTGCGCCGCACGTCGAGGTTGGAAATGACGATGGGAGAGTGAATCTCCTCGCCGTCCGCGAGCGCAACTCCAACCGTGCGACCGTGCCGCACCAGGATTTCACGCACGTCGGCGGCGGCTCTTATCGTGCCCGAACTTGCCTGGAAAGAAGCGCCGAGCGCGGCCGTGATTGCGCCCATGCCGCCGCGCGCAAAGCCCCAGGCGCCGACCGTGTTGTCGATGTCCCCCATGTAATGATGCAGCAGCACATAGGCGGTGCCCGGCGAGCGTGGGCCAAGGGCCGTGCCAATGATGGAGCTGCCGGCGAAATGCGCCTTGACGATTGGGCTCTCAAAGTACTCATCGAGAAAATCCGCACAGCTCATCGTCCAGAACCGCAGGGTATCGTACATGCGCTGCTCGCCCATGCCGTGGAAGCGCCGCCCGAGATAGATGAGCTCGCTGATGTCGCGCGGCTTGAACGAGGTGGGGTCGGGCGGCTCGCGCATAAGGAGCGGCTTGATGAAGCGGCATTGACGCATGACATCGCGCGCGTAGCGGTCATAGGCCTCCGCATCGCGAGCCGAGTGGCGCGCGATCTCGCGTCGCAGCGCGTCGTGATTATCGTAGAGCGCCAGATGCCCGCCGTCGCGCATCATGGTGCAGCCGCCTTCGTAGGGAATGATCTGCAATCCGAAGCGCGGCAGCTCGAGCGTGCGCATGATCTCGGGCCGCAGGAGGCTGCACACGTAGGAGCAGTTCGAGTAGGTGAAGTCCTGATAGAGCTTGCGGCTTACCGCGGCGCCGCCGATATAGGNNGACAAGGCCGTTATGGCCGGCGCCCACGATGATGGCGTCGTGGCGGCGGCGGCTTTCTTGTATCGATCCCACCACGCCGCGTCAGGCCGCAATACCGCTCAGGCGGGCACTTTGTGCGTCGCACCGCCGGCACGCAGCGTCGTGTCAATGGCTACTTCAAAAGCCGCCAGCGTCTGCGTGAGGCACGCGTCATCGTGCGCCGCGGAGACGAACCAGGGCTCGCGCGAATCCGGCTCGCAAAGGATGCGCNNCATCGACGGATGACCGACGAAGCTATGAGCTATGCCGCGCGCGCTCAGCACCGCGCGCATGCCGGCGCGCAGGCGTGTGCCGTATTGTGCGATCCGCTCGAGCGCATCGGTCTCGGCGAGGATCTCCAAGGTCTTCTCGGCAGCCGCCAAGGACACCGAGTGCGCGGTGTAGGTGCCGCCGTGGGCAACGCCGCGACCGAGTTTGCGCATGATCTCCTCGCGCCCGGCGAGCACTGAGATGGGGTAGCCGTTGGCGACCGCCTTGGCGAAGGTGCACAAGTCCGCATTGACGCCGTAGAGCTCCTGGACTCCACCGCGCGCGACCCGAAAGCCGGTCTTGACCTCGTCGATCAGGAGCACGACACCGTGCTTGTCGCACAGCTCGCGCGCGGCGCGCAGGTATTCGGGCTCGGCCGCAATCCCGAGGCAGTTGCCCATGATGGGCTCGATCAACATGCAAGCGATCGAGCCGCTTTTGCGCTTGAAGACGTCCTCGAGCTGGTTGGCATCGTTCGCTTGTACGAAGTGCGCAAAGCTGCGGGTGCTGACCGGGACTCCCTCGCTGTAGGGCGCCACCTCCGGATCGCCGACCCGCGCCCAGTTGTCCATGGGCGTGTACCACATGGCGGCGTCAAAGAGTCCGTGGTAACCGCCCTCGAGGATGACGTAATCGTCCTTGCCGGTGTAGGCGCGCGCCAGCCTCAAGCCCGCCATCACCGCCTCGGTGCCCGAATTGGAAAACCGCACGAGTTCCGCCGCCGGCACCATCTGCGAGATGCGCTCGGCGACGCGCAGCTCGCGTTCCGTCGATAGCGCGAACACCCCGCCGACCGCCATGCCTTCGCGAGCGGCCTCATCGACGCGTGGATCCGCGTATCCTAAAATGGCAGGGCCGTACCCCATCCGATAATCGATGTAGACGTTGTCGTCGAGATCAACGATGCGCGCGCCGCGACCGTACTTCACGTAAATCGTGCGATCCTCTCCCCAGTAGCGGAAGTTGGATGCGACGCCCAGCGGCAAGCGCTTGACTGCGCGCCGGAAGTGTTCGTTGCTCTTGGTCAGTATTCTGGGCATGGCAGGCCCTTTGGCGAACGGTGGCTCGGCAGCGGCGCAACACTAGCACCAAAGAGGTGCTTCGTCCAGATATTTATACGGTCATACAGAAAACAAAATGTGCAAAACGCCTTCAGAACAGGAGTTTTTTGCTTGCCCGTCGTTTCTTAGGGGCGTATATTGAATGACCGTACAAACTGGCTGGAGCCGCGACAGTGAACTCATCTCCCGCCGTTCAAGCCGACACCGCCGCGCCAGCACGCGTGCACCGTGCGATGCCCGCCTGGACTTACAACCATCCGCAAATGACCCGGCTCGAGCAGGAGCGCATCCTCGCGCCCAGCTGGCAGATCGTTTGCCACGTCAATTCCATTCCCAATCCGGGCGACTTCATCACGCTCGACGTCGGACCTGAAAGCGTGGTGGCCGTGCGCGGACGCCAGGGGGACATCCGCGTGTTCCACAATGTCTGTCGGCATCGCGGCGCGCGCATTCTCGACGGATGCGGAAATCGGCCGGGCTCCATTACCTGTCCCTACCATGGTTGGACTTATCGTCTGGACGGCGCGCTCCTAGGGGTTCCGGTGCGCGAGAGCTTTCCGGGACTTGAGCGCGCCGACTATGGCTTGCGCCCGGTGCGCATGGACGTGCAATTCGGTTTTGTCTTCGTGTGCTTGGGGGGCGATCCGCCTCCGCTGCCGCAGATTTGGGGTCGCTTCGCGCAGGACTTCGTCCCGTACCGCTTCGAGCAGATGGTGCCCTTGGGCCCGCTCTACTACGAGCAGTGGGATGTGGACTGGAAAGTGGCCATGGACAACTACCTCGAGTCCTACCACGTGCCCATCGGTCATCCCGGGCTCTTCCGCTTCCTCACTCCCGACTACGACGACCAGTCGACGCTGCCGGGAGTCGCACGCGGCATCAGCTGGCTGCGGGAGCAGCCCTCCTCGAAGTGGACCGAGCGCTTCTATCAAAAGCTTGTCGGCACGGTGAGCGCGGATCTGCCCGAGGCCAACCGGCGCTGCTGGAGCTTTTACAGCATGCTGCCCAATCTCGGCATCGACATCTTTCCCGACCAGATGGATTTCTTCCAGGTGCTGCCGCGGGGTCCGGGCAAGTGCACCATTCGCGGCGGTACCTTTGGGCTTCCCGACGCGCGCCGTGAGATGCGCCTGTTGCGCTATCTGAACGCGCGCATCAACCGGCAAGTGCAGCGCGAGGACGAATTTCTCTGCACGCGCGTGCAGCGCGGCTTGGCCTCCAGCAGCTATCAGCCGGGTCCGCTGTCAAAGCTCGAGGGCTGCATGTTCGAGTTTCACGAACTGATCCGCCAGCGCATCCCCGAGGCGCGGCAGTTGAGCGCACCCGCGAACTTCGCCTAGGCCGACGCTCAGTCGAGACGGATCCAGGCGGACTTCGTCTGGGTGTACGACAAGAGGCTCTCCAGACACTTGTCGCGACCTTGGCCCGATTGCTTATAGCCTCCGAAGGGCTGCGTCATGTCGCCCTCATCGAAGCAGTTGACCCAGATGACGCCCGCTTCCAGGTCGCGCACCGCGCGGTGCGCCGTGCCCAGATCCCGCGTCCACACCGCTGCGGCCAGGCCGTAGATCGAATCGTTCGCGATCGCGAGCGCCTCGGCGATGCCGTTCACTTCGATGGCGGCCGCGACCGGCCCAAAGATCTCCTCGCGCGCAATCGTCATGTCGTTGCTGACGCCGGAAAAGAGTGTCGGATTGACAAACGCGCCCGGCGACTCGGGCGTCGTACCGCCAAATTCCAGACGCGCACCTTCGCTCTTGCCGCGGCCGATGTAGTCGAGCACGCGCGCACGATGCGCAGCCGTCACGAGCGGCCCGAGATTGGTCTGCGGGTCGAGCGGATCACCGGCAACATAGGCGCTGCGGCCCTGCTCGATGAAGCGTGCGATGAAATCCTGCGCGATGGGCCGGTCGATCAGCAATCGTGACCCGGCATTGCACACCTCGCCCATGTTGCCGTAGATGCCGTTAATCGCGTAGCTGACCGCGCGGTCGAGATCTTCGAGGTCGGCGAGAAAGATTTGCGGCGACTTGCCACCGCATTCGAGGGCGACACGCTTCATGTTGGAGCGGCCCGCATAGACCAGCATCATCTTGCCGATTTCCGTCGAGCCGGTGAACGCAATCTTGGCGACGTCGTTGTGCAGGGCGAGCGCCGCTCCGGCGGTCTCGCCCAGTCCGTTCACGACATTGAGCGCGCCGGGCGGGCCGCCCGCCTCGATGAATAATTGCGCCAGCAAGAGCGCCGACAGCGGCGACTGCTCGGCCGGCTTCAGCACCACGGTGTTGCCGGCTGCGAGCGCTGGCGCCGTCTTCCAGGCGGCCATCAGGAGNNACCGCGCCGTCGATCTTGTCGCACAGCTCCGCGAAGTAGGCGAAGTTCTGCACGGCCGCCGGAATGTCGATGGCCAGCATGTCGCGGATGGGCTTACCCATGACGAGTGTGTCGAGCAATGCAAAGCGCTCGGCGTTGGCCTCGATCAGCCGCGACAGGCGCGACAGCACCGCTAGACGGTCGCGCGGTGCCATCCGGCTCCAAGTGCGCGATGCGAAACAGCGCTTCGCCGCAGCAACGGCCCGATCGATATCCTCGGAGGTCCCGGCCGAGACCTCGCACAGCACCATTCCCGTCGCCGGAT
>PLIX01000293.1 GCA_003140135.1 Gammaproteobacteria bacterium
GCGCGGCTTGAACCTCGTTCCGATCGGCGTCGAGCAGACCGCCCGCGGCGAGCGGGCTTATGACATCTATTCGCGGCTGCTGAAGGAGCGCGTGATTTTCATCGTCGGGGCCATCGACGACTACATGGCCAACATCGTGGTCGCGCAGATGCTGTTTCTCGAGTCCGAGAACCCGGAAAAAGACGTGTCGCTGTACATAAACTCCCCGGGCGGCATCGTCACGGCGGGACTTGCGATTTATGACACGATGCAGTTCATCCGGCCGGATGTGAGCACGATCTGCGTGGGCCAGGCGGCCAGCATGGGCGCGGTGCTGCTCGCCGCCGGTGAGAAGACCAAGCGTTTCTGCCTGCCGCACGCCCGCATTATGATTCATCAGCCCCTCGGCGGCTTTCAGGGCCAGGCGGCGGATATGGAGATCCATGCCANNGACACAGATCGCGACCACTTCATGGACTGGCAGGAGGCCCAAGGGTACGGTCTCATAGACCGGGTGCTCGAGCAGCGCGGCGAAGCGGTGACGAATCCCCCGGCGAAACCGTGAGATGACCCGATGAAACCTTGTCCGCACAGTAGCTTACGTAACATGCGCTCCTTTGCCTCTTGGGCATGGCGCGTGCTATAAAACTTTCGGTTGTTGGAGAAATCTCCGGCGACCCCACCTGGGGTGATGAGGGCGCTCGATGAGTGAAGATACCCGCGGTCGGCACGATGACGGAAAACTGCTGTATTGCTCGTTTTGCGGCAAGAGCCAGCACGAAGTCCGTAAGCTCATCGCCGGCCCGTCGGTGTTCGTTTGCGACGAATGCGTCGAGCTGTGCAACGACATCATTCGCGAGGAGCTTGAGGACCGCGCCGAGCGCGCCCGCGACAAGCTTCCCAAGCCCCATGAGATCAAGAAGGTTCTAGATGAATACGTCATCGGCCAGGAGCGCGCGAAGAAGGTCCTGGCGGTCGCCGTCTACAATCACTACAAGCGCCTGCAGACCCGAAGTGGCGCCGCACGTTCCAAGGATGACGTCGAGATCGCCAAGAGCAACATCCTCCTTATCGGCCCGACGGGCTGCGGCAAGACCCTGCTCGCCGAGACGCTCGCGCGTCTTCTCAACGTGCCGTTCACGATCGCCGATGCCACCACCCTCACCGAGGCGGGCTACGTCGGTGAGGATGTGGAAAACATCATCCAGAAGCTCTTGCAGAAGTGCGACTACGATGTCGAGAAGGCCCAGACCGGTATCGTCTACATCGACGAGATCGACAAGATCTCCCGCAAGTCCGACAACCCCTCCATCACGCGCGATGTGTCGGGCGAGGGCGTACAGCAGGCGCTCCTGAAGCTCATCGAAGGCACCATCGCCTCGGTGCCTCCGCAGGGCGGCCGCAAGCACCCGCAGCAGGAATTCCTGCAGGTGGACACGGGAAACATTCTCTTTATCTGCGGCGGGGCGTTTGCGGGCCTGGAAAAGATCATCCAGAACCGCACGCAGAAGAGCGGCATCGGCTTTACCTCCGACGTGCGCGAGATCAACGCGCGCCCGCACGGCTCGGATCTCTTCCACGACACCGAGCCTGAGGATCTCATCAAGTACGGCCTAATTCCCGAATTCGTCGGCCGCTTGCCGGTGGTCGCGACCCTCGATGAGCTCGACGAGGCCGCGCTCATGTCGATCCTGACCGAGCCTAAGAATGCGCTGACCAAGCAATACCGCCGTCTCTTCGAGATGGAAGGGGCCGAGCTTGAGTTCCGCGATGAGGCGCTGCGGGCGGTGGCGCACCGCGCCATGCAGAGAAAGACCGGAGCCCGTGGACTGCGCACCATCTTGGAGACGGTGCTGCTCGACACCATGTACGAGCTGCCCTCGATGCGCAGCGTCGGCAAGATCGTGATCGACGAGTCGGTGATCGAAGGGCACTCGCAGCCCTACATCGTCTACAAATCCGAAGAACCCCGAACCGCCACCGTTGATGAACCGCGGCGCGCCTCCGGCGCCGGTCATTAGTTCAGCGATTCTTGAGTTTCCGGCCGCCCGGCCGTTGAAACGGGGGTCGGCGGCCCTTATTTCCCGCTAGACTAGATCTGTTTGGCGATCGATTGGCGGATCGCAAACGGGGGCAAGTGGAACCACAACGAGGGCTTAAGCGTGTCTGAGACATCTGCGACGAGCGTCACGACGACCGGCGATCACAATGTGCCGGTGCTGCCCCTGCGNNTATCCGCATATGGTGATTCCGCTCTTCGTCGGCCGCGAGAAGTCGATTCTCGCGCTCGACGCGGCGATGCGCACCGACAAGCGCATCATGCTCCTGGCGCAGAAGCAGGCGGACGTCGACGATCCGAAGATCGACGACCTCTACCGCACCGGTACGGTTGCAACCATCCTGCAGCTCCTCAAACTTCCCGACGGCACGGTGAAGGTGCTGGTCGAAGGCGTCGACCGCGCGCGGATCGATAAGCTTGCCGCCGCCGATTACTACTCCGCTGACCTTGCGCTCCTGCCCGACGTCGAGGGCTACGATGAGCGCGAGATGGACGTGCTCGCGCGCTCCGTCATCTCGCAGTTCGAGCAGTACGTGAAGTTGAACAAGAAGGTTCCGCCGGAGGTGCTGACGGCACTCGCGGGCATCGAGCACGCCGGGCGTCTCGCCGACACCGTCGCCGCGCACATGTCGCTCAAGCTTGCGGAGAAGCAGAAGGTTCTCGAGATCCTGGACGTGCGCAAGCGTCTCGAGCACATCCTGGTCGCCATCGAGGGCGAGATGGACGTGCTGCAGATTGAGAAGCGCATCCGCGGGCGCGTCAAGGCGCAGATGGAGAAGAGCCAGCGCGAGTACTACCTGAATGAGCAGATGAAGGCCATTCAGAAGGAACTCGGCGAGATGGACGAGGGTGGCAACGAGGTCACCGAGCTTGAGCAGAAGATCGCCAAGGCCGGCATGCCGAAGGAGGCGCGCGACAAGGCGAATGGCGAGCTGAACAAGCTGAAGATGATGTCGCCCATGTCAGCCGAGGCGACGGTGGTGCGCAATTACATCGACTGGCTCGTGAAGGTGCCGTGGAAGAAGCGCACGAAGATCCTGAAGGACATCGAGCGCGCGCAAAAAGTGCTGGACGAGGATCACTACGGCCTGGAGAAGGTGAAGGAGCGCATCGTCGAGTATCTCGCCGTGCAGCAGCGCGTCGACAAGTTGCGCGGCCCCATCCTGTGTCTCGTCGGACCGCCCGGCGTCGGCAAGACTTCCTTAGGACAAAGCATCGCGCGCGCCACCAATCGCAAGTTCGTGCGCATGTCCCTGGGCGGCGTGCGCGATGAGGCGGAGATCCGCGGCCATCGGCGCACCTACATCGGCTCCATGCCCGGCAAGATCGTGCAGAACATGACGAAGGCCGCCGTGCACAACCCGCTCTTCCTCCTGGATGAAGTCGACAAGATGTCGATGGATTTTCGGGGCGACCCCTCGGCGGCGCTCCTGGAAGTGCTCGACCCGGAACAGAATTCGACGTTCAACGACCATTATCTGGAGGTCGATCTCGATCTTTCCGAGGTCATGTTCGTGTGCACGGCGAATAGTCTCAACATTCCTCCGCCGCTCCTCGATCGGCTGGAGGTCATTCGTCTGCCCGGGTACACGGAAGACGAAAAAATGAATATTGGCCGGCGCTACCTCCTGCCGAAGCAGATGAAGCACAACGGCGTGAAGGAGCACGAGCTCAAGATGTCGGACGCCGCTCTCCTTGACATCGTGCGCTACTACACGCGTGAGGCCGGGGTGCGCTCTCTCGAACGTGAGATCGCGAAGATCTGCCGCAAGGCCGTCAAACAGATGCTCCTCAACAAGAAGGAGGATAAGCACGTCAGCGTCACGCCGAAGAGCCTCGATAAGTTCCTGGGCGTGCGCCGCTTCCGCTACGGCAAGGCGGAGGACATGAACCGTATCGGCCAGGTGACGGGTCTTGCCTGGACCGAGGTCGGCGGTGAGCTCCTGAGCATCGAGGCGGCGGTCGTCCCGGGCAAGGGCAAGCTGCAGCACACGGGCCAACTCGGCGAGGTCATGCAGGAGTCGATTCAGGCGGCGATGACCGTGGTGC
The DNA here is from genome assembly GCA_003140135.1 of Gammaproteobacteria bacterium. Taxonomy (GTDB): domain Bacteria; phylum Pseudomonadota; class Gammaproteobacteria; order Steroidobacterales; family Steroidobacteraceae; genus PALSA-1196. The sequence continues at coordinate 4,088 of PLIX01000293.1, forward strand.
GGAGCCGCGCGCAGGTCCTGGGACTTGAGAACGAGTTCTATCAGAAGCATGACGTGCACCTGCATATCCCTGAGGGCGCAACCCCCAAGGACGGCCCGAGCGCGGGCATCGGCATGTGCACCGCATTGGTGTCGGCGCTGACGAAGATCCCCGTGCGCTCGGATGTGGCCATGACCGGGGAAATCACACTGCGCGGCGAAGTGCTGCCCATCGGTGGCTTGAAAGAGAAGCTTCTGGCCGCGCATCGCGGCGGGATCAAGACGGTTCTCATCCCCGATGAGAATCAGAAGGATCTCGTGGAGATTCCGGACAACATCAAGGGCGGCCTTGAGATCAAGGCGGTGAAGTGGATCGACGAGGTATTGGAACTGGCGCTCACCTCGCGGCCGACTCCGATGCAGGAGAAGCTTCCTGTTGATGAGAAGCCGCGAAGAACCGTGCGTCGAGTGCTGAAGGACGTCGTACCGGCCCACTAGCGCTGGGTGCTTAGCTCAGCTGGTAGAGCGTCGCCCTTACAAGGCGAATGTCGGCGGTTCGATCCCGTCAGCACCCATTTCTCAGCGATTCTATGGCGTCCCGCCACGTCCCATGTTGTCTCGGAGTAGGGATCAAATGCTGGATTTCATGCTGTTTCTGATCCCGGGGTGTCTCCGCCCGCTCATTGACAGCCTTGTATAGAATGGGGTACATGGCAGGGGTATCTTGCTCGATAGGGGTATCTCGTGCTGACGGAGACGGCGATTCGAAGCGCCAAACCCAGGGAGAGGCCATACAAGCTGTTTGATGAGCGCGGGCTCTACCTGCTCGTGGCTCCGACGGGCGGCCGCTTGTGGCGCGTCCGGTATCGGCATGGCGGAAAAGAGAAGCTGCTCGCACTCGGGGCATACCCTGATGTGCCGCTGCGGCGCGCTCGAGAGAAGCGCGATGAAGCTCGCCGGCTCGTCGCTGACGGAATCGATCCGAACGTTCAGCGCCAAGCAGACAAGGCCACGCTTTGCCACACCTTTGAAATTGTCGCCCGCGAATGGCTAGAGCTGCTGAAGAACAGTATTAGGGCAAGCACGCTCGAGCGGGAACGGAGCCAGCTGGAGAGATTCGTTTTCCCCGACTTAGGAAATCGCCCGATCGCGCAGCTCACGACGCCTGAGGTTCTCACGGTTCTTAAGAAGATCGAGGCACGGGGTACAACCGACACGGCGCACCGGGTACGCAGTTCGTGTGTGCGCATCTTGCGCTATGCGGCTCAAATTGGGCGCCCTCATAACGTCAAGACCGACGACCTGAAAGGTGCACTCGCCGCCGTGGTCAAGCGACACTTTGCCGCGATTACGGACCCGGCGCGCGTGGGCGAGCTCCTGCGTGCAATTGACGCATATGTCGGGCAGCCGACCACGGTCGCAGCCCTCAAGCTCGCACCGTACGTTTTCGTGCGACCAGGCGAGCTGCGCAAAATGGAACACGCTGAGCTTAATCTCGACACAGCCGAGTGGCGCATACCGGGCGAGCGTATGAAGAAGGGAGAGCTTCATATCGTTCCGCTCTCCACCCAAGCCGTCGACATCCTGGGTGGCGTGCAGGTTCTTACCGGTAACGGTCGTTACGTCTTTCCGTCATTGCTGAGTCGTGACCGCCCGATAAGTGATAACACCCTCAACACCGCTTTGCGCCGCCTGGGATACTCGAATGAGGAGATGACCGGACACGGGTTCCGGACCATGGCGAGCACGCTATTGAATGAAAAAGGATGGCATCCCGACCTGATCGAACTCCAGCTCGCGCATGCGGAGCGCAACAAAGTTCGGGATGCCTACAACCGCGCACAGCGGCTCGATGATCGTCGCAAGATGATGCAGGATTGGAGCGACTACCTTGACGGGCTGCGCGCAGGTGCCAACATCGTACCGATTAAGCGCGCGGCGTGAGTAACGATCCTAGCGCCGAAGGACATTGAAACTCTAGATTCGACGGACCGAACCGCTTTTTGCGCGATCGGGGCAGGCCGATTTTCCCGAATTCAAAATTCACCCGTCGACGCTCGCTTTTAACCCGGAGCCGCCTGTCGAACCTTCCCAAGAGCTGCCGGTTAGAATACGCGAAGCGGACATCCACCGAACTCGCTCGGAGAATTTCTACATGCGATACTCGCGCGCCGGCGGTAATCAAAGATGCATGTGACATCCCGTGGACCGTGACCCTTACACGCCACCTGCAGCGCGAGTTGCGGACCACAAAGGCGACGACGGCGACCGCCCGCCGCAGGTCGAATGGCCCGCGCGGCTGTGGACCAGGCGCTTTGCTCTGTTTTTCGCAGTCGTTGGGGTCGCGTCCGGGGTTCTCATCGCTATCGGCCCCTTTTACTTTGGCACGCCTACTGGTTCGCTAGCGTCGTTCATCATGCCCGGAGTACTGGGCTGCTTTGTCGTGGCAACACATCGACTGAATTTCAAAAGATTGCGCGATCCATACGCATCCTACTCCCGTGGAAAGTTGCTGACGTTCAACCTTTTACTGCTGGTATTTTTCGCGCTGGGGTTCATTGGGCTATATCAATTCGGTGAGAACTTTCGGCATTGGCCAGTAGTGATGGCGACATTCCTCTTTCTGGGTCCGCTGCCGTTTGCCGTAATCGCCATTTATCTATCTCTCCCAGGCGCGAAGATTGTCGCGATTCACGTGCCCAACCATCAGGATTCCGTAAGAGAAGCTTAGCGGGCTATAGCGCACGGCGCGCATCCAGACACGTGATCCGACGAATTTCGGAATTTGACCGCTATGGAGAACATTGCGAGACGGTGGCGAACGGCGGCTCCTGGGCCGAGAGCCGCCCTTTGGCCAACGTTCGGCGCGCAGCGAAAAGTCGGTCTTTGATGGGAAATTCTCGGGGGTGAACCGCTTGGTCTACGCGACGGAATGCAACGCTCTGAACCTCATCGCGCCAGATCCCGCTCTTTGGCTCGATCCTTCACGCCTCCCTCAGGGCTCGCAGAACGTTGCATTTTGATGTGCCGGATGAATCTTCGCGCGAGGTCTTCCTTGTCGGTGAGCACGGGCGGCAGGTGGTTCGCGAAGTAACGGACGTCGCCGGCAAGAGCGATCTCGCCTTGGGCGTCCAGCATGTCGGCGGCCTTCATCCAGTTTGCGACGACCTCTTTTCGGGTCGCTATTAACTTCCCGTGCGCGGGGTCGCGGACCGCTCCGGTTTGCGACAGCTCTTGGGCGATGGCCATAACTCGTTGTCGCAGCGCCGTCGACTTGCCGTGTTGCTGCGCTCGGTACTTCGCATCTCGCAGCTGGCTCTTGTTCCTTCCCCGAACGACGCGAGAAGTCGCGTTGGCCTCGATGCCTTGCTCTCGCATCATTCGGGCGAAGTCCTCTCGCCACTGACGCAGTAGCAGCTTGTCGATATGAAGCCGACGCCCGAGTTCGCTCTCCGCTTTCACGACCAGGTGCACATGGGGATGCTTCTGGTCAGTGTGCAGCGCCATCGCATACCGGTGTTGTAGTGCGAATTTCTCGTTGGTGAACTTGCGCGCCGCGGCCAGCATCTTCTCCGGCGGCGTGGGCGCTGGCATCGACAGCACGATGTTGTGAACCAACTTCAAGGTTCGCGCGGGTCCCCCTCGCTCGTTCTGCCGCCGGTACTGACCGGCTGAGAGTTCAAGATGCCAGCTCTTCAGCAGCGTCTTGTGCTCATCGCGGCTCGTGATGCGCTCGCCTTCGTCCGTTTCGAGCTCAAGCTTTCCTTGGCGACTGATGTAACCCAGATGCGCCGACACGGCGCCGACCTTGGCGCCACCGCCGGTGACCTTGACCATGACTTCAGGTGCCCTTCTCACCGTGCGCGCGATCTGCTCAATCTGGGCCCGACTGAAATGACCGGACGTCTGTGGGCCTTGGCGGCCGGCGCTGAAGATCTCAAAGAGCGACGGCCCTCCCGATGGAAGCCTGATGGGCCCTCTAGTCAAGCGAGCTCTCCCAGCTCACGAGTGCCGCGCGTGCTAGATCGTGTGTGCGCTGCTCCAGGGCCGCGACCAGTGCTATCGTGCGGCTGAGGTCTTGTTGAAGAGCAGGGCTCATGAGACCGGCCTGAGTCACCTCCCGAGCGGTCCGCGCCAGGAGCCGTCCAAAGCCTGCGAGGACGGTCACAGCGAGCTTAAGGGCCCGAAGCTCATCAGTAGCCAGGGGCGGGTTTGCGGCCACGTGAGCTCGAACCAAGGCGGCGAGATAGGCCGAGTCCTTCATTCCGCGTTGCGCCGCCCGCTGGCGGACGGTCTGCCGATCACCCGGCCGCAGCCGAATGGTGATCCGATCAAGGGCCGGTTCACGAGTCGACGCCGGCAGCAGAACAGGCGCAGCGGAACTGAGTAGATCGCGTATGACGATCAATGCAAGCGCGGACTTGGAGATACCCCGTGCGTCTGCAAGTGCTGTGAAACGAAGCTTCTCTTGCGGTGTGGGGCGCGCCGTGATGGAGGGACGAGGGGTGGAATTGGATTGATGGCAGGATAGCGAAGTGTCCGCGTTCTGCTGCGCGAGGTGGGGCGCAACGTGAGCGGTGATTTCATCTCCGCACACCTTCCCAGATCCCTCAAATAGATCTGCGCGTTCCTCAGGAGTCACAAACGCTGAACGCTAACAACTTAGATGCTTGGCGGTCTCCGAAAGGCCGGCCGGAAGGCGATTGGCGAGAAGAGTTCCACCGGTCTTTGAAGGGGCCGTCGAGACCTAACAGCGTCCTCGGATGGACTGACCGTTGTAGTGGATTGGCTGATGAGCGCTGCGATCTCCGCCCCAGAGATGAACCGTCGGCATCCAATGACGACGCTCGCGAGTTCACCGGTTCGTAGTAGGGCGTAGATGCCGTTACGGGAGATGCCTCCGAGCAGCTCTCGCGCCTCTTTGATCGAGTACAGGGCACGGTCTTGCATAAATCCCTCCGTCGAATACATTGCGTGGGCGTAGCCAGATTGGAAAGCTAATGTGTCTAGGCTCTTAGCTGCGAAACTTGAGCGAGCCAGCCAGTTAATTGGGTCAAAAGTTGCCAATATTCCGGCGACGGTCGCCGAGTCCATGTGGTCGAAGTTTTGGGGTGAAATCACCCCAAACTCAGTGGGACCTCTGAGCAGCTCGCAGTTGTGGCTGCCGATACGCTCTACGAATATCACTCTAAAACGTCCAAAAGACGAAGACACGCGGCTTTCCTGTCGAATTGGCACAGGATTGGACGGCTGCATCTACAGCGATTTGCGGCCGAGATCTAGGACATGCAACGCCCTGCAACGGAACCCAACACCGCCCGTGAGCGCCGAGCTGAGCGCGCAGCCGTCGCTAGCTTCTTCGATCTATCGGATGCTCAAAATCTCTGCCCAAAGCCTCAGGACAGCTGCTCACCGGTAGAATTAGCTTGACACCTGTTCGCTTTTAAGCGAATATTCCGATGTGGACGTTCGCCATTACCTGACGCTCACAGGAGCTGATCCGTTTCAGTCTTGGCTAGACCGACTGAAAGACCTGAAAGCTCGAGTGGCGATCCTCCGCCGGGTCGATCGGCTGTTGGCCGACAATTTCGGANNGGATACCGAGTGTATTACGGGAAGCACGGCAAGACCTTGGTACTCCTGCTTTGCGCTGGTTCCAAGCGGACTCAAGCATCCGACATTGCCAAGGCTGTCGGATGCTGGGCCGAATATGAACGGAGACGACAATGACTCGCAAAAATATACGCGCGGTTTCTCGTGACCACGATGAGGCCACCGTGGAGAGTCTTCGCAAGGACCCAAAATTCGCCGTTGAATACCTAAACGCCGTACTTCAGGATGGTGACGAGCAGGAGCTGATGGTTGCAATGCGACGTATCGCCGACGCGATGGGTGGCGTTTCGCAGCTTGCAAGTAAGACTAAGCTGAATGCTACGACCCTCTACCGCACGCTTTCGAAAAGAGGGAACCCGGAGTTGAGAAGCATGACTTCCATGCTTAAGGCGATGGGGCTTCGCCTCGCCGTGCAGCCGATTGGCAAATCCGGTTAAGTGCGCAATGACCCGAAGTATAAGGGCACTTGTGCTGATCGCCGCTCTGCTCGCCGGTGCCGCAGGAGAATCACTGGCCACCGCCACTCTCGCACGGCCTGTCGAGGTTCGACAGGGGTAGATTTACGGGTACGGGACTCTGGGGTCGATGGTGCACTCGTTGAAGATCAGTAGCTTATGCGCTCAATTCGATCCCGTCAGCACCATTTTTCGACTATCTTGCGGCGCAAGTTACTGAGTGAAATAGCGGCGATTCAATAGCGCCCCCACTTTCGCGTAGCGTGCATCCAACTGGGCCTTGGTCGTCTCTAGGAACTTCCTCAGGGCAGGGTCGGGTTCGAGTCCCACCATTACGCCGGTAAGATGACGTTGCTCGTTGAGCGTGTTGTAAAACATGAGTAGCGCCTCCCGCTCGATTTCGACGCCGGTTTTGCCAGTAAGCGGGGCGAAGTCCTTGGCTAGGTCTGCGCCAATGGCTTTACGCTCCTCACCCTCGATCTCGGACATTGCTGTCACGTCGATGCGCATGGCGGGCAATTGCTTGGATAGCCTCTGCATGTTGTCGGCGAGTTGCTGGTATTAGCTGACCAGATCATTGGTCACCCGCCCCATTTCTTCAGGTTTGTCCTTAAACATGAGGATCCACTGCAGTTTAGGAAAACCATCAGCCTCTTGGTAAAGCAGGCTGTAGCCGATGGACAGCTGCGCGCAAGGACGCATGGATCGACGCCTACGAGCACACACCGCACGGTCAGCCCGTCGAACTACGCCACACAGAGCGCCGCGAGTAGATCCGCTGTAGTGCTCGTTTCGAGTGCGACCCTTTTCGGCGCCGGGATATGTCGCTATGTAACTCGACGTCGGGGAATGCCCGACTTTCCACGCGTACTTTCTTCGAGTGGTTCAATCGGTAGAATTCCGGTAGACGTCAACGCCGATCAAGCCCTGGATTCCCGCCACGTCATCGACGGGACTACGCGGCTGACTGGTTCTGGGTTCGGACGGCCGTGAATGGCAGCCGGACCGTAACCACGAGCCCCGTGCCGGCAGCCGGCGCCGACAGCTCGATGTCGCCGGCCAAGAGCTCAACGACCCGTCCGACGATCGAAAGTCCGAGACCACTTCCCGATGAGGCGCTTCCCGGTATTCGGTAGAAGCGCTCCAATACGCGCGAGCGCTCCGCGCTCGGGATACCAGGTCCGTTGTCGCTGATCGAGAGCACGGTGCACTGCTCGCGCTCGATCACCTTGAGGGCGACCCGGCCTCGTTCACTCACGTGACGGATGGAGTTCTCCAGCAGATTGCGAATCAGCAGGTACAGAACCTCGGCAGAGCCCGGCAGGCCTTGCAGACAGCCCTCAAGCGTGATCTCGACCTGCTTCTCGCGCGCCGCCTGCGCCAAGTCTTCCAGAACCAGATCGACCACGACTCTCGCCTGCGTGGCCTGGCCGGTACTGAAGGAGGATCCCGGTTCCAGACGCGCCAGCGACAACAGCTGAGTTATGAGGTGCGTAGTACGGTCAATGTTCGTTTGCAGCTTGTCGAGTGCGCGCCGCGTCTCGGAGGGAGTCGCGGCGCGCGCCGCGNNGCGAGCGGTGTGCGCAGCTCATGTGCGGCATCGGCTGTGAAGCGGCGCTCGCGCGCTAGGACTTCCGCGTGCCGGGCCAGCAAGTCATTGAGCGCAACCCCGAGCGCATACGTCTCCACCGGCATCTCCGCTGTGTTCACCGCGGAGAGATCACCGGCACCGCGGCCGGCCAAGTCCGCCGCCATGCGGCGCACCGGCCGGAAGGCACGCTCCGTCACGACACCAATCAGCACGGTCAGCAGCACCAGCGCAGAGAGCAGCGGCAGAGCCACCGCGTGCAGCGTGCGTGACAGCGCCGCATCGCGGTATTCGAGCGGCTCGGCGGTGTGGATAACCAGCGGGGTAGTGCCGGAGCTCAGCGAGTACACGCGCCAGGAGCGCCCGTCGAGGACCGCGTTGGAGTAGCCGGGCCCGCTCCCGATAGCGAGAGGCGCTCGCGGCGAGCCCGGCGAGCGGTAGAGGAGTTGATTTGCGCCGGTCGTGATCTGGTAGACGACGTCGAATGGCATTGCCCGGGCGGGCGCGGCGAGCGGGTGTGGCACCACGCTCTCGCCTTCCTCGTACTCATGATCTGCGTAGCGCAAGGCGAGCGCCGCCTGCTGCTGCAGCGTCTCGTCAAACTGCGCGGCGGTGCTGCTCGCCACCGCGCGATAAACGAGGAATCCCAGAATCAGAAACACGATGCAGGCCGCGACTGCGATGGCGATCGCCATGCGCCGGCGCAACGACCACGGCCGCACGGCTCTAGCGGCCATTGTCGACGCGATAACCGCGTCCTTTGACGTTCGTGATGAAGAGCGGACCGAGCTTGCGCCGCAGGTTGTGAATATGGACCTCGATCGCATTGCTGCCGATATCGTCCTCGAATCCATACAGCTCCTCCTCTATCTCGGCGCGCGTCGCCAAGCAGCCGGCCTTGCGCATCAGCAATTCAACTACCGCGTACTCACGTGCGGTCAATGCTGCCGGCTCGCCGCGGTAGGTGACGAGCCGCTGGCGCAGGTCGAGCATCACGTCACCCACGGTGAGCATGGACTCGGCGCAGCCGATCACGCGGCGGGTTATGGCGCGCAGCCGTGCGGAAAGCTCATCGATGTCGAAAGGTTTGATCAGGTAGTCGTCTGCGCCGGCATCCAAGCCCGTGATGCGGTCGGTGATGCGATCCCGCGCGGTCACAATGACGACCGGTGTGGTTTGTCCGCCCTGCCGTAGCCAACGCAGCACGCTCAGCCCGTCTCCTCTCGGCAGACCCAAATCGAGCACCAGGGCGCTGAAAGCTACCGCCGATAGCGCTGCCAACGCAGCGCCCCCATCCCGCACCCAATCGACGACATAGCTCTCCTGGCGCAGTCCATCCCGAACTGCCTCGCCGAGCATATCGTCGTCCTCTACTAGCAGAATCCGCATTAGCGCTTTTTCCTTCACCTGTGGCGCGATTTCAGCACGCGTCCGCTTAAGTCCGCCTTAAGTATGCGTCCTCTATTCTGCGCCTCGCCATGCGAGTTCACGTTGCGACACCCCTGCGCCTCGGCGGCAAGCCCTCGGCGCGAGCCGCGCGAGCCGCGTGGGCCGTGTCGCTGCTCCTGCTCCCAAAAGTGCCTGCGTGCCTTGCCGGCGGGGGTCCATTTGGCATCGATCACGAGTGGGCCTATGACAACAGCGGCATTTGGAAGCGTAGCAACCAGGAAGTACTCGAGTTCGGGCTAATTGGCGCTGAAGTGGTCGGGGCACTGTGGGAGGGCGGGGAAACACGCTTCGGCCGCACGATTTGGCAGTCAGTGGATGCCTCGGCGGCCTCGGGCATCGTAGCCTTTGCCATGAAGTACGCCTTCTCACGCGTGCGGCCCAACGCCAGCAACGGCGATCCGAATCTCTGGTTCAAGGGTCACGGTAACGAGAGCTTTCCGAGCGGGGAGGTGACCGAGGTCAGCTCGATCGTCACGCCATTCGTACTCGAATACGGTCCCGATCACCCGCTGACCTATGCGCTCGAGGCGCTACCGATCTACGATGGCATCGCGCGCATGAAGGTTCAGGCTCATTGGCAATCGGACGTCATCGCCGGCTATGCGATCGGCACCGCAGCGGGCTGGCTCATGCACAAAAATTCGGATACACCCTATACCCTTCGCATCATGCCTCACGGGATCTATGTCGGCATCGGCAAAAAATTTTAGCGGTCCCTTACTTAGTTCCGTTGCACGGCGCCATGCTTGCGCTCGGCGCATGCGTCCGCTCACGGCGCTTTTGGCGGCGCTGCTGCTCCTTTTCGCTAAATCGCCGCCTGCAGATGCGAGCAGTGCCGGTGACCTGCTCGACCTAGCGGCGTTCAAGGGCCAGGTCGTGTATTTGGATTTTTGGGCTTCCTGGTGTGGTCCTTGCCGGGAGTCATTTCCTTGGATGAATCACCTTAAGGGCGAGCTCGGACACGACGGACTGGTGGTGATTGCAGTCAACGTCGACCGCGAGCGCGCCGAGGCCGACCGTTTCCTGCGCGAGCACCCCGCGCAGTTTCGTATCGTTTATGACCCAGACGGCCTGCTTCCGGAGAAGTTCGCCGTCCGGGGCATGCCCACGAGCTTCCTGATCGACCGTAACGGCCACGTTCAAGCGCGCCACGAGGGATTTCTCCTGCGTGATCGCGATGCTCTGACGCAGCAGATCCGCGCAGTAGTGCTCGCGCACTGATTCCTACGGAGACCTGAACCCATGCGCATTCAAAGTTACGTACGTCTCGCGATCCCGTTGGGCCTCATGTTCTTCGCGTGCGGTTGTACTGCGATGGGCGTCAAGCCCTGGCAACGCGAAATCCTCGCGCGGCCCGAGATGGCGCTGAACGCCGAGCCGATCGATGCGGCCATTGATGACCACATCTACTTCAGCAAGGAAGCGGCGAGCGGAGGTCGCAGCTTCGGCGGCGGGGGTTGCGGATGCAACTGAAGCGGCCGCCATCGCCGCTGCACCTCGGCCTGATGGCAGCGAGCTGTGCGCTGCTGTCGGGCACGGCGCGGGCACAGTCGGCCGATGATGCCGAGCAGCCCCTGCAGATTGACGCGGACCTGCTTTACTACAAAGAGAATGCGGGCCGCGTCCAGACCATCGAGCCGGTGGTGAGCCTGAAGAAAGACTTCGGCGATCAACGCTTGCTCGACGGAACGCTGACGCTCGACTCGCTTTCAGGCGCCACTCCCAATGGCGCCATCCCTGCGCGCACGCCGCAGACTTTCGCGAGCCCCTCGAGCACCAGTCTCATCCCCGAGCCCGGCCACAAGACCACGCTCTATACGATCGCGCCAGGCGATCTGCCGCAGGATCCGCATTTCAAGGAGCAACGCGTTGCGGGCGATCTTGACTGGTCGCAACCGATCGGGCTCGACAACACCCTCTCGTACGGCGGACACGCTTCGACCGAGCACGATTTCGAGTCGGTGGGGGCTCACGCCGGCCTGAGTCACGACTTCAACGAGAAAAACACGACACTCTCGGCGGGAGTCAACGAGGAGTACGACCGGATCCATGCGCACGGGGGTAACCCGGTACCTGGCAGTGATTACATGCTCTACGAGAAGGAGTCGAGCCAGACCAAAACCGTTACCGGCGGACTTATCGGTGTGACGCAGGTCATGCGCCGCAACTGGCTCATGGAGCTCAACTACGCCTATGACCACTCACAAGGCTATCTCACCGATCCGTACCGGATTATCTCGGTCGCCGATGCCACGGGAGCTGTGACGGGCTACCGTTACGAGAGTCGGCCGGAAAACCGCACACGGCAGAGCCTCTATTGGGTCAACAAGCTTGCGCTCGGGCCGACCACGCTCGACCTGTCATACCGGCGCGGCAAGGACAGCTGGAGTATCGGCTCGGATACCGTCGACGCGAAGCTGAGAATCGACCTCGGCTCCGGCATGTATGTCGAGCCGCACGCGCGTTGGTACCATCAGTCCGCCGCAGATTTCTACAATCTCTACCTGAGCGAGACGGCTCCCGCGCCTAATTTCATGTCCGCAGACCCCCGATTGGCCGCCTTCGCTGCCACGACCCTCGGAATCAAGTTCGGCGTCACCACTGGCAGAAACGGCGAGCTGAGTCTGCGCCTCGAGCAGTACGAACAGAGGCCCACCGACCAGTCGAGCGCACTCCCGCAGTTGCAGGGCCTCGACCTCAACCCGAATCTCAAGGCGACCATCGTGCAGCTCAGCTGGCACACCGAGTACTAGCCATGAGGGTCGTGTGTGCCGCACCCGGCGGTGCATCGCCGCCTCCACATGCGCCAGAGTTTGAAGTCGCGCCGCGCGAGGGTGGCATCGTCGCGGTGTGTTTTGTCGCGATGGCGAGTCCCTGCGAGCTGCTGCTCGAGACGGCCGACGCACACGCGGCGGGCGAGGCGGGCCGCATCGCGGCGCAGGAAGCGTGGCGCATCGAGGCAAAGTTCAGCCGCTACCGCCCCGAGAGCATCGTCAGCGTCATCAACCGCAGCCGGGGTCACGCAGTTGTGGTGGATGGCGAAACGGCCGCGCTAATCGATTACGCCGCGCAGTGTCACGAGCTTTCGGAGGGGCTATTCGACATTACTTCGGGAGTCCTGCGCCGCTGCTGGACCTTCGACGGGTCCGACCGCCTGCCGGAGGCCGCCGCAGTGGCCGCACTCCTGCCACTCATCGGGTTCGAGAAGGTCCGCTGGCAGGCGCCCCGCATCACTTTGCCTGCGGAAATGGAAATCGACTTCGGTGGCATCGGCAAGGAGTACGCGGTGGATCGCGTGCTCGGCCTCGTCGCTGCGCGCTTTGCGGGTGCCGCACTGGTCAATTTCGGCGGAGACCTCGCTGCCAATTGCGCACCCAGCGCAGCTCCCTGGCAGGTCGGCGTGAAACGCCCCGATACCGAGCGCGAAGCGCGCCTCCTATTGGAGCTGAGCCGAGGCGGTCTCGCGACCAGCGGGGACACGTACCGCTTCTTGCTGCGCGAGGGAGTGCGCTACGGACACATTCTCGATCCAAGGTCCGGCTGGCCGGTCCGCGACACGCCACGCTCGGTGACCGTGGCCGCGGCGAGCTGCGTCGAGGCCGGAATGCTCGCGACCTTTGCCATGCTCCAGGGCAGTGGCGCAGAGTCGTTTCTGGAGGAACAGGGCGTACGCTACTGGTGTCTGCGATGAGCGCAGACTGGCAATGAGGGCTCGCGTATCAGGTGCGCTCCATCATTAGGAGAATCAAGTATGTCGCAAGATTCGCCGGCGTCTGAGAGACGATATCATCCTGTCGCGAAGGCGCTCCACTGGTTGGTTGCTCTCCTCGTAGCGCTTCAATTCGGCATCGCATGGACGATGCCGGATATCGGGCCGCACACCAAGCTCGGCCGCTTAATCAGCTTGCATCTGACGGTGGGCGCCCTGATCGGGCTCGCAGTCTTGGTACGAATCTCCTGGCGCTTGCGCCACAGCGCTCCCGGCGCCATCGCAACCGAGCCTCGTTGGTTACGCTTAGGTGCACGGATGACCCACGGAACGCTCTACGTCCTGCTGCTTATCGTGCCGCTACTCGGGTGGGCCGCCGCATCAGCGCGCGGCTGGCAAGTGTCTCTTCTTCCTCGCCTGATTCTGCCCGCATTGCTGCCACGCGGGTCCAAGTCGGGGTTTCTAGCAGGGGATGTGCACGCATTCCTAGCATATGCACTGCTGGCGATTGTTGCCCTTCACATTGCCGCGGCACTTTACCACCGCATCATCTTGCACGACCAAGTTCTGGCGCGAATGCTCCCCCGCAAAGCATCGACGCTCGGCACTCCCGATAGCACCTGACCAGCCTCAAGTCTTTAGCGGCCACGCGCGTGTAGAGCCGCGAATCGCAATTCGCTTTGTCCGACGCCACGAGCGCCCTCGGATCAGTTNNGGCGCACGGCGAAGCGGAAGGGTGCTTTACCGATGAGCACGATGTCGCCGTCCTTCAGAGATTGGCGCAGCACCCGTCGTCCGTTCACGATCACGCCATTCGTGCTATTCAGGTCTTCAATGATCGTGTGCGTCCGTTCAGCAAGAATCACTGCGTGATGACGACTAATGTACTGGGCGTCGATCTGCACATCGTTTTCGGGCGTGCGTCCAATTGTCGTCTTGCGGCCGAGCACGTGCACGACTTCCGGCTCACCGGTGCGAATGAAGAGGGGTGCGGCGCCCTCCGGGTCCACTTCGTGCGTGGCGCTCGTGCCACGTGAGTCGTCGTGCGGCTTCGCCAGTTCGTCGCGGCGCGCGCCCTTCATGCGCAGGTCCGCCTCGAGCCCATGAATGGAGTCGGCTGCGTGCAGATCGCCCTCTAAATCGCGCTCTCTCTCGTTGCTTACACGCGGCTCCTCCTGCAGGGCGCTGAGGGCATGCACTTGATCGAGCGCCTCGGCTTCGAGCTCCAACACGCGAGCAGTGACCGTCGCGAGACGTGCACCCTGTTCAAGGTGCTCGGCCTGCACAGCCGCAGCGGCCGCGAGGCTCGCGTCACGGTCGCGTACGACGCCTGCGAGCTCGCCTTCGAGTCGCGCGATCCGTTGACGCTGCTCCCCGATCGAGGCCTCCATCGAGTTGCGCAGCTCGAGCGCCACGAGAGCGGCGGCTTCCTCCTGGGCGAGGCGCGTGGTGGCAGCGGCAAGTGCCGCTTCCAGCGTGCCCAGATTCTTGCGCAGAACCTCGCTCTCGGCGATCCCGCGCGCAAAGTCGCTTTGCCGCGCAGCGAGGGTTTCACCTTCCGCGAGCTGCATGGCTTTGAGGGCTGCGGTGCTCGCGTCCCGTTCTGCGACCGTTGCGGTGAGTGCGGCGATTGTGTCGTTGAGAAACACGGGATCGCGCTTCATTTCGCCGATTTGCTCGTTGCGCTGAGAAAGCGCGCCGCCCAAGTCGCTCACTTCCTTCTCGAGCGCCGCGATGCGCGCGTTGCGCACGCGCAGCTGTATGCGCATGAAGCCGACATCTTGCATGCGGCTTTCGAGCGCGAGCCGTCGCTCCTCACTGCGCGCCTCCACCTCTGCCAGCGCCGCGCGCAGTTGAGCTGCGCTGGCGCGCTCCTTGGTCGCGACAGGTGGCGTGTCGTGTTCGAGCCGCCCCATCACCGCCCCAAGGGCTTCTCGGAGATTGCGAAAGCCCATATAAGGACCTTAGTTGCGTAAAAACGATTCAACCGTTAACTCAAGACGCCAACCGCGTACGCCAGCCAACCACACGAGTGCTGCAACCCAAAACGCGCGTTTCCATACAGTCTCGGCACAAAGCGACGACTGTCTTTCCGGGCGGCCAGTTCATGTTTTCCTGCTTAGCAGAAGCGCCGAATTTCGAGCACCTCGCGGACCGCGCCTTAAGCCACGCGTATCGCTCTTCGGCCCTTCGGCAATGTTCGCGGATGCTATCTGCGTTGGCAACAAATTCGCGACGGGTCGCGGTGGGGCCAAGGGGTCGCGCGCCGCAGACTCGATTGGCGCGACGGCCGGGATCCCTCCTTGACCGAACCGGCTTCAGCTGAGCCCCAGCGCGGAGCCGGCCTAGACATTATGGCCTGACAG
>PLIX01000255.1 GCA_003140135.1 Gammaproteobacteria bacterium
GGACGAGTGGCGCGGGATTGAGCAAGGTGTCGTGCAGCGCGCGCGACTGCTCGATGCCTTGCTCTGCGACCTCTACGGTCCGCAGCGCCTGCTCGCCGAAGGTCTGGTCGCGCCGGAGCTGCCCTTCGGTCACCCCAATTTTCTGTGGCCCTGTCATGGACTCGTGCCGCGCGGCGCGAGCTGGCTGCATGTCTACGCCGCCGACATCGCGCGCGCACCGGACGGGCGCTGGTGGCTGCTCGCGGACCGCACGCAGGCACCTTCGGGTGCAGGCTATGCGCTCGAGAATCGCGACATCGTCGAGCAGGTGCTGCCGGAGGCCATCCGCGATTTGGGAGTGCGGCGGGTGCGCGCGTTCTTCGGCGAAATGCGCGAACGCCTGCGCAGCTTGTATGACGACAGCGCCAATCCGCTGGTCGTGATTCTCACGCCGGGTCCCTTCAACGAGACGTATTTCGAGCATGCGTATATGGCGCGCCAGTTGGGCCTGCCGCTCGTGGAGGGAGTAGACCTCACGGTGCGCGACGAGGTGGTCTATTTAAAGACGCTCGGCGGCTTGAAGCGCGTGCACACGATCCTGCGGCGCCTCGACGATGACTTCTGCGATCCTGTGGAGCTGCGCGGCACTTCAGCATTGGGCGTGCCCGGTCTCATCAGCGCGATCCGGGCACGGAATGTAGTAGTCAGCAACGCGCTCGGCAGCGGCGTGCTCGAATCCGCAGCGTGGCTCGGCTTTCTGCCGGGGATCGCCGAGAGACTCTTCGGTGAGTCGTTGCTGCTGCCGGCGGTGGCCACCTGGTGGTGCGGCGAGAAGCCGGCGCTCGACTACGTGCTTGGGAACCTTGACCGACTCGTCATAAAGCCCACCTATCCCAATCAGCACTTCGAGCCTGTATTCGGCAGCGACATCACCGGCGAGGAGCGCCACGCACTGATCCGGCGGCTGCAGAAACGGCCCTACGCCTACGTTGCGCAGGAGCACATTCGACTCTCGCAGGCGCCGGTGTGGCGCTCGAACGGCACGCCGAATTTCGCAGCGCGGGCATTCACCATCCGCGTCTACGCGATTGCGACTCAAGGCGGCTTTCGGGTCCTGCCCGGCGGGCTTGCGCGCGTCGCATCAGAAGGCGCCGCAGATGTGGTGTCGACGCAGCGCGGCGGCGGCAGCAAGGATATCTGGGTGCTGTCGGATGGCGAGGATGAGGTTGCCTCAACAGGGCGACACCGCCTGCAGGTATCCACACGTCCCGATGATGTGCCATCAAGGATGGTCGAGAATCTCTTCTGGCTCGGGCGCTACACGGTGCGCTGCGCCGACAATGCGCGCCTCCTGCGCAGCACCGTGCGTGTGCGTGTTGAGCGCGGCGTTTGGATCCATGCCGTGCGCATCTGCCGCGCGCTCGGCGTCATCGCGAAGGATTCGCACCCAGCCGCGGGCCTGCGCAATCCTTCCGATCCCTATGGCATAGCGGCGGACGTCAAACGCATCGCCTGGTGCGCATCCCAGGTCCGCAGCCGTCTCTCGCAGCGCTATTGGCGTGCGGTAGTTGGGCTGCAGCGTCAGGTTCAGGAGGCGGTGGTTTCAAGCGAACAGCCACGCGAAGTGCTGGAGCGGCTCGCGTTGTCGTTGGCAGCCCTCGGCGGCTACGCCGCCGAGGACATGACGCATGATGAAGGCTGGCGGCTCCTGCGCATCGGGCGGCGCATCGAGCGACTGCAGTTCATGGCGGGCCTGCTCGCGCAGCATTTGGTGGCTGCGTCAGCTACGCGCCAGGGCCAGGTCGAATGGCTGCTCGATGTCTGCCACAGCATCAGTATCTATCGATCACGCTATTTCGTGGCGCCGCGCCTGGGCTCGGCGCTCGATCTGCTGGTGCGCGATGTCCATCATCCGGTTGCGCTCGCGTTTCAGTGCAACTCCATTGCACGCGATCTTGACGAGCTCGCCGCTTCATTGCAGATCAGTCGCGACCCGGGAATGGAGACGTCCATTCCTGAGTTTACCGATGCCGATCTGCTGACACTGGAGAGTGACGGCGCCGCCGCACGGGGTGCAAGGCAGGATTTGGCAGCCAAACTCATGGCACTGCAAGCCGCTGGCGCGGCCCTGTCGGACCGGCTCTCAATGCGGCATTTCTCGCACACCGCGAATGCGCAGTCGGTGTGGACGTAAGCCCCCCATGCGCTATCGCATTCATCACAGAACGGCCTACGACTACGCAAGCGAGGTGCTGCACGCGCATCACCTGCTGCACCTTGTGCCGCGCCCGGCACCCTTTCAGCAGTGTCTGGAACACACCATCCGGATTGAGCCTGCACTGTTTCGGCGGCGCGATGAGATCGATGCCTTCGGCAATGCGCTGACGCGCATCGAGTTTGAGCATCCGCACACCAGACTCGAAGTCGTCACCCAGATGGAAGTCGATGTGCATCCGCGGCCGGGAATATCTTGCGACCACAGCGCGCATTGGGAGCAGCTCGCCGCCGATCTTGCGTACCGCGGCATATGCCCGACGCGCGAGAATCTCGACGCCTGCAGGTTTCGTCACGAATCGCCGTACGTACGCGTGAAGCAGGAATTCTCAGACTATTCCGAGGAGTGCTTCCCACGGGGCCGTCCGATCCTGGCGTGCGCTGATGCGCTGATGGTGAAGCTGCATCGGGATCTGCAATATGCGCCGGGCGAAACCACCGTGCGCACGCCTCTGCGGGAGATCCTGAAGAATCGCCGCGGGGTGTGCCAGGACTTCTCCCATCTCATGATCGCGTGCCTGCGATCGCGGGGTCTTGCTGCGCGCTATGTCAGCGGTTATCTGCGTGCCGGACCGATGCGCAGCGCCGCGGCAGACGCATCGCCTGCAATCGGCGCCGGTGCTTCCCACGCGTGGGTCGCGGTCTACACGCCGCCTTTCGGCTGGCTCGAATTCGACCCGACCAACAATGTGCGGGTCGGCACCGGCCATGTCGCGGTTGCCTGGGGCCGGGATTTCGGCGACGTGTCGCCTCTGCACGGAGTCATCCTCGGCGGGGCGACGCACGAGCTGTCGGTGTCCGTGAGCGTCGAGCCGATCATTCAGTAGTGACTGTCACATCGACCGACAGTGACAGGAAAGATCCCGGAGGGCCGTTGAAACTGCCCACCACCGGCACCGCCTGCGCCGCTTCGCGCGCCACCGCTACTCGAACGAGATTGCGTCCGCCCACCAAAGCATTGGTCGGATCAAACTCCACCCATCCTGCCCCAGGCAGAAAAACCTGCAGCCACGCATGGGTCGCGCCCGTGCCCACCATGCCACCCGCTGCGCCGACGAGGTGCTCGTCGTAGAGGTAACCCGACACGAAGCGCGCTCCCAAGCCGAGACCGCGCACCGCCTCCATCATGAACACCGCGAAATCCCGACAGCTGCCGCTGCGAAGTTCAAGCGTCTCGAGCGGAGTCTGCACGCCTTCGCGCTCTCGAGCCAGATACTGAAACTGCTCTTTGATCGCCGAGGTCATGGCGACCAGCACTTCAAATGTCCCGCCGCGCGTGCCGTCCAGGACGGTTTTCGCCCACCGCTCGATCCTGCGGTCAGGATCGCGATAATGGCGCTCCTTGGTCTGTCCCAGGTCCAACGCATCTTCGGCTGAGTAACTGAACGGAAAGCGCGCCGCGTAGGGTTCTACGACGATCGTCTCCGAGACGGAGGGGTAGTGCTTGGCCCGAAACGCGGATTCGAAAGTCAGGGTGTCTGCAGAGCGGTCGAAAGTCGCGATTGCAATGGAATTGCCGAACACATCGTGGATCCAGCGCAGCGCACTTGGCGCGGGGTCGATGCGCATAGTCGTGTCGATGAGCCGCAAATCGTGGCTGTCGCGCGGGCGGGACATGAGCCGGTGTTCACCGAACTCGACGGCCTGCGAATAACGGTAGCAGGTGCGGTGATGGACATTGAGGATCGCCATGGGTGAGTGCGCCTCAAGCGCCGGTGAGCGTGGCAGCCGCAGGGGTGCGATTGCCCCTGCGATCAACCGGATTCAATCGAGTATCTGCGGCCAGCATATATTCGCGATCAGCGGTAAGCGGGTGTTCCTCGAGAAATTCTAACCGCTTTGTGGAAACGGCATTGGCAGAAGATACCGCGGCGCTCGAGTAAGGGGAGC
>PLIX01000273.1 GCA_003140135.1 Gammaproteobacteria bacterium
AGATGCAGATACGTGAAGAGCACCTGACCCGAATGCAGCATGGCGCATTCCTTGGGCTGCGGCTCCTTGACCTTGACGATGAGTTCAGCACGCTCGAAGACAGCCGCCGCCGCCGGCGCAATGGACGCGCCGACCGATTCATAGTGCGCGTCGGAGACGCCAATGCCGCCGCCGGCGCCGCTCTCAATAATGACTTCGTGGCCGGCGTGGGTCAGCTCGCGCACGCCCTCCGGCACGAGTCCAACGCGATATTCCTGAACCTTGATCTCTCGCGGCACTCCGATTCGCATTGCACGCTTCCCCGTTTTTGTATTGTCTTACGCCGGTGCGGCGACTGAGTAATCGCGCAGTCTCAGGGCAAACTCGCGCAGGGCGCGAATACCGCTCGCTTCGGCGCGCACACACCACTCCCGCAATTGTTGCACGGCGCCGCCCTGGTTGGCTGCGGCCGCGTTCCAGGCGTGCTGCAAACTTTCACGAAATTCGACCACGACGCGCAGCACCTCGTAGCGCGCCAAGAGGTCGGCCAGCATGCGGCGCGCTTCCTCTGCAAGGAGCGCGGGATGCCGGATCAGGAGCATGGGCGCGATGCGCGGGACGGCACCTGCGGGCTCGCGCCGCGCGAGTTCCCGGCACACGGGTCTCACGACGCGGCGCGCATAGTCGCGCAGCACGTGCATGCGGTTGGTGAACAGCGCGCGCACGGTATCCGCATCAAGAGCGCTGCGCGCAGGGATGAACTGCGGGTGCGGCGCGACGCGGCGCACCTCGGCAAGCCCCAAGGCTCGAAAGAGCCGGATCCACAGCCAGCCGATATCGATTTCCCAAGGCTGTACGGCAAAACGTGCCGAGCGCGGGAAAGCATGATGGTTATTGTGCAGTTCCTCGCCACCCACGAGCAGCCCCCACGGCAGGATATTGGTCGCGGTGGATGCCATCTCGAAACTGCGGTAGCCCAAGCGATGGCCGACGCCATTGATCACACCGCCGGCGAAGAACGGCTGCGCGGCCATGTGGACGGCCACCATCACTACGCCCGGCACGCCGAAGAGAGCGAGTTCGGCAAGGATGAAAAGGACAATACCGGCCGCCGGCCAGCGGCTATAGAGCTTACGCTCTAGCCAGTCATCGGGCGTACCCCGGCCGTAATGTTCGAGAATGTAGGGGTCCCGCGCGGCAGCGGTGTAAAGCTCATAGCCCTCCAGGACGACCCTCTTCAGCCCGAAGATCACCGGGCTGTGCGGATCCCCCGGCTGATCGGCAAAGGCGTGGTGGCGTCGATGGACTGCCACCCACTCGCGAGTGACCGTGCCGGAGCTCAACCACAGCCAGAACCTGAAGACATGGCGCAGGGCGGGATGGAGCACCAGGCCGCCGTGCGACTGATCCCTGTGCAGATATAAGGTAATGCCAAGAAACATGAGCTGAATGAGGCCGAACGCGACGAGCGCGTAGCCCCAGAACGGCAACTCCACGATCCCATAGGGAAAAAAGCTGCTCAGCATCAATTCTCCTCCGCCCTGCAGCGCGACCATATGCGTAAAAACTCTAGGCGCGGCGCGACCTTAGCACGGAAACCAGTCGCGCATTGCGCTTTGCGGTCGGCGCCGCGGAACGATTCGGGGCGCCTCGCGTTCAGGACTCGGAGCGGCCGAATAACCGGTTGGCGAACACAGGAGATGGGTATGGACAACGATCGCATCAAGGGCGCCGTCAAGCAGAAGGTCGGCGAAGTCAAAGAGGCCACCGGCAAGGTGCTGGGGGACGAAAAGCTTAAACGCAAAGGTCAAGCTGAAGAAGTCGCCGGCAAGGTTCAGAACATCGTAGGCGGCATCAAGGACTCGGTTCGCGAGAGCCAGGACAAGAGATAGCGCTACGCGGCGAGGGACGGGAGCGCGGACAATCCGCGCGCCCGTCCGTCCCCTTCACTCATTAAAAGCGATCTAGGATTTCTTGTCCTTCAGCTTCTCCACGGCAGCCATGGTGTTCGCGACGTGCTGCCCTGGATCCAATGCGGTGTATGAATAGGCAATGGTACCGTCCGGCGCGATGACGTAGGACGTGCGATTCGCGTATTCGGGCTTTTTCTCGAGCACCGCGTCGTATGCCTTCATGATGCTCTGATCCGTATCGGCTGCGACCGCGAACTTGTTGCGGCATTCGCTCACCGAGAATTTATTCAGCGTATCGATCGAATCGTGCGAGACGCCAATGACGGTCGCGCCCAACGCTTTGAATTTGTCTGTGGCTTCGGCGAAATCATGGGCTTCCACGGTGCATCCGGGCGTGAACGCGGCAGGATAGAAATACAGCACCACCGGTCCTTTTTTGAGGGCATCAGCGAGCGAAAACGTGAAGGGCTTGCCGGCAAGTGTCGCCTGGGTGGTGAAATCGGGGGCCACACGGCCATTCGGGAGGGCTGCAAAAGCCGAAGCAGCGGCGAGCGCGCCGACGAGCGCACAACTTGACAAGATTTTCATGAGAGTCCTTTGACGTGAGGTGAGGCCGTGCCGGCAAGGTACGACGTTGCAAGAGCAGCGTCCAGTCGCACCCCATGACACTTCAGGATTCCTGAATCGACCTTCAGCACAACGCAGCACCGCTTGCGCGCGAGCTGCCAGCATATCGGCACTCGATACGTCAGGAGGCGATCATGAATACCAAATCACTGTCACTCATAGTACTGGGGTCAATCACCGTTGCCATCCATCTCGCCGGGTTTGCCGCGGTTGAAGTGGGAGCGCAGAAGTTCCTCGCTCAATCCGTCAGCTATCGCGACCTGGATCTGACGCGGCCTGCCGATGCGGCCGTGCTCTACGATCGGATCGGGCATGCCGCGGCGGAGGTGTGCGAGCCATTTGACGGCGCGAAGGGCTCCCGCGCGACGTTGCAACACAAGTGCGTCGACCGGGCCATCGCTAGGACGGTTGCACGGGTCAATGACGCGAACCTGACCGCGCGTCACACAGGATACAAGCGCGCAGCAGTGCAGTCATAGGGCGGCCGAGCCGAGCAACGTCCCGGGCCCGCGGCATGTAGACGGCAATGATAAAGCCGTGCCAGCATGCCGCGGGCTCCGGGGCGTTTTAATGCCGATTGCAAAGCGGTCAACCAAGAAATCCTCGCGCACACCCGCACCGGGCTTTCGGCGTCTGCCTTTGGCGAGCTTGCGGGTGTTCGTCGCCGCCGCCGAATATCCCTCCTTCAGCCATGCCGCCGACGCGCTCGGAGTGAGCGCCGCCGCGGTGAGCATGCAGATTCGAGCGCTCGAGGAATACCTGCGCACGCCGCTGTTTCACCGCCGCGGCCGACTTGCCGAATTGACGGCGGCGGGGGCGCAGCTGCTCCCGCGCGTACGCAATGGGCTCGCGGAGCTCGAGCGCGCCATCAACGAAGCGCGCCTAGAGCAGCGCACCGGACCCCTTACGGTGAGCATGCTCGCGTCGTTCTTGCAGCAATGGCTGCTGCTGCGGCTGCCGGGCTTCAATGCGCGCTATCCGCAGTTTGAAGTGCGCATCCAAGCCTCCGATCAGCTCGTCGATTTTGGCCACTCGGACGTGCAGGCGGCGATCCGCTTCGGTGCCGGCAACTGGCCAAAACTGCACTGTGAAAAACTGCTCGACGATTGGCTGTTGCCCGTGTGCACGCCGCAGCTTCTCAAAAAGCATGGTTTAGTGAGCAACCACGCAGATCTGCAGCGCTACCGGCTGCTGCACGAGGAGAGCGAGGCGTGGCGTGCCTGGCCGAGCGGCGCAACGAATGAGAGCGCCTTCTTTGCCGAAGAGCGGCGCGGCTCGACCTTCGATGATGCGGTCAGTGTAGTACGCGCCGCAGGAGCGGGCCATGGTCTGGCGCTCGCCCGCTGGAGTCTCGTGGCGCTGGACATTGAGTGCGGCCGGCTTGCGATTGCAAGCCGCACCATCCTGCCCATCAAGAGCGCATATTTCTTCGTCTGTCCTGAGAGCTACCTTGATATAGAGAAGATCGCGGCGTTTCGCGCCTGGATCATGGAGGAGGCGCGGCGTGCGCCGCGCCCGCCGCTGAAATCATGACTGCGCGGCTTTGCCCGGCTCATCCGTGCGCAGCCGATAGCCGAGACCTACTTCCGTCACGAGGTACCTCGGGCGGCGCGGATCGGACTCCAACTTGCTGCGCAGGTTTTTGACACAGACTCGCAAACTGCGCGAATCATCCAGACGGTCCGGTCCCCAAACCTCGCGAATGAGCTGCTCCTGCCGCACGATGAGTCCCGCTTGGCGCGCGAGGCACTCGAGCACGCGATACTCCAGGGGCGTCATGTGGATCTGGCCGTCGGGACCGCGTGCTTCGCGCCGCGCAAGATCAATCCGCAGGGGGCCAAAAACGAGCGCGGATGTTCCATCTTCGCGACGCGCGTTGCGCCGCAGCGCAGCGCGCGCGCGCGCCAGCAACTCAGGTGCGCTGAACGGCTTCGTCACGTAGTCGTCGGCGCCCATCTCGAGTCCTACAACGCGGTCGGCTTCTTCGCCGCGCGCGGTGAGCATCAGAATGGGCAAACGATTCAGTGAATCATCCCGCCGAACTTCCCGGCAGATGTCCAGCCCGGAAAGTTTTGGCAACATCAGATCGAGAAGCAAAAGATCGGGGGGCGACTTCTTCAGCGAGCTCAGGCCGCTGCTGCCATCGAAGGCAGCGTTGACCTGAAACCCTTCATTTGCAAGGTTGTAACGCACCAACTCGATGATATCTTTATCGTCTTCAATGATCAGGATACGTTTCATGCGGGTAGCACGTTCCGTCCGCCGGCTTGCCCGAAGTGTACCGTACAGCGGCGAAATGCGGTAGGCATTGGAAAGCGTTCGGTCAGCTGGCTCGAGTGGTGGCACAGTTGATAGGTTGAAGTTTGAGGCCGGGGGATGACGCGGCGATGACGACAGTGTGAATGGGATGTTAAAGCGAATCCGCCGCCTCGCGGGCACTGCTATCGCCGGAGTCGTTGCCGGCAGTTGTTGAAGGACGCCGGCTACCCCTTCGAAACTCAGGATAGAGAGTCGGCAGCAGCTACAACGTCTCTAGCCACTGGCGGCGGTACTAAACGCCAGACTCAATAGCGTTTTCTGTTCCAACTCGTGCGCCTTTGCCGATCCCGTCGCCGGGCTTGCGCTCGCAGAACGCTTGACGGCGCGTATTTTGCGGCCTTTGTCCTGCGCCAGCCGTTGCAGCCGCGGCATCACGTAAAAGTATGCGCCCATGTTGCTGGGCTCTTCCTGAACCAGAACAATTTCGTGGGCGTTAGGATGGGCATCGAGCGCCGCCGCAATATCCGGACGCGGCAACGGATAGAGCTGATCCAGAAAGAAAATCGCGGTGCTCGTGTCGTTGCGGCGTTTCCGTTCGGCGCGCAGCTCGTGTCCGACTTTTCCGCTGGCGATCAAGATGCGCTTCGCGTCTTGAATTTCGTTGTCTGGAACGAGCGGCAAAAATCTCGCGCGCGAAAAGTCCGCGATGTCGGAGCTGGCATCAGGATGGCGCAACATGCTCTTCGGCGTGAACACAATCAACGGTTTGCGCCACATGCGCCGCGCCTGGCGCCGCAGCATGTGGAAATATTGCGCAGCGTTCGAAGGCTGGCAGATCACCACATTTTCTTCGGCGGCGAGCTGCAAGAATCGTTCGATACGCGCGCTGGAATGCTCCGGGCCCTGACCTTCATAGCCATGCGGTAGCAGCAGGACCAGGCCGGTCGGCAGATTCCATTTGTCTTCGCTGGCGCTCAAGAACTGGTCGATGATGACTTGCGCGCCGTTTACGAAATCACCGAATTGCGCCTCCCACAGCACCAGCGCCTCCGGATAGTCGCGGCTGAAACCGTATTCGAATCCCACGCACGCGGCTTCGGAGAGGGGTGAATTGTGGATTTCGCAAAAGGCCTGCTCGCGCGAGAGATGGGAAAGCGGCAGATAGTTGTGCTCGGTGTGCGTGTCGATGAGTACGGCATGACGCTGGTTGAATGTGCCGCGCTGCGAATCCTGCCCGGTCAGACGGATCGGCGTGCCTTCCAGCACCAACGATCCAAACGCCAGCGCTTCCGCAAAACCATAATCGATGGCTCGCTTCCCGTGGCCCATCTCCGCGCGCTGTTCCAGCAGCTTCGCCAGCTTCGGATGGAGATGAAAACCTTCCGGCACGCGCACGAGTCCGTCGGTCAAGGCTTCCAGACCTTCGCGCGGCACTCCGGTGTCCACTTCTTGTGCGGGATGCGATTTGTCGTGAACGTAGGGCGACCAGTAATTCGGAAGCGTCCGCAGGTTCGGCATCTTCTTCAATGCTTTCGCTTTGGTCTGCTCGTCTTCGTATTCCTTGCGCACCGCTTCGCTAACGGCTTTCGCGTCGATTCCGGTGTGTTCGGCGTAAATCTTCCACAGCGGCTGATGATTCTTGATTCGCTCGTAGGTCAGTGGCTGGGTAATCGTCGGGTCGTCGACTTCGCTGTGTCCATGCCGCCGGTAGCCGATGATGTCGACCACCACGTCGCTGCCAAACTTGGCGCGATATTCCGCCGCAAGGCGTCCCATGCGCACGACCGCGTCGGGGTCTTCGGCGTTCACATGAAAAATCGGCACGCTCTGGCGTTTCGCAATATCCGAAGCGAATCGCGAGGAATGTTCCTGCACCGGAGGCGTAGTGAAGCCGATCAGATTATTTACAACGATGTGTACGGTTCCGCCGACGGTGTAGCCCTTGAGGTCCGCGAGATTCAGCGTCTCGGCCCAGATTCCCTGGCCCGCGAACGCCGCGTCGCCGTG
>PLIX01000075.1 GCA_003140135.1 Gammaproteobacteria bacterium
CGTACCAAGCGTCGGTCATGATCTGTTGAAAGGTATGCGGGATCAATCTCGGGCGGGTCGCTGACCTCGGGCCCGGTGAGCGTAATCCGGCCGCGGCTCGTCGGGTGAGTCACACCCGAAAGAATCGTGTAGGCGGCACCCATCGCAGGCCGCGCAAAACACTCCGTGACGGTGGGCGCGGCAACACAGCCCAACACGACATCCGGTGCGCCTTCGCTGCGAGTGAGGTTGTCGCTATGGAGATAAGTGAGCGACTCCGAATGCTGTAGTCGCGAGGGCGGGACAGGCTTCTTGGCACGGTAGACATTTCCTGCAGTCAGCAGATGGTCATGCAGATTTTCTCCGACCCCGGGGTGATCCGCGATGCACCGCACTCCGGCGCGCTCGAGACTCTCGGCGGGCCCGATGCCCGAACGCATGAGCAGCAGCGGGCTTGCGATCGCGCCGGCGCATAATATCGTGACACCCGCCTCGAGTGTCGTGGCTTCGCCCCTGATTTCTGCGATCACCCCGGTCACGCTCGTGCCGGACAATGTCAGGCGATGCACCAAGGCTTCGCAGACGACCGTCAAATTGGCGCGCGCTCGCACGCAATCGAGATAGGCGTCGGCAACCGTGACGCGGCGCCCGGCGCGGATCGTCAGAGAATTTGGTGCAACACCGACGAGTCTGCCGGTGTTGTGATCGCCGAGCCAGGCAATGCCCGACGCCATCGCGGCTGCCATATAGGCGCGCACGAGCGGACTCACCTCGGCATCGGGTAGCCAAACCGGCAGCGGACCGTCGGCACCATGATGCTCGCTCGAACCGCCGGAAAAACTCTCGAGCCGCCTGAACGCCGGAAGCAGACCTGCGTACGACCATCGCGCGGAGCCGGTCGCATCGCTCCAGGCCTGGAAATCCCCCGGTGACCCGCGCACATGGGCCATCGCATGCATGCAACTGGATCCGCCGATGATGCGCCCGCGGGGCCAGTCGTGTGACCGGCCCGCGGTTCCGGCCTGAGGCGTCGTGCGAAAGCGCCAGTCATAGGCGCGTCCCGCGAGCAGCGGCCACTGCTGCGGAATCGCGATATCAGGGTCCGTCGCAGGGCTGCCCGCCTCGAGGAGGCCGACGCGCAGATTTGGATTCTCGCTTAAGCGCGCGGCGAGGACGCAACCGGCGGAACCGGCACCCACGATGAGTACATCGAAATTGTCGTTCATCCGATGAATCAATTGGCGAAATGGTTCATCGCTTCGCTGTCGCGGCGGCGCGTTGGCCGCGGATCAGATCGGCCGCCTTTTCCGCAATCATGATGACGGCGGCATTGATGTTGCCACTGACCAGATCCGGCATCACCGAAGCATCGACGATGCGCAGGCCCGCGACGCCGTGTAGCCGCAGCTCGGAATCGACGACCGCCGACGCGTCGGATTCCTTGCCCATTTTGCAGGTACCTGCGGGGTGATGGACCGTGATCGCGGTATTGCGTATATGTGCATCGATATCCGCATTCGAGTTCTTGTCTGTGCCCGGAGCGATTTCCCGCCCGATGTAGTTATGCATAGCCGGCTGCGCCGCGATCTCGCGCGCAATACGCACGCCGGCGCGCAGAGCACTCCAATCGGCATCGGTCGATAGAAACCGTTGCAGAATGCGCGGGTGGGCCTTCGGATCCCGCGATTGCAAGCTCACTTCGCCGCGGCTCTCCGGGTGCAGCATCACGACGCGGCTCGCGAAGCCATCGGTGAAAGGCGCCTTGAAAGGCCTGAAATAAGGCCACGCTCCAAGCGGCGCCGCCGTTAGCAAGATCTGCGTGTCGGGCAATGCGAGCTCCGCTCTACTTTTCAGAAACGCGACGATGCCGCCGGGCACGTCGGCGGCGAAGCCCTTCCCGAATAAGTAGGCCTTCGCGAGCTCGCGCGTGATGCGGTCGTAGCGCATCATCGCGAAAAACGGCCCTGGTTGGCGCCGCTGGTACATGAGTATCGCCGAGGCGTGGTCCTGGAGATTGCGCCCAACGCCGCGCAGCGCGGCCTTGACCGGAATATCGAGGCGCGCGAGCTCATCGGGGTCGCCGATACCCGAGAGCATCAATATTTGCGGCGAATTGATGACGCCGCCCGAGACGATGACTTCGCGGCGTGCGCGCACAGCGAGCGCGGCGCCAGCGTGCAGATACTCGACCCCGGTCGCCCGGCCGTTGTCGATCAGAATCCGACTCGTCAGTGCCCGGACTTTGACGGTCAGATTGGGCCTCCCCAGCGCCGGTCGCAGGTAGGCGGTCGCAGCGCTGCAACGCCGGCCTTTGCCGATCGTCATTTGCAGCCGAGAAAATCCATGCTGGACCTCCGCGTTGTAGTCATCGGTCCAGGCATGCCCCGCGGTCCGTCCGGCCTCGGCGTAGGCATCGAGCAGCGGATCCTGATATCCGCAGGTTTTGACTGCGACCGGCCCGTCGCCGCCGCGGTATGCGGTCGCTCCGCCTTCCCAACACTCCAGTTTGCGAAAGTAGGGCAGCACGGCCTCATGGGACCAATCCGCCGCGCCGGCGGCTGCGGCCCAGCGATCGTAGTCGCCGTGATTGCCGCGCACATATGCCATCGCATTCGTCGACGAACAGCCCCCGATCACCTTACCGCGCGCACACTCGATGCGCCGGCCGGCGACCGTCTCTTCGGGCTCGCAGAAATAGCCCCAGTCGTGCAGGCGCTTCTGCAGAATCTTGCCCCAGCCAAGCGGGATGTGGATCCACGGGTCGCGGTCCCAGCCGCCGGCCTCCAAAAGCAGCACGGCAACATCGGGATCGGCAGTCAACCGGTTCGCGAGGACGCACCCGGCCGAGCCCGCACCCACGATGATGTAGTCGAACTCAGCGATCCGTTGCAATGGAGGCAAAACCTACTGAGCGGTTTCCGATCGCGGAAATGCCTGCTCAAAAACGTATTGCTGGACGTCGCTGAGATGGCGCAGCATTTGCGCGCAGGCCTCCTGTCCATTGCGGGCGGCGATTGCCGCGGCGATCGAATCATGGAAGCGTGCGTAAACCGCCTGGCGCTTGAAGCAATGTGCGTGCTCGCCCAAGCGGCGCCAGCCGGCGTCGCGTTGCTGCGCGCACATGGTATCGAAGAACGCGAGAAACAGCGTATTGCGCGCGGCTTCGGCGATAGTCCGGTGAAACAGCGCATCGGCGCGTTCGTAAGTTTCCGGGGTGCTCGCAGCGCGGGTCTTTCCCGCCAGCGTCTGCAGACGTTTGATTTCGGCGGTGGACGCCCGCAGGGCCGCGAGGCGCGCCATCGCAGGTTCCGTCGCGAGCCGCACTTCGATGACCTCGAGCGGATTGGTGTAATCAAGGATGTTGCCGAGAACGCTCGTGAGCTTGCCGCTCGCCGTGCCGTTCGGCGGCGCGTCGGGTGCTGCCGTGACGGCCCGATAGGTTGCCGGAGAGTATATGAAGGTTCCGCGTCCCTGATGGCGATAGATGCGCCCTTCCTGTTCGAGCACTTCGAGTGCTCTGCGCAGCGAACGGCGCCCGACGCGCAGTTCGGTCGCGAGAGTCCTCTCCGGCGGGATGCGTCCGTCGACGGCGAAGTCGCGTTTCTCGATGAACCCGCGCACTTTGCTGAGAGCTTGATCGGTTCGGTCCATGGTGCTGCGGCCAGTGTACTGATATGCATTACGATACCACAGCCGCAGCGTCCATTGCGCCGGCGGCGCTGCGCATCGCGGTTGACGAACGCAATGGCTCCGAGCAGACTCGATCCGAGCGGAACCACTTGGCACTATTGGTTCATGAGGGTCTACGATGCGCGTTGAAGCTCAATCTGCAGGGGAGGCGAACCCCGAGCTTGCGGCTTCCCTCGATGCATTGCACCGCGACGTCTACGCCAACAATATGGCGCCCTACTGGGTCGTCGATCGCAGCGTCGCGCACGACGAGGACCGCCAGGTCCAGCAAGGCCGCAAGGCGATACCCTTCATCTGGAAATACCAGCGGCAAATCGAGCCGCTGTTGCGCCGCTCGGCGGCGCTGATCAAGACGGAGACCTCGGAGCGACGCTCTTTGGTCCTCGTCAATCCCGGCTTGGCGCCGCAGCGAGCAACGGCGTCGACCTTGTACGTCGCCTATCGCGTCAACGATCCGCGCGAGATCATGCCGCCACACCGCCATTCGCCGAATGCGATTCGCCTCGGGCTCACCGGCGTCACGAACTTCACCGGAGTCGAAGGCGAGAACATCGTGTTCGGGCCGGGCGATCTTGTGCTGACACCGCACGACACCTGGCACAACCACGGCAACGAGGGCGATGAGCCGGCGATCAATCTCAGCGTGCTCGATCTGCCCTTGGCGGAGACCCTGAACTCCCTGTACTTCGAACACGATTACACCGAGGAGGAGGAGGGCGTGCGCATTCGCCGCGCGATGCAGACCGAGCGCTTCCCGGCGAGCTATTCTCAGCGCGTCTACGGCAGCGGCGGCTTCCTGCCGCGTTTCGTCTCGCACCATCGGGGCGCGGGCGCCGCCTCGCCGATGTACGTCTACCGCTACGAGGTCGTGCGCGAATTTCTCGAGAATTGCCGCGACTGGGACGGGGACCGTTACGAAGCGCTGATGCTCGAGTATGTCAATCCGACGACCGGCGGACCGGTCTACAAGACGATGACCTTTTTCATGCAGATGCTGCGTCCCGGTGAGCGGACGCTGCCGCTCAAGCAAAGCGCGAACTTGGTCTTATCGCCGTTCGAGGGCGCCGGCTACAGTGTGATCGGCGACAAGCGCATCGACTGGGAACGCTTCGATACGGTCGTCGTCCCCGGGGGAACTTGGTGTCAGCACGTCAACGGATCCGACAGGCAACCGGCGATTCTATTCGTGGCGAGCGATGAGCCCACGCTGAAGGCACTATCCTTCTATCAGAAGCATGGCAAGAACGACAACGGCGATACCGTCCGGCTCACTTAGGTTTGGGCGCTCGAGCAGGCGCTCCGGCAAGGTTTTAGGTCTCATCAAGAATGGCAGGTTCCAAGAACACGCGACTCGTCGCGCACATCGACTGTCCCGGCGGCGGACAAGTCTGGGTCGACGGCAAGACTCTCTATATCGGTCACATGCGCGAGCCGACCGGTACCACCATCGTCGACGTGGCGGATCCGAAGAACCCGGTAG
>PLIX01000018.1 GCA_003140135.1 Gammaproteobacteria bacterium
CTTGAACTCAAGATCCAGGTTTTTCGAGAGATCGAGATGCAAGTGGCCGACGATTGCGTGCTCGCCTCCGACACCTCCGGGATCCCGATCACCAAGATCCAGGCCGGCACGCGCGTGCCCGGCCGCGTCGTCGGCATGCATTGGTCGAATCCGCCGCACATCATTCCGATGATCGAAGTCATCGCCGGCGCGCGCACCGCGCCCGGTGTCGTAGCGTCGCTCACGGAGCTGGTCCGGCGCATCGGACATCTGCCGATTATCATCCGCAAGGATGTCGCAGGATTCGTCGAGAATCGCGTGCTGTACGCCGTGATGCGCGAATGCCTCGATCTCGTCGAACAGGGCGTCATCGAGCCCCAGGACCTCGATCTCTGCGTCTCCTGGGGCATTGGCTACAAGCTCGCGGTCGTGGGTCCCATGGCCTTGCTCGACATGGCGGGCCTTGACATCTATTCCGCCGTCGCGGGATATCTCAATAAGGAATTGTCGGCACGGGCGGATGTCGCTGCCTACGTCACGGAGCGCACCGCGCAGCACAAGCTCGGCATCAAAACCGGCGGCGGCATCTACAGCTACACCCCCGCGCAAATTCAGGAGCTGCAGCGCGCGCGCGCGCGCAAACTCGTCGCCGTGCGCAACGCCTTGCAGGCATGACGCGCAAGTCCCCGCTTCTCGTGCGTTGCGCGCTCTTCGGCGCGCTCGGGTGGCTCGTTGGCGCAGGCGCGAGCGCCGCTGGCGTCGAGATCCATGCGCTCGCGATCATGATGCCGGAGGAGCCGACGGATTACGGTTGGAATCAGCAAGGCTTCGAAGCGGCCAAGGCCGTCGCCGCGAAGTTTCACTTGAAGTTCATGCCGGCGACGGGACTCGGCTACGGCGATGTTCGTGCACAGCTGCGTGAGCTCGCCGATGACGGCGCAAGCCTGATCATCGCCCACGGCGCGGGCTACAACACCGCAGCGCCCGAGATCGGCGCTGAGAAGCACGTGCCAGTCGCGATTGTGGATCGTCCCAAGGACAGCAAGCCCGGCGCTGTCGCGGATTACACCTTGTCGGGACGCGAGGGCGCGTATCTTGCGGGCGTGCTTGCGGGCAAGACGACTCGGACTCATGTCGTCGCCATCGTCGTTGCGGCCGAGTCGCCGCCATGGAACACTCAATCGGCCGCGTTTGCTCAGGGCGTCCGGGCGACGGAGCCGGGTGTCAAGCTCATCTATGCGGTGATCGGACCGGCTGCGTATGCCGACGTCGCCGGCGGGCGCCGCGTCACGGAAACGGCAATCGGCGCCGGCGCCGATGTCATCTTCGGTCAAGGCGACCGTGCGAGCTTCGGCATGCTGCAGGCGGTCGAGACCAAGCAGTCGATCAACGGCGGCAAGGTGTGGTTCATTGATCAGATCGGCGATAAGTCGTCGATCGACAAGGGCCACCTGCTCTCATCCGTGATCTGGAATCTCGTGCCGGTCTATTCGGCGATGGTCGAAGATCTCAAAGCCGGCAAGTTCGGCACGCACCCCTATTCCATTCAGCTCAGTGACGGCTCGGTGCGCCTGCTGCACTCCAAGTATATTCCCGACGACGTCTGGTCAGACATCGAAAGCGTGCGCGCTCAGATCGTCGGCGGCAAGCTCAAGGTCGATCCAATTTGGGACGCGCGCTCGGTGCGTGCGATGATGACCTCGGTGGCGGCGCCGCCGAAATGAGAGGCTTCGATTCATGACCGACACCAAGGTTCATCTGCTCGACGGTGGCACGCTCGTGATCGATGGCTTTCACGCCTTTTGGAATCGCGGCCCCGCCGGTGAGGTGCGGTTTCCCTGCTACAGTGTCCTCATTGATCACGCCGACGGCCGCTATATGTTCGACACTGGCTACGATTTCGACCACGTGATGCGCGTGCTGCCGTTCGAAAAGCCCATCCAGGATAAGTCGCAGACGCTGCCCGGGCAACTCGCGAAGCTGGGCTTGAAAACAAGCGACATCAATTATGTGATCAACTCGCACTATCATTTCGACCATTGCGGCGGCAACAAGTATTTCGGCGAAGCCTGCACGCTGTGCCACGCCAAGGAATTGGAGGCCAGCGGCAACTGCCAGCCTTTCGAACATTTGGGCTATTCGGATATGAGTTTTGCGCCGGCCCTCGCGGCCAAGCGCGGTCTAAAACTGCCTCCCGATCCGCTGCTCGATATGTATACGCCGAAGTTCGAAACGGTGACCGGGGATCAAGAGATCGCCAAAGGCCTGTGGTTGTTCGAGACGCCGGGCCACACCGCAGGGCACTACAGCTTGCTGGTCGAACTCAAGAACCGGCGCCCGATGCTGTTCACGGCGGACGCGTGCTATAGCAAGAAAAACCTGGACATGATGTGCATTTCGAGCTTCCACCTGGATCCCACTGCGAGCCTTGCATCGATGAAGCGCCTCAAGGCGCTCGCGGAGCAGCACGACGCCGAGCTCTTTTTTTCGCACGACCTGGAGAGCTTTGCGTCCTATCGGACCGGAGCCGACTTCTACTCCTGAATCGGCCTACCAGCGGACCATGCCGGCGTCGACGTTGAGTGCCTGGCCCGTGATCCAATGGGCCTCCTCCGAGGCGAGAAACGCAACTGCCGGCACCACGTCCTGCGGAACGCCGTGACCTTTGATGGCTTGCAGCATTTCGACAAAATCGAACGCATCCTTGTGCGGGGTTTGCTGCACGCCCTCCGTATCGATGAGCCCTGGGCAGATCGAATTGGCGGTAATTTTATAGGGACCGAGTTCGGTCGCGAGTGCGCGCGTAAACGTGAGTACGCCGCCTTTCGAGGCCACGTAGTGCGCCATGTTGGGCGTGCCCGCAAAGATCGAGTTCGAGCTGAAATTGACGATTCGGCCATAACCGCCGGCGCGCATCATTTCGGAGCCGGCCCGGCACATAAGATAGAGTCCGTCGAGGTTGACGCGCATGACGCGACGCCATTCATCGAAAGTGAGTTCATCCCATTTGACGAACGGAACGATCGCGGCGACATTGATCAGGATGTCGAGCTTTTCCGCGCTGCCGGCGACCGCCGCAAACAGCTTCGCAACCGAGTCCGGATCGCCGATGTCGCATTGCACTGCCAGAGTTTGTCCGCCGATCTCCTTGGCCGTGGCAGCCGCGCCCGCGCCATTGACGTCGACCGCGATCACGGTCGCACCTTCATCGGCGAGCCGCAACGCCACCGCCTTGCCCATGCCGCGGGCCGCGCCGCTGATGACCGCCGTACGTCCGATGAATCTGCGCATCGAATTATCCCCCACGGTGCGTTAAAGTGGCCTGATGATAACCCGCAGAGTCGCCGACTTGCAGGCCTCGGACGGCCAATGTGTTACTGCTGATTACGCTCGTGCCCGTAGTACCGCGCGTGGCTCACGATCCATGATTCGCAGCAAGGTGTGCGCTGGCTCCACATAACGATGCGACCTTTGAATTAGCGACATGAAGCTGGCTGCTGTTGGGGAGCCGCTGTCGCGGCGGCAGCAGTGCGAGGCGGTCACGACGGCTTATATACTGCTTGCTTGGTCACCACATAATCAGTCGAGATGGCTATGAGTGGTCAATGAAATTACGCGCGACTCAGGCGTGAGCTTTGAAGATGCTGTCGGGGATGCCTTGACCGCGGCTTCCACGGAGCAGGCCGGAGCCACGCAGCTGAATTTCGAGGACCTGAACTCTGGTCAGATCATTGCAGGCGTGCAGATTGTAAGTCCGCTGATGACCGAGTGAGCGAGTAAAGAGCACGATGCATTGCCCACGACCGCCGGCTTGGGCGGCGAGCACCTGGTTGAAGGCGTTGTAGCCGATGTAGGCCGCCAAGGCCACGGCCCACACCAGGAGCGCTCCGCGGTAACCGAATTGCGGTCGCGATTGAATCATCTGCGGCAGGCCAAGCTGCGGCCCCTGCGTGGAGTGGAACGCCATGAAAAACGTACCGAGCAGACAACCCAGAACGACTGCAACGGCCGTCCACAGCAAGTTGCCTTCGAGGGTGACGCCGGGCACGCCGACTGCGAGCGTGGCGAGATGCGCATCGCCCGAGAACCACACCGGCCACAGATGCCAGACCTTCCCATGCCGCTCGGCGAGCGGCACGTAATCGATCGAGCGGGTTTCGATGAGCGTGCCGCTTCCCATATATCTCTCAGTGGGTGCCTGCCTATTACATTATGACATCAACATTATAAAAGCGAGCAGCGGCGTCGCAGGGCGCGTGTCGCATCATCGGCATGACACGCCAGGATCGCAACGTCCGCGGCCGTAAAGGCACGCACTTTCACCCTGAATTTGGGCTTCCGCACCTCTGCGCACGGATTGACGGGGAGCCATTTGAAACGGCGCGCGTGCTTGCATAGAAAGCTCAACATCAAGAGTGAGTTGTGAACCGTGCGCGGCCCAACGCCGGCCGAGAGCATGTGTTGCCGCCAATGCGCCACTTCCTCCGATCTGATCGTCGCTAGCCTTCGTGCAGCCCACATGGGTTCAACGTGTACTCGCCACGTCAGCCGATAGATTTCCTTCGTCGAAAGGCACAAAGGCATGCCGCCGCGATTTTCATCTCCTTAATGTCTAGTGACCACCAGCCCTCGAAGGCGTCTCGCACTGTGCGCTTGTCATTCGGTGGGACATAGCGCCCCTCACGGACCGCTGTGACATTCTGTGCGAGTGCATTTTCGGCGGCCCGGCGAGTTTCGTAGGTCTCCCAATGCCGTCTGCCGGTACCGTCCCGATAGTCTGCCACCCACTTACCGCGTCGCCTGCTCACAGTCGCCATACCTGTCTCCCGGCACAGTTTGCCGTTCGTAACACAATGAAGACGGAGAGCCAAAAGTTGGCTGCTACCGCGCTGCTACCAAACCGACCGTTTCTCGATCCGAGAAACGCCCGAGCGGTGTCCATCGCTGAAGTTGCTGAATGTTATCGAACGCAACGCGTCCAGGCGCTGGCCTGAGTCCGTCCAACGCGCGATCCGATGGACTCGTGTGACCCGAAGCGGCCTGACGGTTTGCTCGTTACCTGCCATTCAAGAGTAGAGCGGACATTGACCGCCCGCCGGTCGATCGCACTCAGCCGGTGACCCCGGCTCGGCCAAACTCAACCACTTGCGCTAAGCTGCGCCCTACCGGGGCAGTGAGAAGACCTCCGGCGATCTCTCGGGGGTGGGCCCGTCGGTGACTGAGCCATCGCACGCGGTATTTCTGAGCTACGCCTCACAGGACGCGGAGGCTGCGCAGAAGATTTGCGAGGCCCTACGTGCGGCCGGCATCGAGGTTTGGCTCGATCAGAGCGAGCTGCGGGGCGGGGACGCGTGGGATCAGAAGATCCGGCGCGAGATCCACAACTGCGCGTTATTCATTCCTGTCATTTCGGCCAACACGGCCTCGCGGCATGAAGGCTATTTCCGCCTTGAGTGGGATCTCGCGGATCAGCGCACACACATGATGGCCCGCAACCGAGCGTTCATTGTGCCCGTGTGTTTGGACGCCACGCCTGATGCGGGTGCGGACGTTCCGGAGTCATTTCAGCGAGTGCAATGGACGCGCCTTCCACGTGGGGACACACCGCCCGAGTTCGTCAAGCGCATCCAGCAGCTCCTGTGGGGGGAGGCCAGCTTTTCACCGACGGTGCCTCGAGGGCCTGCGCTGATGGCTTCGGGGAAGTCCTCGCGTTTGAAGCCCGCGTGGATCGCGCTCGCCGTCGCGCTCGCGGCAGTCGCCGCATATCTTATCGTCGAGAAGCCCTGGGTCGCCAAGTCCGTAGCTTTCGCCCCGCAGCCACATTCAATCGCGGTGCTGCCGTTCGTGAATATGAGCGGAGACAAGGATCAGGAGTACTTCTCGGAAGGGCTGACGGAGGAGCTGCTCAATTCCCTATCGCGTATCAACGAATTGCAGGTCGCGGCACGCACGTCATCCTTTTCCTTCCAAGGCGAACATCCGGATATCGCCACTGTTGCTCACAAACTCAATGTCGCAGCGGTCTTAGAAGGGAGTGTGCGCCGTTCGGACCACACGATCCGCATCACCGCACAGCTCATCAACGCAGTCACGGGGTTTCACCTGTGGTCGCAGACCTATGACCGGGACTTAGGGGATGTGCTGAAGCTCCAGACCGAAATCGCTACCGCCGTCGCCGAGGCGCTCAAGGTCACTCTGCTCGGCGATGTTTCTGCAAGAATCGAACTCGGCGGCACGCGGAATCCCGCCGCCTTCGATGCGTACCTGCGAGGCCTTAAGCTTGCCCGCATCGCTGCCGCCACTACTCCGATGGAGTGCCAAGCTCCGATCGATGCATTCAGCGAGGCAATAACGCTCGACTCCGATTTCGCTTTAGCGTACGCCAACCGCGCACTTATAACGTCGGAATGCGCGGGTAACAGTCGAGACTGGCTGCAGCAGTCATACGAGGGGAGGGCGCGTGCGGACGCCCAGCGCGCCATCGCGCTGGCTCCAGGCCTAGCGGATGGATACGTCGCCTTGAGTCTGCTAGAGCAGGGATTGCTGAAGTTAGAGGCCGCTAATCAGGCCTGCGCTCGCGCCCTCGCCGTCGGTCCAGGCAACGTTCGGGTCCTATATGAGTGCAGTCTTCTGGCGGCTTATATGGGACACACTGATACAGCGATCTCAGGTGCGCGGCGCGGCGTCGCGCTCGACCCCCTTAATCCGCTAAGCCATCGCGCGCTGGGTGACACGCTGCGATACGCACGTCGTTACGAGGAGGCGATCGCTGCGTATCAGGCCTCGATCGCCGCGGACCCCGAACATTCGACCGAAGCCTACGCGCGGCGCGGCCTCTCGTTTTACTTGGCTGGTAACCTTTCTGCGGCCCAATCTTCGTGCGAGGCAAGACCAGACTCCTTCCGGAGCCGGGTGTGTCTGGCGATGATCTATGACAGGCTCGGTCGTCATGCGGACGTCGCGGCGTTGGTAGCAAAGATCATGCAAGAGGGAGGTGATGCAGCCGCGTATCAGTTCGCCGAGATTTACGCTCAACGGGGCGACCGCAAAGCCGCTCTGGACTGGCTGGAGAAGGCCATGCGGCTGCGCGATCCGGGATTGGTGGCCACGAAAGTCGATCCGCTCATGGATCCCTTGCGCAAGGAGCCGCGCTTCCAGGCGGTTATGCAGGAATTGCAGTTTCCGGAGTGAGCGGCGATGCGATGTCGAGACGTTGCACTGGTCTGAACGTCCGGTAATCGGAAAATTACGCAGTCGAGCCGTGTGGCCGGTTTTGGCCGACTACGGTCCTTTCTTTGAAATTCTGGGTGCGAACTAGAAGGGGCAAGAAAATGGGACAAGCGTTTCCGGTGAGCAGATTGCGTATGAATTCATACGAAGAGGGGAGCAGCGCAGCAGATGTGCAGCCGTTGCCTGTGCAATTACCTTTCGCTCCTAGCCAGCCGGGGCTTTGCGATTCAAATTCACTCTTGCCCCGCTGCAAAAGCGTCCGATATTAAGTATGCCGATCTCGATCAATCAACCCCCTTACATGCGCCTAACCCTGAGAAATATCGGACAACGCCAGGAGATTTTTTCTTGTCTTATCAGTCACTTGTATGCAAACGCGATGCAGGCTACGAACCAGGGAGTCGAGAGTTCGAATCTCTCCGGGGGCGCGGTTTTCTCAAATGTCCATGCCGAAGACATCAGGGACAGTTTATACCGGCGGGAATGGAGTGTTGCCCGAAAGGGCATTTGCGAACCGGGTGCTTAGCGTTGGAAGAACATTCAACTAACGCATCTAGCTGGAGCGTATCAAGTCTGTTGATTTCATTATCGAGGGTCGCGGACTTTTCATTTCAAAATTAGTGCCTTCTCCGCTGCGCCGCCGCATTCACATCGGTGTGAGAGGCGTGATCGGTACCGTACCCTCTGGCCTTCCGGCGGCGGAGGGTGGCACACCCGTTCGAAGCTGTGGTCCTACCTTCGGAGTCACCGTTTTCCGCGGGAGACGAGCACTTTCGCCGTTTTTCATCCTGTCCAGCGATGATCGCCATTGGCGCCGATTTCTTGCCCAGCCGCGGCTCGCAAGGCGGATCCACGTCGCGCTGAAGTCTGCCACGGGGCAGCGTTCGCGCTTGGCGTGTTGGATGCTAAGTTAAACAATTCATGAATGCTCGGACGGCCGCCTGCGCAGAGCTTCCCTGGCTTAGACGCACGGTTCATCGGAGACATGCGAGTCAAGCGCCTCAGAGAGCCGGCGAGTGATGTTTTCCATTGTTGCTTCCGAGCGCTCGAATCCGTAAACAGTAAGTGGGAAGTTCAAGGACTCTTGAATCTCCCAGATGCGATCGTGCTCGCTGGGTGGAAACACCTGCGCAGGATTGCCGACCGCGATCCAGCCAACGGGAACCGTTCCCCCCGCAGCCAAGTGGCTCATGAGATGCACAACTCCGTTGATCCGTACCTCGCTGTTCTTGCCGAGATGAGCTGAATGAAAGATGGCCGCGCCGGTGGCGATGAAAACTTCGTCCTCGACTGTGCAACCCACCACGTGTGCATTCGGACCGACGAGACAGTTGTTGCCGATGCTCAGCGGATGGCGCGCAGAGCTCCGAAGAACAGCGTTCTCCATCACGATGCACTCTCTACCAATTGATATCGAGCCGCTCTCGGCGATGACCTGAGCCCCATACATGATTCGACAGCCCGCACCAATGCTCACGTTACCGCAAACAACGGCATTTGGTGCGACAAAGGCCGCAGGATCGACCTTGGGCGCGGCGCCGGCATGCCTGATGAGCACGTAATTCCTCCTGTAGTTCGTTGGCTGGTCGGTTTGTGCGTGGATTATAACGAACCCGACGGAGCTTTCGGGCAACTTGGGTATCAACCGCGCGGCAACGCGGATGTCGTACGGCGGGGTTTGCACCGCGAGCACGGTATCAAGCTGAGCCTGCGCACGACCGCGGCGACGAAATCCACGTCGCGGCCGTATCCGACTTCGTCGTCTTTTGACTGAGCCCTCGCATGGGGAGCGTCAGAGGCACATCGACGGACCAACGGTCGCAAGTCGACCCTGAGCAGCCCTTAGTGACCGGCAGCTTGCGGGCAGCGCGTCGAGGTTTGCCGCATGAACTCAAGGCTGATTAGCGGGACCGTCTCTGGAAATTTATCGACGATTTGCGTCTCCTGCAACCCAACAATCAGCAACCGCAAGCGTGAGACTCGTGAATTCGGAGTACAACCGACCATGCAAGCCCAGACTCTTGAGGACTATTTATGAAACAGATCCCGCAGTTTGCTGAAAAATGAGCGAGAGCGCATGTGTGCTAACGTCGCGGTCCACTTGTCCTCTGCGAGCAATTTTCGTTGGAGATCTGCTTCTTCTCTTTTCATCAGTTCTAAGACTTTTGTGTCCTCGTCTTCATCCAGCCAGTAACCATGTTGGTTCGGACAGAACTCCATCTCCAGATTGTAAAACCTGTACCTGAACCTCTGGAGAAGGGCAGTGCATTCTGGGCACTTGTGACTCGTCGCGGCTGAACCGATAACCAAACTTCCCTTCCAGCGATCGCCGAAGTCAAAAACCTCATCTTCCAATTCTTCGAGTTCATCGTGCTCGAGCCACATTCCTTTACAGGACTGACAGTAGTTGACCTTGATCTTGTGCCGTATCGTTGGCAGGAGGTCCACGCTGCATTTAGGACATTTCACTTGAGCCTCCGCTTCGTTCGCTTCCTGACGTGAAGTAAGCCGCTATAGTTCTATCAACATATATGACATCGTGCGGATGCTCAAGCGAAGTGATTACCGGGTAAGCGTGGCTGAACGGCGGAACGTTTGCGCACGGCGCAGCGGGGCCGCCGATGGTCTACTTTTCAGCCTATTCGTCTGGCTCGGGGGAAGCGACCACAGTTGGGCCGACTACAACCCGATTTACTATACCGCCGGTGTTGATAAACATCTAGC
>PLIX01000304.1 GCA_003140135.1 Gammaproteobacteria bacterium
GCCGCCTCGCCCGACGGCTATATCCAAAAGCTGGCCGTCAGCGACGGCCAGCCTGTCTGGCGCACCTCCATCACCAAGCTGCCACAGCGAGAGAAGATGGCTTCGCCCCTGAAATTCTTCCGGGGCCATGTGATTGCCGTTACGGCGGGTTACATCGGCGACCGGCCGCCCTATCAGGGCCATGTCGCCATTCTCGACGGCAACTCCGGCAAGCTCCTGCGGGTGTGGAACTCGCTGTGCAGCANNCGTGCGGGCGCTGTGATCGATCCCGGCAGCGGCGGCATTTTCATCGCCACCGGCAATGGCGACTGGAACGGCACGACCGACTGGGGGGATTCGCTCATCGAGATCGATGATAGTGCCACGAAAATGCTGGGCAACTACACCCCGGCCGATACCGAGGAACTGAATGCGCGCGATCTCGACCTGGGCTCGACCTCGCCAGCGCTGCTGGGCGGTGACTTGATTGCCCAAGGCGGCAAGGACGGCAAGGTGCGACTGCTCAGCGGCAAGGCCATCGCCGGCGTCGCTCCCCACAAGGACCACGAACTGCAAACCGTCTCTACTCCCAGCGGCACCGATCTGTTCGCCCAGCCAGCGGTATGGAAACACGACGGCCAAACCTGGATGTTCGCCGCCGACAATGGCGGCACTGCAGCTTGGGATCTGGAAAACGTCAAGCTCCAGGAAAAATGGAAAAACGGCACCGGCGGCACGAGTCCCTTCGAGGCTGGCGGGCTGCTGTTCGTCTACGCGCGCGAGGGCGGACTGAACGTGTATGAAGCGGCTTCGGGAAAACACATCGCCACGTTGCCCTGTGGCCCCGGCCATTGGAACAGCCCCATCGTGCTGCAGGGGGAGATCATCCTCCCCGAAGGCAGCGCGAACGATCACGCCACAAGTGGCGTGTTGGACATTTGGAGCCTGCCCAGCGGACCTTAGCTGGCGCCGTCTTTATCCAGGGTTCTGGTGCATCTGCGGACAAGAGTCTGCGCTGCACCGCCGAAGCGCCTAAAGTCACTCTCGTCAGGGACGGGAAACGCCTTGCAATAAGGCATTTGGGATTCTCAGCCTGTGGGTTTTTATCCGCCAAGAAGTCTTCGCAGGCCCGAAATCCAGGCTTGCACCGGCTCAGACTGAGAGTTGTGTGTGATTCTCACGTCGAGCCAGTCGATGGCTTCGCGCACGATGTGCGGAGCAGGCGGCGCGAGAGCCGAAGCGGTAAAGCAGAGCGCCAGGATTTCCCGTGCGAGCCCTAGCCCGAACAGACATGTTAGGCAGCTCCGCTACCTCGCTTGCTAGTGGACGGGTTCAGTTGGCGTGCTCGGTGTGACCGCGGCAAAATTCCGCGCGTCGTTGGGATCTCCCTTTCCCTTGTATTTGGCAAACATCGGATACGGATAAAGCGGTCGGGTAAAACTTACTGGAATATCCGGGTCAAGCGGAAACATCAACTTGAAGGCTGCCCACCACACCCTGTCCTTCGCGCTACCGGTATCCTCGCTGTGGTCGAGGAGGTAGTTCGTATCCACATGCGCGCCAATCATCACATCCGGAGGCCGACCCTCCTCGACCCATGTATCCAGATAGCCAAGGTAGTCCACCGCGAACGCACCATCGCCGGCACTGCAGTGCCTCATCCCCGGCACAACAAACAAACGAAAGAAGTCTGTCGTCGACTCGCGCCCTCCCATGGTGCGCTCGACCGTTTCGTAGTAGTCGAAAATGGCGCCCGGAATCTCCAGGCCGTCGATTCCGCCCTGCGCGACGATGAGCTTGCCGCCGGCGGCCTTGAAACGGCGTAGGTCCGGGTTGTTGTCCGTGTACAGCGCCCCTAGCCCGAGCCGCTGATAGTCGTGGTCGAAATCGAAGTCGGTGATCTTCCACGAGCTGCCCGGAGCGGGCCTGTAGAGCATGTATTTGAAGAACTCTTCGACCTCGGCGCTCGAGCCCGAATCGACCTGCCAGTCCATTTCGGAGCCCGCAAAGACGCCGCGCGTCGCGATGGGCACACCTGCCGACGTGCGCGGGCCTGCGTAGACATTCCGGGCGGCTTGGATCTGTTGGGCGCTGAGACAGCCACTCGTACGTCCCTCGCGACAGGCGAGCACCGCGGGGTCGAACTTGCAACCGATCGGGTCTCCAATGACGCCGTCCTTGACGCCATCGGTCAGGTCGCAGGCTTGGAGCGCCGCCTGATGCAGCAGTTCGAGGTCCGTTGGCGCGAGAATCGGTTTACCTTCTGAACTGAGCAGATTCCTGAATTTCCAAACCTGACGCATGCTCACGTCTGCTTCGCTGACCGCATCCGGTGCGACGGCGACGATTCCGTCAAAGTCCCATGGAAAGCGCTGCGATTCGACGAGGCCCTGATATCCGCCGGTCGAGCAACCAAGCATGTAGGACTTCGACGCGCCCTTTGCGTAGTACGCGCGCACGAGTGCCCGGCCCGCGAGTGCCGTCACGTGAGTCGCTCGGAAGCCATAATCTTCCCGTGCCTGAAGATTGTCTTGCGCCCACAAGCCCAAGTGTGTGGCGCCCTTGTGGCCCATGTCCGAGGCGATGCATGCATATCCTCTGCGCACGGGTCCCTCGCACAGGAATAGATACATTGCCCCGCCCCATCCCCCATCGCCAACCTCAAGCAGTTTTCCGTTCCAGTGCGCGATCGGCAGCCGCATCTCGATGCCAACCTGCGGCAGAACATAACCCTGCACCCGGCAATAGGCCGCTTTCTTACCGCTGGCCGGGACCACGCGTGCATCGACGATCTGCAGGGGCGCGTCTTGAACACGGGTAAAGTCCGTGGATAGCAGCGCCTGACAAGACTCCAGCGCTGCCTGCATGGATGAAGCCGGTTCACCGCTTTGCTGCGCGCTCAGGCTCTCGGCAAAAACGGATAGTCCGATGGATGCGATTACGCAATAAATAGTTCTCATGGGGATGCGACCACTTTCTGGCGTTGCCTTCCCAGTCCTTCGATGCCGAGTTCGACGACATCGCCCGGCTTTAGAAATACCTGCGGTTTCTGGCCCATACCAACTCCTGGGGGTGTGCCGGTACTGATG
Source organism: Gammaproteobacteria bacterium (assembly GCA_003140135.1). GTDB lineage: Bacteria > Pseudomonadota > Gammaproteobacteria > Steroidobacterales > Steroidobacteraceae > PALSA-1196. Next base: position 3,069 of record PLIX01000304.1, read on the forward strand.
ATGTCACCGGGCATTAGCGTCATGTAGCGACTGATGTAGCTGACGAGATAGGCAACGTCGAAAATCATCGTTTTGGTACTGCCGTGCTGATAGCGGTGGCCGTTAACCGTTAGCCATAGGGAGAGATCCTGAGGATGGGACACTTCATCGCCTGTCACAAGCCAAGGACCAATAGGAGCGAAGCTGTCGCAGCTCTTCCCCTTGACCCATTGACCACCGTGCTCAAGCTGAAAGGCGCGTTCCGAGACGTCATGAACGATGAGGTAACCCGCGATGTTATTTGGCGCATCCTCGCGGGTCACGTCGCGTGAGACATCCCCGATGACGACACCGAGCTCCACCTCCCAGTCCGTTTTCTCCGAGCCGCGCGGGATCATGATGTTGTCGTAAGGACCCACGATGGCGGTTGTGGCCTTCATAAAGATGACCGGCCATTCGGGTACGGACATGCCCGATTCAGCGGCATGATCGGCGTAGTTGAGGCCGACACAGATTATTTTTCCCACCTGGCCGACCGGCGGCCCGATGCGAACCGTCCCTGCCACCATTGGCAGATTCTGAGGATCGAGTGTCCGCAGCTCTCTAAGCCCGCTCGCGGTCAATGCACGACCCGCAATATCGCCAACCACTGCCGACAGGTCGCGCAGCGTCCCGTCCTGTGTCAGCAGCGCGGGCCTCTCCTGTCCGGGCGCACCGTAGCGCAGCAACTTCACTGCAGGTACCTCGTCATACGCGCTAGTTTGACCAGCCGCCGTCGATGATGTGGATTGTCCCCGTCACGAAGGCAGATTCATCGGATGCCAGATATATGGCGAGCGCGGCAATCTCCTCCGGCTCACCGAGTCGTCCCATTGGTTGCCGGGCGACGAAGCTCTTCCAGACAACGTCCGGGTCGCCACCGAGCGCTGCGACGCGCGCTGCAAGAGAAGGCGTGTTTACTGTCCCCGGGCAGATGGCATTGCAGCGGATTCTCTGCGTGACGTAGTCAGCCGCGATCGACTTGGTAAGACCGATCACGGCCGCCTTGGTGACTCCATAGGCGCATCGATTTGCAACCCCTTTTACGCTGGAAGCGACCGATGACATGTTGATAATGCTTCCGCGCCTGCGCCTTAACATGGCTGGCAGCACCGCCTTGCAGAGGTGGAACATCGAATCTACGTTGATCGTCATCGAGCGCTGCCACTCGGCGCTCGTCGTTTCGAGGATGCTGCCCGCATGAACATAGCCAGCACAATTGAAGAGTGTTTCAATTTCAGGCTCCGATTCGGCGAGCGCCGTGATCTGTCTCGCATCGGTCACGTCAACGACAGCCGTTCGGATCGACGGCTCCTGCTGCGCAAGCGACCGCAGCGCTGCGGCGTCGATGTCAGTGGCCAGCACGCTTGCGCCTTCTCGCGCGTATGCGAGCGCCGTGGCGCGCCCAATGCCAGATCCTGCCGCGGTAATCACACAGATTTTTTTTGTCAGTCGGGTACCAAGGGTCACAGGATTACTCCGCGATGTGCTCAATTCAGATTAAGGCGGTACAGGCGGCGCGCTGAAATGGCGAGGACATCGGCTGCATGCCCGGCGGCGAAGCGGTTGATTAAGTTCCGCGAAAGCTCGAGCCATTGTGCATAGCCGCTAACACGGGTCAGCACCGGCCAATCGCTGCCCCAGATCACGCGCTGCGGACCAAAACAGGAAAAAATGTGAGCGACGACGGGGGCGAGGTCATTAGCCGAGTTCCTGTCTCCCGCCTCGGTCAGGAGGCCTGAGAGTTTGCAAAAGCTGGACGTTTCGCGGGCGAGCTGCTCGATGTCGCTCGCCCACGCATCAATGTCCCCGCGGGCGATGTCGGGTTTGCCGGCATGATCAAGCACCGCACACAGCTTCGGATGTCGAATCAGGCGTTCACGCAGCGCGTTCAGGTGCCTAGGCTTCACCAGCGCATCGAAGACCAGATCATGAGCGATCATGGATTTGAATGCGGCGTCCAGCGTGCTCTTGGTAATCCAAGTGCAGTCCACAATATCCTGGATCATCGGACGCAAGCCTTTCAGCTTCCGGCCGCCTGCGGCTGCCAGCGCTGCAATGCGTTTGGGTGCATCGGGCGCCTCAAAGTCCACCCACCCGACGACGCCGGCGACAAACGGGTGTGCTTCGGCGAGCTGCAGCAGATAATGCGTCTCGTCTTCCGTGGCGGCGGCCTGAACCAACACAGTTGCACTCACGCCGCTGTCGCGCAGCGTCGCGACTAGATCGTGCGGTAAATAGTTGCGATACAGTACGCCGGCATCGGGAGTCAGCCAGCTGTAATCCGCGCGCGACAGATCCCAGAAATGCTGATGTGCGTCAATGATCATGCTGCCGGCACCGCCGCGCCCGCGTCGATGAGCCCAGCGTACTTCAGGCGCTCCCACAGTCGGGCGGGAATCGGCGTCGTCATGCGCGTTATCGCAGTGATCACCTCCTGCACGCTTCGCTGGCCTGCCACAACGCAGGCCACGGCCGGATGTGCCAGCGGAAACTGCAGGGCCGCAGCACCGACGTCGACCCCCTCCGATGCGCATTGGGCGTAGATTCTGCGGGCCCGTTCGAACGTTGGCGCATCTACCGGCGCGTAGTTGTAGCTCGCGCCCGGGCCATTGGCAGGACCCAGCAGCCCCGAATTGTAGGGCGCGGCGATCAGTACCCTAACACCACGCGCGTGAGCTTGCGCCATAACCTCGGAGGAGTCCTGTTGCTCAAGCAAGGTGTAGCGTCCGGCCAGCATGATGCAGTCCAGGTCAGAACGCGTCAGCACCTCCAGGCATACCGCCTGTTCATTCACCCCGATCCCGATCGCACCGACAGCGCCGGAATCGCGCAACGCCGCCATCGCTGGAAGAGCCTCATCCAGGGCTTGCTTCAGTACCTCGGCATGCCGGTCATGGTGCGTCAACCGGCCGATGTCGTGCAGGAAAAGAATATCGATGTAGGCAACGCCCAGACGTTGGAGGCTCGCTTCGAAGGCGCGGCGCACGCCATCGCGGCTGTAATCGAATACGGCGCGACTTCCCCGCACAGCAAACACATCATTGTGCGTGTCCGCGCGTAATGCGTCGCGCTCGATGCAGCGGCCCACCTTGGTGGAGACGACGAAGGCGCCTCGTGGCCTTCCGGCCAGCGCGCGCCCCATGCGCTCCTCGCTCAGCCCATGTCCGTAGAAGGGCGCGGTGTCAAAATAGCGGATGCCCCTCTCCAGAGCCGCATGAAGCGCCGCCTGCGCATCGGCCTCCGCCACCGGCGCATAGAGATTGCCAATCGGCGCCCCACCAAATCCGAGGGGTGACACGCGCACGCCGCGAGGTCCAATCGTGTGCCGATCTCCCGTCATGGGTGCTTTCAGAGCTCCAGAACGACGATCCGGTCGACCGTTTCCGCCGCCGCGGGCGGTACAGCAAGCAGGGTCGCCCCATGGATCGGCTTCAGCTCAACTTTGCGGTGCGTATCGAATGCCCAGGCACCCTTGACGTCTGCAAGCGGCGGAAGAACCAAATACGGTTCCTGCCAGTCCAGGATGTGCACGTAGATCCTTCTTCCCTTGGCAGTGCTGACACCCCAGCTGCGCGGCGAGATCGGCCCCGCGCGCGTGCCGTAAATGGTCTCGCCATACGTCTTGAGCCAGTCTCCCATCGCCTCGAGCCGCTCCACAAATTCGGGCTGTACCTGGCCTTGGTCCGTCGGCCCGATGTTGAGGAGGAAATTGGCATTGGCACCGGCGGCGCGCACCAGGTATCGGATCAGTTGGTGTCCGCTCTTGAAGGCCTTGTCGTCCCTGGTGTATCCCCAGGAATGGTTGATGGTCTCGCAGGTCTCGAGCGGCAGGCCGGACACGCCAGCCTTGTTGAACCCCGCCGAGTTCTCGCCCGGCAGGTCTTGCTCGAACATCTGAAAGTCCTCGCCGGGAAAAGGCGAATGATGGTGATTGTTGCCGATGAGCGCTGCCGGCTGCAGCCGGTGAATAAGGGCGTATGTGCGCTCAAGGTGCCATTCGGCATCGGGCTTGTCCCACATGCCGTCGAACCAGATGCCGCCGACCTCTCCGTAATGGGTCAGTAGCTCGGTCAATTGCGCATTCACATAATCAAGATAGTGATCGAAACTGCCGCCGGGCGGCCGTCCGGCGAAATGACCCGTGCGCCCGAGCGGCCAGTAGTCGTTGTTGTGCCAGTCGAGTTGCGAGTAATAGAAGAATAGCTTGATGCCCTGGCGGTGCGCTTCCTCCGCCATGAGTTTTAGCGGATCCTGCTTATAGGCAGTCGCGTCCACAATATTCCACGGACTCTGTCGGGTCGCCCACATGGCAAAGCCGTCGTGATGCTTACTGGTGATGGTGATGTATTTCATTCCGGCGCGCTTAGCGAGCGCCACGATGTCCGATGCGCTGAACTGGGTTGGATTGAACTGCGGTGCGAATTTCTCGTACTCGCGTACCGGAATGTGCTCGTGCTCCATGACCCATTCGCCGCGTGCGGGAACGCTGTAGACCCCCCAATGAATGAACATGCCGAATTTGGCGTCCTGAAACCAGGCGCGCGCGGCTTGATTGGCGTCCAGGCTCTCGCCGTGAGCGGGAGCGAGCGCGCCGCACGCGAGGTATAAGGCGCCGGCGAGAATCACGCTGCGGAGAAGCTGCGTTGATGTCACTTGCCCCCCTCCCGCTCCAGCAGTGTCTCCTTCAGAGAGAACACGTTTTTCATCGGCACCCACTTCTCGCCCGCCCCTGCGAAAGGTAGCGGTCGCTGGAATCTCCACATCAAATCCTCCCAATCCCTGACGCGCTGGCTGGCAGCCCCGAGTGCAGCCTGCTCTGCGGCAGAGAAGTCATCGGGCACTTCCATTACCATTGTCAACTGGTCGCCACAGCGAAAGATCTCGAGGTCTTGCACGCCCGCTGCGCGCAGCGAGTCCAGAATTTCGGGCCAGATCCTGGGCGGCCGATGCCAGCTTTCGTATTCCGCAATCAGCGCGGGTTCATTCTTCAGGTCAAGCGCGAAGTACAGTCGCCGCATGATGACGTCACACCGCCGTGCGCAGCGTGCGTGTATATCTCGCAAAGCCCAGAACCACGGCGAAACACAGAATCGGCACGATCATGGCGCGATGAATGCCGGCCGCATCCGAGATTGCGCCCATCACAACCGTCAGCGTAGCGCCGCCGATGATCGCCATCACGAGGAACGACGAGGCAATCTTGCGGTCGGCGTCATCGAGTCCGCGCAATCCCAGGGCGAAGATGGTCGGAAACATGATCGACATGAAGAAAGCGGTTGCAACCAACGCGTCGGTGCCGACGCGACCCGGCATGATCAAGGCCACGCTCACGAGAGCCAGGGCGACGGATGCGAAGATCGCCAGCAGCCGCGCAGGCGGCAGGTAGCGCATCAACGCCGTGCCCGCGAAGCGGCCCATCATGAACATGACGAGCGCGACGGTTAAAAAGTCTGCGGCGTTGCGCTCCGACGTCCCGGGCAGTGTTTGCTGGGCATAGCGGATTAAGTAGCTCCATATCCCAACCTGCGCTCCGACATAGAAGAATTGCGCCACTATGGCCAGTAGAAGGTTGGTATTTCGCAAGAGCTCTTGTATCGATGCACCGCGAGCGCTGTGCCCGACCCCTCGTCCGGCTGCGCTCGGCAGTGGCGCGAGAGCGATCAGAAGCATCCACACCAGCACCACCACGCCGATGACGAGGTACGGTCCCGGTACCGCCGCCGACTGCGATGCGTAGTACGCGGCGCGCGCGTTGGCGCTCATCCCGGCCAGTTGCGGGGACGTGAACTCGACTCCCGAGAAAATGAAGCGCTGGCCGATCAGCACGCCCGTGATGGAGCCTAGGGGATTGAACGACTGAGCGAGGTTAAGACGGCGCGCGGCACCCTCTGCCGGGCCGAGCACCGTGACCAGGGGATTCGCGGCGGTTTCGAGGAATGCGAGCCCGCTTGCGATAATGAACAGGGCCCCGAGGAAGAGAGCGTAGGTGCGAAGAGCGGCCGCGGGGTAGAAGAGAAAGGCCCCGGTCGCATACAGACCGAGCCCAATAAGGAGCGCCGCCTTGTAGCCCANNGAAAGCTCGAACGCCTTCTTGAACTGCTTGATGAGGATGTCGTTGAGGTTGTTGGCAACGCCCCACAGAAAGAACAGGCTGATGATGAGCACGAACGCGTAGGCGGACCGCGACGTCGCGGCGGCCGGCAGCAGAGGCGCCCGCACCGACACTCGCACCTTACCAGTGATACATCGCGGTGACTCCGATCGTCAGCGGCTGAACGGTGAACGCGCTGCCATAGAAAGTGAACGGCTGCTGTGCGTTGTTGAAGAGCAGCGGATGAGTGTTCAGCGTGTTGAGCGCATACACCGAAGTATCCCAGTTGCTCCAGGTCATGCCGACGTGAAGGTTGAGCTGGTTGTACGCAGGATTGGGAATGAAGTACGGATTGTACGTCGGGCTCGCAGTGTTGGTCGTCGGGTTGTAAGGCCCCGGGTTTTTGCTGTGAAAGGTGTCATCGAGACGCACATAGCCCTTGTGCCCCGCGGCGATCGGGAAGGTGTACTCGGCGGTCGGCACGACGATCCAGGGAGCCGCGTAGGGATTGATCTGCTGGCCGTCTGCGACCACGTTGTTGCCGCCGGAGACGATCGTGGTGGCGTTGCGGGCGTCGGTGTAGCCCATGCTCAACCCGACCTTCAGGGAGTCGGTGATCAGGGCCTCTGCCTGGAAGTCGAAGCCGTTGCTGGTCGCCTTGCCGAGATTCGAAGTGAACCCTTCGGTGCAGGCCGGGACCTGCACGATCTGCTGAATATCACTCCAGTTGATGTGGAACGCGCTCACTTGCATCTGCAGGCGTCCGTTGAAAAGGCGATTCTTCGAGCCGATCTCGTAGCTCCAGAGCGAATCGCCAGAGTACGTACTCGGGGCACCGTTGGGAAAACCGAGCGCTGCGAGCGCCTCGTTGCAGGCCGTGAAGTTGTAGAACGGCGGGTTGACGCCGCCGATACGGTCGCCCTTTGCGGCACTGACATAGAGAAGATTGTTCTCATCCAGCTGAACGTTGATGCCGTACTTGGGGTCGACGACGGTCTGCCGTTGGGTGCCGGAGAACGAGGTCGGGGCGGGTCCGTTCAGCGGCCCATTGATGTAAATGCTGTAGTCGTCCGTTTCCCGCGCGACGCGCGCTCCCGCGACCAAGCTTACGTGCTTGACGACTTCATAGGTAATCTGTCCGTAGGCCGCCAGCTGCTGGTCGCTGAGCGGCTCTTTCTCGTAGATCGACTGGCCCCCCGGAAGCAGGGGTTGTCCGAATACTTCGGAGATGGGCTTGCCGAAGGCCTGAAGAATCTGCGTCGGCCAATACGGCGACACCACCCATTGATAGCCCGTCTGGCGCGATTCGTTGTAGAACAAACCGAACGTCCACTGCAGACGCTGATCGGCCGTGGCCGAGGTGGCGCGCAGCTCCTGCGCAAACACGTTCAGAAAGGCGGGAGTGAAGCTGTCCGCCGCCGCCCGCTCAGTCGTGGGCCAGGGCAGGCCGATGATGACGGGCATCACCGTCGTGAAGTCCTGCTGAGCATTATAGCGCCGGTACAGGTACGAGGTGCTGGAGGCAAAGCTGACACCCGGCAGATCCTCTTGAATCTTGAGCGCCGGCAAGTAGATCTGGTCATCGCTGGGCTGCAGCAGGAGCCCCTGAAACGCGAGTCGACCGGCGTCCACGTTCGAGACAGTCGGATTCAACGACTTCCAGTTTGTGATCATCGTGTCCGGATAAGTGCTCGAGCCGGGGTCAAAGGTGGGCACGTCGTTCCAGTAGATGTGCTGATAGAACATCGACGGGGTGATTTTCAGCGAGGCGATTGGGGAGAGCGTCAGCGCAGCGCGCAGCACGTCGGCGTCGCGATAGCCGGAATCGTTGTAATCGGCTCCGCCGGGTATTGCGCTCTCATGGTCAATGTAACCGCCCTCGCGGTCGTGCCAGGCGCTCACCCGGAATCCGAGCTCATCCTGAATGATCGGGCCACCGGCTGCGGCGCCGAACTCGTAGCTCGGGCCACCGCCATCGGTGGTGGCGAGGCCGGCACGCGCAAAACCGCTGTAGTCGGTGAGACTCGGCTGGGGTTGAACGAAACGGATGGTACCGCCTTCCGCGCCCGCGCCGAACAGCGTGCCCTGAGGGCCCTTCAAAACCTCAACGCGATCCAGATCGAAGACCAGGGGCGTCGTATTGGTTCCCGGCACGACGCCATTGTCCAGGCGGATCTGCACGGGCACATCGTCGATGTAGATGCCAGTAGTCGAATAGCCGGATATACCCGACGAGACGCCGCGGATCGCGAGTGCGATAGTCGAGCCGGTATTCTGAAAGTCTACACCGGGAGTCACGGCGGCCACGTCCGCCATGCTCACGATATTGCGCTGCTCCATCTCATCGCGCCCGAAGACGGCGACGCTGATCGGCACCCTGTTGAGATTCTCCTCGCGTTTCTCCGCGGTCACGACCACTTCTTGCAGTTGCCCGCTGGAATTGGACGCGTCATCGCCCGCGTCGCTCGCACGGGCAGGCTCGATCCGGCCTAGCGACAGGACAAGAATCAGAAGCACACCGGGAAGAGCCGGGCCAAAAAGAGAGCGCCGCAAGAGGCGCCGTGCACCGAACACTGGAGTCATCGGCATCGCCCTCCCTTATAATTTTATAGATGATATCTGACTCACCCATAAAATCAATGGCCCAGCCGCGCACGACGGAGCAGCGGGGCCGGAGGCGCCCCTTGGGCCACGCAGCCGGCCCCATCAGGCGCTCGACTGGATGAGGCGTGGAGTGAATTCCCGGGCTCAGGAATCGACGGCGATCTTCAGACTCGCCGCCGGTGTCCTGCCGCCAAGTTCACTGGAAATCTCGTGCGCTGCTTGCACGAGTGGCCCAACCGTCTCAGCCACGGACAGCGAACGCGCGGTCTTGACATAGGGCACGGTCAGGGCGGCGGCGACGCTGCCGGACTGCCTCACCGGCGCGGACAGGTCGATCACCCCGCGCACGGCATGGCTCGCGGCGGTCACGTAGCCCGCCTTGCGCGCGGCGTGGCCGCGTCGCTCGAAGTTCACCCAGTCGCGGCGTCTGACGGCGGGTGATAAGCGCTTCTTCCATTCACCGCGCACAAGGTCGGATTGGAATGCGTACAACACGAGTCCGGAGGTCGAGTCGATCAGCGAGCGGCGGTAACCGATGCGCACCGAGAAGCCGAGGTCGCCCGGAGCCTCGACCCGCGCGATGATCACCATCTGGTCGGCGGATGCGACGCCCAGGTGGCATGACTGACCGATGTGCTCCGCGAGCCGGTGCATTATCGGCAACGCCGCGTCGTGCAGGTCCCGAGTCGGGGCCCGAGTCATGCCCAGCGCGAACAGCTTGTTGCTTAGCACGTAGCCCTCGCCGGTACCGGAGACCTCCAGGTAGCCGCGAAACTCGAGCACCTGGATCATCCGGAAGAGTTCGCTGACGGAGCGGTTCAGTCCGCGGGAGATCGCATTCAGCGACATCGGCGCGCGCGCGTGCGCAAGGAGCTCAAGCACCGCCAGGCCCTTCTCCAGCGCGGGGGCACGATATTTGGGTCCCGGGTCCTCAATCATGGAGTTTGCGGTCGGCCCTTATCCGCCGCCTGCTTGCGGCTGTCGGAGCGCAAGTCTATTACAGGTACGGGGTTCGCCAAGCGGCCCCTCCAGGAAAACGGTAGTGCACCAGAGCCTCAGGGCGCATTTGCGCGGAGAAACCAGCTGCGGTGGGGGCCATGTAACGGCCGTTGCGTATGCGCACGGGATCAACGAAGTGCTCGTGCAAGTGATCGACGAACTCGATCGCCCGATCCTCAATCTGGCCCGTTACGGCGATGAAATCCGCCATGGCGAGGTGCTGAACCAGCTCACAAAGCCCGACACCCCCCGCGTGTGGAAAGACGCGAATGCCGAACTTGCACGCCAGAAGCAGGATGGCGAGATTCTCATTGACTCCACCCACGCGGGTGGCGTCAATCTGAATGAGATCGACCGCATCGGCCTGCAGGAATTGCTTGAAGAGCACTCGATTCTGGGTGTGCTCGCCGGTGGAGATCAGAACAGGCGCCACCGCGGCACGTATCGCTCGATGTGCCAGGATGTCGTCGGGGCTCGTGGGCTCCTCCACCCAGGCGATGCCGTAAGGAGCGAGCCGGCGGATCCAGGGTACTGCCACATCGAAGTCCCAGCGCTGATTCGCGTCCGCCGCCATGGCGATCTCCGGACCGATTGCCTCCCGGGCCAGCCGGCAGCGGCGCTCGTCGTCTTCCAGGCTGAGACCCACCTTGATCTTGATGGTGCGAAAGCCTTCCGACACCGCCTGCCTGGCAAGCCGCACGACCTTATCATCCGGATAGCCGAGCCATCCGGGACTCGTACTGTAGGCGGGATAGCCGCGCTGCAAGAGATAGTCGATGCGCTCCGACTTGCCCGGCTCGGCGGCCCGCAAAATCGCGAGCGCCTCAGCCGGTGCGAGCGCATCACTCAGATAACGAAAATCGATACAGCGGACGATCTCATCCGGGCTCATGTCCGCAATAAAGCGCCAGAGCGGCTTTCCGGCGCGCCGGGCGGCCAGATCCCAAGCGGCGTTGACTACCGCGCCGACCGCCATGTGCATGACGCCCTTCTCGGGACCGAGCCAGCGCAGCTGCGAGTCGCCGGTGAGGCTGCGCGCGAAGCCGCCCAGGTCGGCGACTACCCCCTCGACATCCAGGCCGACCACAAGGTGATGCAACGCTGCACAGGCGGCAGTCTGAACCTCGTTCCCGCGCCCGATGGTGAACGCGAAACCGTGACCCGCAAGACCGCTCGCATCGTCCGTGCGCAGCACGACGTACGCAGCGGAATAGTCCGGATCGGGATTCATGGCATCGGAGCCGTGAAATTCCCGGGAGGTCGGGAACCGGATGTCGTGGGTTTCCAGAGCTGAGATTCGCGACACTCGAGTTTCCCTTTGAGCGTTTGGGGCTCGCCCCATACACTGGTAGTTGCGCCAGCCTTGGGGTGTTTATGGCACTATCACCAGTATAATTAAATTCTATTAGTGAAACAGTCAAGCATACTTTCCGTAATGCGAGAAAGGTCGTCGCGAGGTGCCGATGACCTCGGGCAGGATGCGGCGCCTCAGGGTGCGCAGGCCATGGCGCATCAAATCCACGGGGTGCGTGGAATTTCGGGGCTACGCTCGATGTCAATATGCGCTCACGATGGACGGCACTTGGCCGATCTTCGCCGCGATCAAAGTCAGCCGCTATTCGGTCGGCCCAAAAAAGTCGACTTGAATGTGGACGCCAAGCAGCCTTCGCAGACGCGAATTCCCTAGATGCACCGGAACCCGTCCGACCTGGGTCACCGGGGTACAGGGCTCGATAATGCCTGGGTGCACTACAACCTCCAGGTGAAAATGAATGGGGGGTATCGTTCCACGCATGTCGCGACGCTCGCCGCGAACGCGATTGTCCGTGCGTTTTATGGTCGGGAAGTAAGCCGCTCGTACTTTTCCGGCTGTTCGACGGGAGGGCGTCAAGCCTTGCATGAGGCGCAGGACGGCATTATCGCCCGCGCTACGCCCATTCGCCCTGCCAATCTGTACGTGATGTTTGCGTGGAGCATTCTGGCGAATTGCGATTCCACGAGCAGGTCGCTGCTTACCCTGACGACCGCATTCGCGGTGTTGTCAGCGTTCATTGCACTCAGCATCCCCTCACACATGGCAAACGGGTAGTCACCGTGATGATCAATCATGCAGCAAATCGCTCAGGAGAGCGGGTGGATTGGCGCACCAAAGGGCTGCCATATGGCGCCCTCGACATTGCGTTGGCTGACATTCCTGCAAAAAGCTGGAATGTCCTCAGGGAGGATTTGCCGCTGCCGCTGGCGGTCCTGCGAGTCTCGGCTCTGACACGCAACCGCCAGTGGATGCGCGAGTTTTTGGCTCGCACCGGCGCGAAGCTGGCGCCGCATGGCAAAACGCACATGAGTCCGCAAGTCTTTCAGTGGCAGCTCGAGGACGGGGCTTGGGCCATCACGCTCGCCACCGTACATCAGGTGAGGATTGCTCGCGGGGCAGGCATTAAGCGCGTGCTACTGGCGAACGAGATCGTTGGTGCACGCGATATCGAATACGTTCTCGATGAGTTGCGCCGGCATCCGTCTTTCGAGCTCTTCTGCCTTGTGGATTCCGTCGCGGGTGTCAACAGATTAGCGCAAGCGGCGCGCCGTGCTCCCGTAGGCCGGCCTTTACCTGTCTTGGTCGAGGTTGGCTATCGCGGAGGGCGCACGGGATGCCGGGAAACTAATGAGGTTCGTGCGGTGTGCGGTGCCGTTCGTGACGCAAGGCCCCACCTGGAACTTGCTGGCGTCGAAGGTTTCGAGGGGCTGCACGGATATCTGTCCGCCCGGGAAGCGGTGCCCAAAGTTCGGCATCTCTTGAATCGAATCGTGCAGACAGCGGAGAGCTTAGACAGAGAGGGCTTTTTCGATCGCGATGGTATCATTCTAAGCGCCGGTGGCTCGGCCTATTACGACCTCGTCGCGGAGGTCTTCGCACAAGCACGACTAAGTCATAAGACCTGCATCGTGCTACGCAGTGGTTGCTATTTCACGCATGACGCGGGCTTGTACGAGCGGCTCTTCTCCGAAGTGCTTGAACGATCCGGTATTGCGGAAGCGATCGGGCATCGCTTCGAGAATGCTCTGGAAGTGTGGACATACGTCCTCTCAGTGCCCGAACCGGGCCGCGCAATCTTGGGTGCGGGACGGCGAGACTTCGGCCACGATGCGGGAGCGCCAGCTCCTTTGCGGCACTACCGTCCTGGATCGACGGAGGCACCCGATATGCTTACCGGCGAGTTTCAAATCGCCGTGATCAACGATCAGCATGCTCATATGACCATGCCGCCGCACGCGGACCTACAGGTAGGAGATATGATTGCTCTGGGCGTCTCGCATCCGTGCACCACTTTCGACAAATGGCAACTTCTCTACCTCGTGAATGAACGCTATGACATCGAATCCGCTATCCAAACCCACTTCTAGCCGAACCGATCTCTGACAGTGCCCCATCGGCCCGTGTCAGCTCTCAAAGTGCGGACAGCTTACTGTCGCGAATGATGGAGGGATTCTTGAATCCAGACACGTGGCTCTTGAGTCAATGGCTTCCGCGATGCGAAGAAGCCGTAGGCAGGCTGAGACGCGCAATTGCAAAGGAGAGGTTTGACGAAGCGGTCGATATCATCTCGCTACAGCAAGATAATGCTTAGCGATGCCGGCTGGGGAGAGTCTTGGCGATGCGTGAGATCGAGGCTCGCAGAGATCACTTTCGGTCGATAACTCTTGACATTGCAGGTAACCCCCCGCGTCGACCACTTTCTCACCGGCTTCATCCATTTGCTGCGGCAGGGCATCCGCGTAGACATCGAGTGTACTGATGAGAGGTTGCCAAATTCAGCGCGGCATTCTATTCGGGCTGTTGCTTGTTGCTGGAGACGGAGCCGGCGCCGATGCGCCGAACGAGCCGCGAGCTGACTCGTTGAGCGAAGTCGTGGTTACGGCCAGCCGAATCCCTGAGGCTCTCGATCAGCTCCCTGACGACATCTCGGTAGTCCTCGGGGAGGAATTGCGCGCTCGCGATGCGTGGGACATGGCCTCTGCCTTAAGCTTGGTGCCCGGAGTCGAGGCGCCGGCGGGCGGGGACGCTGGACCGTCAAGCGCTGTACCTTCATTCTGGGGATTGCATGAATTCGACGCGTTCCTGCTCGTCGTCGACAATATCCCGTGGGGAGGTGCCTTCAATCCGGCGATAACAACGCTGGATTCAACCAATGTTGAGCGCATCGAGGTACTTAAGGGTGCGGCGCCGGTCATGTATGGGGCAACATCATTCGTCGGGGTCGTGCACGTTCTTCATTACCCGGCAGGTGAGGCGGCTGATGAGGCCGACATAGCGGTGGGCAATTATCACTCAGCACGCGGATCGGCCGCGTTCGCGCTGCCTCAGTGGGGAGACTATCACCAATCGTTTGCCGCCTCCGGGGAAAGCGTAGGATTCGCCGACAGACGCGAGAATGTCTCCGATGGGCGCTTGCTGTATCGCGGCGCGCTCGATTTGGGTACAGGTCAGTTACGCGTCGACGCGAACCTGAGCATTGTTCGCGACGTACCGCCCAGCCCGGTGATCCGCGAGGGCACGGCGCTCACGACCCTGACGCCGCTGAATGCCAATTTCAATCCGGCAAACGCCGAGCTCAACGAGAATAAGTATCAGCTGGCCATCGGCTATTCGCGGCCGACGCTCTGGGGGACGTGGGACACTCTCGTCTCCGTCTCTCACTCGCACGTTGACGACATTCGTGCCTTTCTGCATCCAGATCTGAGCGGTACCGCCGACACGCAGGATCAGAATCGCCAAATCGATGATGATTATTTCGACACGCACCTGGCAGGCCACATGTTCGGCGACGTTGTTCTTACCGTCGGGGCCGACCTGCTGTACGGCTATGGGCGCCAGCCCACGCTGAACGGCAACAGCGCCTATACCGTGCCGCTTAACGGTTCGGTACTGCCGCCGCCGACGACGCAGTTGCCGGTTAACGAATTCGGCTTCGTCTCTGACCGGCGGCTGTTTGCCGGCCAGTATGCGCAACTGGACTGGAAGACCGGTACGCGCTGGGATGTGACGGCAGGAATTCGCCTTAACGAGACCGATGAAAGCAAATTCTCCAGCGATCTCACATTGCCGCCGTTCACGCCAACGGTGCAATTTGCGGAGCAAAGCGCGAGCAGGCGCGAGATTCGCCCCACCGAAACGGTCGGTGCCAGCTACCGGCTCTGGGCAGATGGGAAGGACGAGGCGGTGCTATACGCGGATTATCGCGACGCTTTCAAACCGTCGGCGCTCGATTTCGGTCCGGATTACCAGCCGGCTGTGCTGCGCCCGGAGACCGCAAAAAGCTACGAAGGCGGCCTCAAAGGCGCAGTGGCGGACGGCCGCCTGAACTACCAGGCGGAATTCTTCAAGTTGGACTTCAAGAATCTGGTGGTCGCAACAGAGTCCGGATTTCTGACCAACGCGGCCGGGGAGCAATTACGAGGCGCGGAGCTCGAGTCACGCTACTGGATAACTGACATCCTCGCGGTGGCCGCAAATTACTCGTACCACGATGCGCGCTTTACACAGTACTTGTTCTTCGATATCGAATCCAACGCGTACGTTGATGTCGCCGGACGCGAACTGCCGCTGTCACCGCATCATCTCGCTTCCGCCGGGCTCCTCTACGAGCCTCGGGAAGGGTTTAATGCGACGCTTGTAGCGACCTACGTAGGTCGGCGCTATCTGGATGAAGAAAATACCGCGCCAGTTGGCGGCTACATGAAGCTCGATGCGACGCTTGGCTATCGCCTGGGCCACTACCTGCTGTCGCTCGAAGGCAATAATCTGACAAACCAGCGCCCACCGGTCAGCGCGAGTGAATTCGGCAGTGAGTCGTTCTATCTGCTGAATGCGCGCACGCTATGGGTGCGCTTCGGATATAAGGAACGCTGAATCCGGCCGTATGACCCGCGTAGCCAGGGGGAAAACATGCAAATTCGTCTGCCACTCGCACAGCGCTCGACATTCCTTCGCTGTTGTGTCGCCTTGGTCGCCCTTGCGACCGCGTCAATGAACACGGTCGATGCTGTCGCGCCTGCGCCGGTTTCGGCAGGCGATCAGGCCGCCACATTTCCACTCAACCCGAGCCTCTTCGCAGCCTTGCAGTGGCGGGGTATCGGACCTTATCGCGGCGGGCGCGCGCTCGCCGTCACCGGCATCGCCGGGGATCCCACCACGTTTTACTTTGGCGCAGTGGCCGGAGGGGTCTGGAAGACGACCGACGGCGGCGCGAGCTGGCTGCCGCTGACTGATGACACAGCCATCTCCTCCGTCGGCGCAATCGCAATCGCACGCTCCGATCGCAATGTCATCTATGTCGGCACCGGCGAAGCCGCGCCGCGCGGCGATATGACCTATGGCGACGGCGTTTATAAGTCGATCGATGGCGGCAAAACCTGGAGCAGTCTCGGCCTTAAGGACACGCGTCAGATCGGCGCGCTGATCGTCGACCCGGAGAATCCGGACATCGTGCTGGTCGCCGCGTTTGGTCACGCCTTCGGTCCGAACACGGAACGCGGCGTGTTCCGCACGGTCGACGGGGGCAAGTCCTGGACGAAAGTCCTTTACAAGGATGAGCAAACTGGCGCGATAGACGTCAGTTTCGATCCGCACAACTCAAATATTGTCTATGCCGCGCTCTGGCAGGCGCGCCGCCAGCCGTGGAGCTTTTCGAGTGGCGGCCCCGGAAGCGGGATGTATCGCTCCACTGACGGTGGCGTACACTGGACCCAACTTTCCGGCAACGGATTGCCGGCGGGCACTCTGGGGCGCATTCACATCTCGGTTTCCGGGGCCGACTCCAGTCGCATCTACGCGATGATCGAAGCGGCGCAAGGTGGCCTGTACCGTTCAGACGACGGCGGCGCGCATTGGCGGCGCGTTAGCGATGACGGGCGGCTCAGCCAGCGGGCTTGGTATTTCTCCACGATCCTCGCTGACCCCAAACACGTCGACACGGTCTATGCAGAGAACACTGGCCTGTTCCGCTCAATCGACGGGGGCGAGACATTCGACCTTCTGCCCGCGCGCCATGGCGATCATCACGGACTCTGGATCGATCCGACCAATCCGGACCGGATCATCGAGGCCAGCGATGGAGGCGCCTCGATATCGCTCGACAACGGCAAGACCTGGAGCACACAGAACAATCAGCCGACGGCACAGTTCTACCACGTGTCGGTTGACGACCGCTTCCCCTACTATGTCTATGGTGCTCAGCAGGACAATACGAGTGTCGCCATTGCCAGCATGGATGACAAAGGCGCTATCGTGGAGCGCGACTGGTACGACGTGTTCGACGGGGAGGCCGGCTTCGTGATCGCCGATCCGCGCGATCCTAATATCGTCTATGGCACTAACGAAAACCTCATCGGCCGCTTCAACAAACACACGATGCAGTCGCAGGTGATCTCGGTATGGCCGATCGACGCTTCAGGCCACGCGGCCAAAGACCTCGAGCATCGCTTTAACTGGACATCGCCGCTAGCTATGTCGCCGTTCGATCCAGACACGCTCTATTACGGCATGGAGCGCATCTATCGAACGACCAATGACGGTAGCAGCTGGAGCGCCATCAGCCCCGACCTCACTCGCAACGACAAATCCAAGGAGCAGGCCTCCGGTGGCCCGATTACCAAAGACATCACCAGCGTTGAATATTACGACACGATCTTCGCCATCGCAGAGTCGCCGATTAGCAAGGGAATGATTTGGGTCGGAACCGATGACGGACTTATTCAACTCACCCGCAATGGCGGCGGTAGTTGGGCGAATGTCACTCCGCGCGAAATGCCCACATGGAGCACGATCAGTCTGATTGAGCCATCGCGCTATGATGCGAACACAGCCTATGTCGCAGTGGACCGCCATAGACTCGACGATCTTAGACCTTTCATCTTCATGACGCGCGATGGCGGCAAGACCTGGCGGCGCATTGACGCCAGCCTGCCGGATGGGTCGTTCGTTCACGTGGTTCGAGAAGATCCTCTCAAGCGTGGCCTGCTTTATGCCGCCACCGAGACCGGCGTATTCGTGTCCTTTGATGACGGGCAACATTGGCAAAGCCTGCAGCTCAATCTGCCGCGCTCTCCGGTTCACGACCTGGTGGTCAAGGGCAACGACCTCGTGGTCGCTACCCATGGCCGCGCATTCTGGATTCTCGACGACGTTACTCCATTGCGGCAGGTCGCGGCCGCAGCGGCGGCGCCGACGGCATACCTCTATAAGCCTGAGACCGGTTATCGGCTCTACTATCCCGACGAGGTTGACACGCACCCGCCCGTGGGCCAGAACCCGCCTGCCGGCATTCTCATCGACTACTATTTGCCTTCGTTGCCCGCCGACACGATCAGCATCGACATTCTCGATGCCCAGGGCAGCGTGGTGCGCCATCTCACCAGCGAGAAGGCGACGAAGAGCGAGCAGCCGCCGGAATGGCCGAATCAGGTGCATCCCCAGGACACGCTGCCCGCCCTTCAGGGCATGAACCGCTTTGTCTGGAATCTGCGCTATGACGATCCCGTGCAGATTCCTGGCGCCTTCTATGCTGGTTTGCCACCACGCGGTCCGATTGCGCTGCCCGGCAACTACACCGTCAGGCTTGTCTACGGCGGACAGACTCAGACGGCGCCGCTGATGGTCGCGCCCGATCCGCGCGACAAGGGGTCGCTCGCGGGCTTACAGCAGAAGTTTGCCCTGTCTATGGAGGTCTATCGCGACCAGGATGTGCTGCATCGTGCTGTGAATGATATTCGCAGCGTCGAAGGCGCGGTCGCGGCAGCGCTAAAAAAGGCGAGTGGCAGGCCCCATGGCGCGGCGCTCACAGCCGAGGGCAACGCGCTGCTCAAGGAGGCTTCGAAAATCGAAGGGGTGCTGATGCAGGTCAACATCAAGGGGTCCGAAGCCAACCTGAATTTCCCCGGCATGTTGAACGAACAGATCTATTCTTTTAGCGGACTGCTCGACGACGCCGATACGGCCCCCAATGCTCAGGAGATTGACACTTATGCTGGCCTGCACGCCAGTCTCGATGCGCAGCTCGCGGCTTGGAATGCTCTAAAGAAGAATCAGGTTTTGGCGTTCTGTGCGAACCTAGGTGAGCGTGATACGCCAACCCGCGCTTGTCCGTAGCGCAGTGGGTGGCAGCCGTGACGGGTAAATTCCGTGCGTCAGCTCGACTGGCGTTAGGTCTTACGCTGTAGATACGGTCATGACGCCGCGGTGAAGCTTATCTGCGCTATGTTCTCGAGCGCATCGCAGACAATCCGATCAACCGCATCGAGGATCCCCTGCCGTGGAACGTTGCTGCAAAACTCAACCCGCTCCAACTCGCCGCCTGATCGTCAAGGCGGCCCCGCCCGTACGCTTACGATTTTGTTAATAAAATCAAAGCTCTATTTTCATAGCGTCAGCTGCGAACCAGGGGGTCGGTAGCGACGTGTGTCATCAACGGAGACATGCTGCCGGCAGATCTGAGTGGCGTAGCAATCTTCCTTGCCAGCGCCGACAGCGACTTCATGTCGGGTCAGCTGCTGAACGTGGATGGCGGCAAGATCATGTATTGAGCGCGCGGTGAGCGTTTGGTTAGACGTCTTCCAATCACAGAATCCGCTCCAGAGGGGAGTCAACTATGCAAATCGAAATCCTCGCGTTCTATGGCAGCTCGCGTCGTGACTCGTTGAATCAGAAACTGCTCGATATAGCAGTTCTGGGCGCACTCGAGGCCGGTGCGCAAATAGCGAAGATACCGGGCAGGAGATCAAAATGACCCCTACGAAACCGCATATCCTCGGCATTTCGGGAAGCCTGCGCCAGGGGGCGTATTCCTGTGCCGTGTTGCGCGGCCTACAAGAGAGTGTGCGCGAGCGGGCACGCATTGATGTTTTCTCGCTTCAAACAGTTCCCTTGTACAACGCAGATCTCGATGGCGACCACAAACCCGCGCCCGTCGTTGCGCTGAAGAAGGCTATCCGTGATTGCGACGGTTTGGTGCTTGTATCGCCGGAATACAACTATGGAGTCCCGGGCGTTCTGAAGAACGCACTCGACTGGGCCTCACGTCCAGGCTACCAATCGGTGCTCAAGGACAAGCCGGTACTGATCATGACTAGCTCCCCCGGAATGACCGGCGGCGTGCGCGCTCAGGGACAATTGCGACAGACCCTGGCGGCGACGCTGTCTCGTGTCATCGCCGTACCGGAGGTGCTGATTTCTCAGGTGCAGACGAAGATCCAGGACGGGCGATTCATCGACGTGACTTCGTTGAAGTTCATGCTTGAAGCATTCGATGTGTTACTCGCGGAGATTCGTAGCTCGCCCGCTACACACTAGATATATCACTGCTCGCCTTCAACTGTGCAACAAGGTAGCGATGAATAGTAAACCGATCGGTGCGGCACAAGCAGCCACAACTATCGCAGGCTGCTTGCTGGTAGCATTTTGCGAGGGCTTTGACGTCCAGGCTCCGGGCGTCTCCGCGGGTGGATTAGCCTTGGAATTCAGACCCACTGCGGACCAGTTGGGCACCTTTTCAGCGGCACTCTCGGCCTTTTTGCCGGCGCGCTGCTTGGGCTGGCCGCACGAGATCGCGCACTCGCCCGGATGGAAGTGGTGTATGGCGGTGAATTCCGCTATCGCTGCCGAGGAAGCGTAGGTGCCGCTACACCCGAAGCCATCGGTGCTTCCGTAACATCCTTGGTCCTTAGCAGATCGGCGTAAAAAGTACCGGGAGACAGCGGACTTCCGGGAAGACGCGAAACATCAGGCGGACAAAGACACGCATGTCGGTTTGAGTTCGCAGTGTCAAGATCCACGTGGCAGAGGCTCGGTCATTGACCGTCGGAATCAACGCGGCCTCCGCCGCTGGCGGCGACGGCGTATGCTCGTCGCGCATGAATTACCACGTTCGTAAGGCGCAGCGCACCGATCAACTTCGGCTCGAGCAGCTCATCGCGAATTCTGCGCGCGCCCTAGGCACGCACTCATATCGCTCTGAGCAAATCGAGGCAGCGTTGCGTGGCGCCTTTGGCGTGGATACGCAGCTCATTGACGATGGCACTTACTTCGTAGCCGAACGTGATGGCGTGCTTGTCGGGTGCGGCGGCTGGAGTCGCCGCAGCACGCTGTTTGGGGGCGACCGCCATGCGCAGCGCGATATCCGTGAATTGAATCCACAAACTGATTCCGCAAGAATCCGCGCGTTCTTCGTCGCGCCGGGGTACGCGCGCCAGGGGATTGGCCGGGCGCTGCTTATGCACTGCGAAGCCGCGGCACAGACGCAGGGCTTTACGCGCTTTGAGTTAATGGGCACGTTAACGGGCGTGCCCTTCTACCGGGCTCTCGGCTACGAGGCGGGGGAGATGGTGTTCTATCCAGCGACGCCGGACGTCATGATCGAGTTCGTGCTGATGCGCAAGACCATAGACCAGTGAGCGGCGCACAGCACATTCTTAAGCGGGGGAGACTCGAATCCCATGGCCGGAAGAACGAGGCCCGAAGCGATGGAGCCATAGGATGTTAAGGCGACCACCAGAGCAACATTGAGAGTTCGGAGCACCGGCTCGGAGCCGGCAATTGTGCCCGAGAACACTGGGTCACCAGTGTTGACCAATATGCCCTTCTGATTGTCGATAGCCGTAGTAACGTGATAAAGAATCTTCCCGTTCAAATCTCCACTCAGTTCGACGATCTCAGTGCCTCTCTGAATTACGCCTGTAGACGCACATCTTGTCAGCTGACTCAGCTCGTTCCAGACGATTTCTGGGCTTTTTTGTTATGATCTTTTTGCTTTTGCACAGTCACCGAAACGGCCACATCCAAGGCGTTGTGTATGCCGATGAACAGCAATAGCGTAAGTGCCGCGGCGATGCAATACAGTGCTAGCTGCAGTCTGTACCAGATGAGAAAAGCCATAGCGAGAAGCGCTGCATAGTCGAACGTCGGCAAAATGACGTGCCAGACCCAATCCTCGGTGACTGGCGCATAGTCAGGGGCGAAGCGACGTATATTATTAGCGATCACGGCGGTGTAGATTAAGGCCCCAATACCGCCAATCGCGAATCCTACGCTAAGGCTTCGCACCGTCTGATTAGGCACGCTCATGTACGCAGCAAGTGCAAACACGGTGCCGAAGTGCACGATAGTCGGTGTGATGTAACCCTGCATGCCCGCGGGGTTCGCGCGACGCACATCCGACAGAAGTGCGATGACGACGAACGTAAGGCCGATGAGACCCGCAGCGGCCGACCCCAGGATTACGTAGAAGTTGTCCCATCCCTCCAATAATTTCATACTTAGCCCTACTATCTTTTTGGTAATAAAAGAGTACTTCGTTGTCTCATCGATCACAATGGATTGCAAATCGCGTCGATTTCGGCAATTCACGTCCAAAACTTCAGTAATTTATTCCTTCCTGCTGCAGGGAAGTTTGCGCGCCTGGGAGGGCGCGAACGAAATGTGTCGTCGCGAATGGGATCGCACTATTGGCCGAGATTTCTTATGATCGATCTGAATAAAGCATGTTTGATGTAGTGCATGCGCCTTTCTGGTCATGAAGAGGACACCTACTTGGCTGGCACAAACCAAATCTGGAACCAGTCCAGCAGTCCGGGCCAAGAGCCGTTCAGATCAAGGCCATCGAATAGCGCTCCTTGGTCTGCGCGTCGATGAGGAGCAACTGAAGTAAAAGGAAGTCAGAGGGGAGCCTATGAAGTCCGAGAGGGATGGTATCAACTCAGCGGCCAAGCCAAGCGGAACAGGTTGCGTCGAATGCTTGGCTCTGGGGGAATGGTGGCTGCATCTTCGCAGATGCGCCGAATGCGGTCACATCGGCTGCTGTGATACTTCACCAAATCAGCATGCATCGAAACATAACGCCGCTACGGGTCACCCGATAATCACGAGCTTCGAGCCGAGCGAGCGGTGGTTTTACGACTATCGTACAGAGGAATTCTTCACCGGCCCGAAGCTTCACGCTCCTGATTCGCATCCGTTGGATCAACCGGTGCCGGGACCGGCCGGAGCGGTACCTTCAAACTGGGAAACGCTGCTTCACGAATAGGGGGTGGCTCTTTGGTGCGGCCGCACGCCATGCGGTCAGATCTCGGCGTCACAAGACCCCCGCCTGAGAATCCGGCCGGTCACAGATAGTGGTGGCGCAGCTTCTGCCTGATCGACCGGCGGTTCTGGGACCTCGTACCCAGAGCACCTGGGTGCCAACCCCGCAAAGCACCTGGGTAGGAACCAGGGGCTCGGGGATTTCCAATCTCTCCGGGCGCGCCAATAACTCGCAGTCACACCCGCCTTCATGCTCGACACATTCGCATGGCCGTACGCACGGCCGGCTTGGACCTCAACGCGCGGCGCGCCGGTTACGGTGCACGTAGGCGCGAAGACCAAAGCCGGCAGCGACCAGCAAAGCGATCACGACTGTGCCCAGCGCCATCAGCACCCGGTTCTGATTCTCAAGAACGTAATCGCCGCTGCGGCCGTAGAACCCGTTGAAGCTTGCCACGATGGCCGGGAGGTCCATGAGGTCCTGCTTCGTCAGTTGGAGCGGTCGCTCGTTCGGATGGTTGTGGTCGCCGAGAAACGTATGTCCTGCTCGATCGAGCTCGATGTGACCGCCGAGCACGTAACTTACGGGCCGCGGCGCGATGAACTGCGCGACGCGCCGGGCGCTCGCTAGATCGGCAGCGGCATCCGCGATCAGGAGCCGGCCCGGCAAGAGGAAGTCCCCGGAGAAGAACAGACCCGTCGAGCGATCGTAGTAGGAGACTTCCGATGGGTAATGCCCTGGCGTTGGAATCACATCGACGGTGCGGCTTCCGAGCTCCACCTGGACGACCCCGTTCGGCCAATCGTTGAATTGAAATCGGTGTGTGACGTCCTTGAGTTTGGTTCCGACCACCTCGGCCCCGGGCAGAGCCACGAACTGACCATCACCCGCGCGGTGATCCAGATGCCCGTGCGTGTGCACTACAAGGAGTGACCGAGCAGGGAGCCCTGCTCTCTGCACGAGGGATTGGACCGTCTGGGCAAGCGGCATCGCGTGCGGATCGGCCACGGCGCCCGTGTCGATGAGAAGAGCGCGCCTCGAACCCAGAAGCAGATACATGAACGGCGCCTCGTACGTGGCGCAGGGGTTCTCGCGCAAGATGAACGTCTGGCTGTTGTACGGATGAACCTGCAGCGGCGGCTGCGGGTTCTTCTGGCAGTCCTCGGCACCTTCGTTCCACTTGACGGGCATGGAGCCCGCGGCCAGCTGGGCGCTGGCCGGGAGCGACAGGAACAAAAGCGTGAGCACCAAGCCAGCTCGCCTCATGACGGACAAACACGCGATCAGCATCGCAATCCCCGATAGGTAGCTGAAGGCCAGCAGTCTAGCCTCTCTTACGAGCGAGCGACTATGCCGCAGCATGGCGCCGTTCAGCGAGCAGCTTGGGCCGATCCGCTTAAGCCGTGGGACGTGCTGGGGAAGCAGGGCAAGACAAAAGATTCGCTCGTCAAATACGACGAGGCGATCAAGTACGCGCCGAACTGGAAGCAGCTCAAGGATGCGCGCGATGCGGCAGCAAAGCAGAAGTCTTGATTGGACTTCCTGGAATAGGGCCTTCGGCAACAGGGGGCTAGGGGCTGCGACTCATGACTTTACGCAGCAACGATCAATTCAACACCATCATCTGCGGCTTTGATGACTGCTACCGCGGCATCCACGGCACACGCAAAGCCTTGTTGATGTGCGCCAAAGATATTGAGCGCCACGCCTGCACGATGGGGATCAGGTTACCGCCTCGACGGCCGCGCGACACCTGAGCCGGGAGGGCTGGCCTGCGGGTGACGTTGTACGACATTCCGCGTGGCTGCGTCGCGGGTTACTACCCAAAATGCAATCCGTTGATCCCGCTATGGCATCACGCAGTAAGCAAAGTGCCTGCCGCCAAATCGATTCCAATCCGAATCCGCAAAGTAAGTAACTGACAACAGTCAGCTAACTAGTGCGCCGATCATTGACGCCGGACTTACACGCACGGTTCATGCCATACAGATCTTCACGCCGGCGGCCGTAGTTCTCATAAAGGCGGCCGCGATTTACCAGATCAAGACCTGCTACGAAAGGCTCCTGCACCGACCAGAAATCCTGACATCGCCCCCTGAAGGCACGTGCCCGCTTCCGCCTAGTTCGGCGAAATCGAAATTGAATTGCGTGGTCGCAGCCAGCGGGCGATCAGCTCGCTTTCATACCCAGTTTCTGCATGAGTTCCGTGGCTTTGTCTCTAACTGCCTGTCCCTTTGCGACGGCGCCAGCATAGTTGTCCTCGTTCGTAACGGTGTTGGTAGCATCCGCCCACATTGAGTCGAGCGACGCAGCATCTGCCTTTGCGGACTCGAGCGACGCTTTTGAGACGCCCTTCGGCAATCTCCGCGTCTTCGACAGACTCTCTAACTGCGAATGTACGCCTGCAATCAACTTCGGAACATTCGCGCTAAGCGTGAGCCAGTGCTGCTTTGTCTGCGCAAGTGCGGCATCCGCCGTGGCCTGCTTAGCATCCGCGTCCTGTTTAAGGGCCGCAATAGCGGTATTGGCCGCCGGAGCGTCGGCAAGGACCTCCTTGTAATCACCCTTGGCCAAGTTAGCCTTGAGAGTAGCAACCTGTGCTTCGACCGTATGCAATGAATCCGGTGAATTCTTAGCAGCTGAATCGTGAACGGCACTCAGTGCCGCATCGATGTCCGCGACGGTTTGTTCTGCAGGGGCTCTCTGGCTTGAACACGAGAGCATCAGCATTACCGCGGCGCTCGCCGCGAGCCAGTTCGACTTATTCATGGGAGAAACTCCTCGTAGCTACTCCGAACTCAGGCGGGTTCGTTACCGATCGGCCTTAATTGCTTGAGCGCTGTTGCGCCTTGGGATGCGATTCTGGCGCCTTCAATACTAGATCTGAGTCATGCTTACTGACAAACCCTAAGGAGCGACGTCGGCCTGGGTGGCTTGGCACGCGGATGGTATTTCCCTCAGACAACTGCTCGGTGGTTCCAACTGCAACTGGCGCCACGCGGATTTTACTAATAAAATAAAGGCTTAGTGCGCCGGGAGACCGGCAAAGAGTAGACTGATCTTTTCCCAGGTAATCGAATTGCAGAACTTGCGGAACAGACCGGGTGGGTCGAGTGCGTTAATGATCCCGCATCTTCAGACTAGAGTCCGCGTGGCACTCTCCGTAGAAGACTTGGCGCGTGACGATCAGCGCTCCGCGTGCACCGCGTTGACAGTCAGAGTTTGATTTCCTGCAGGGGAAAGATCGACAGCCGCGAGATAGAAACGCTGCGGATCAAAGCTGCCGCCGATCCACTGCAAGAGATCCTTGTGCTCTTCGTGGCTGGGATCGCCGCGCAGCTTTCTAGCTCAGGATCAAGCAATCGCGGATTCGTAGGGTGCTTGGCCGCGCCGTCCGAGGTCCTCCGCATGCGCGCGATTTTGGTGGGTGGACTTGGAACGTGACGGCGTGTCCTTCGTCATTATTGAGATAACGCGGCCGCGCGCCCGGGCGAGCCGCGACATCACCGTGCCGACGGACACCTCGGTCACCTCGGCGATCTGGCGGTAACTGAGCTCCTGGACCTCGCGTAGCACCAGCGTCTCGCGAAGCGGTGCCGGCAGCGATGCAATCGCCCTCTCAAGTAGCATCTCGCCGTCTTGAGCGATGAGCACCGATTCGGGCGTTTCCAACTCGAAGGTCTGTGCGCGGTTGACGGCTTCCAAGTCGTCGACCCGCGCAACAGCGGCCGGTCGATTCTTATGCAACCAACTGTAAGTCGTATTGCGCACGATGGTCAGCATCCAGGCACGAGCGTTGCCATCGGAGAAGTTGTCGATCGCCCGAAACGCGCGCAGGCACGCATCCTGCACCACATCCTCGGAGTCGGCGCGACTGCCCGTGAGATAGCGCGCCAGTGCGTACGCATCGTCCAGGTGCGGCAGCACCACGCTCCTGAAGCGCGCGTGTGCGTCCCGACGGCTGACCGACTTTACAGCCGCATCCCGCAGCGTAGTGGACGGCGTTGTTGCGCTGCGGGTTGGGCAAACGGCGGCGGAATCCATCGGGCGCTCCTTGAGTGTTTATTGAGAACGCGCTCCGTGTTTAATCAGACAGACTTCTGTGATCAATGGACAGTGAGTACCTTCCCGCTGAAGTGTCGGTACCCCAGAATACCTATCCAAATTAGAAACTTAGGTAAACTCATTCCCCGGCTTTTCCGCAGGCAAAGTTGCGTTAGGATTTTGCGAGGGTCCTGGAATTCGGACGCAGGGGTGTGCAACAATCGTTCGAGCGTCATTGCTACGGGCTGTTTGAATAAAAGTGACGTTCGGATCTGCTTGCCATGCCGCATGCCAACCACCCACCGAGGCGTTTGCGCTTCGGGGTTTTTGAAGCCGATGCTCGACTCAGGGAGCTCACGAAGCATGGCAAACGCCTGCCCTTGCAAGAGCAACCTTTCCAGCTGCTGGCGATGCTGCTGGAGCGGCCAGGAGAACTGATCAGCCGGGAGGAACTACGCGCAAGGATCTGGCCGCAAACGATCGTGGACTTCGACCATGGCCTCAACAAGGCCATTAGCAAGATTCGAGACGCGTTGGGAGATTCGGCCGAGAATCCGCGCTTCATTGAAACCGTCGCGCGCCGCGGCTACCGGTTTCTTGCCGACGTCGCGGTGGTCCAGGAAGTACCACCGCAAACCAGGGCTGGCGATCCGGCCGTGCAGGCGGACGCCGCTCCAGTCACCCGCCAAGAGGTCGGCACATCCTTAAGCCGTCCGTCCCGCGCAGGTGGTTGGATGCTTTTCGGCTTGGGGTTGGCCTTGGTGCTCGCAGCCGCCGTGTCGTGGATTCTCTACGCATCGAGGGACGTTGCCCCCACAATTCGCTCTTTGGCAGTACTGCCACTGAAAAACCTTTCCGGTGACACTTCGCAGGACTACTTCACCGACGGTATGACCGAGGAACTAATCACCGAATTGGGGCAAATCAGCGCATTACGCGTGATCTCCAGTACGTCGGTGATGCGCTACAAGGGTGTTGACAAGCCCGTGGCCGAGATCGCCCGTGATCTGAATGTCCAAGCCGTGGTGGAAGGAAGTGTGTTGCGTTCAGGGGATCGAGTCCGGATCACGGCCCAGTTGATCCGTGTGCCCGCTGATGAGCAAATGTGGTCCCACAGCTATGAAGGAGATCTCCGCGACATGCTCGCGCTGCAAGGCGAAGTTGCACAAGCCATCGCGGGGCAGATCCGGGCCACCTTGAGTCAACGGCAGCAGGCGGTGCTGCGTAATCCTAAGAAAGTAAGTCCGGACGCTTATGAGGACTACCTCAAGGGACGGTACTTCTGGAACAAACGAACCGGAGATGGTCTGAAGAAAGCCATCGATTACTTCACGCGGGCGATCGAGGCGGATCCAACCTACGCGGAGGCTTATTCGGGCTTAGCCGATGCATACGTGCTTTCGGGCGATTGGGCATACGGAGTTCTTGCTCCCCAGGATGCGTTTCGCCAAACCCGGGCGGCTGCCATGAAGGCCCTGGCATTGGACGATGGCCTCGGCGACGCCCACGCCTCTCTCGCTTTCGCATTCGACCTTTATGCCTGGGACTGGGCCGCCGCGGAGAAGGAATACAAGCGAGCAATCGAGCTTAATCCGGGCTATGCAACCGCTCACCAATGGTATGGCTTGCATCTGCTCGTGATGGGACGGAATAGGGAAGGCATCTTCGAGCTAAAAAGAGCCGAGAGCCTTGATCCTCTCTCACTGATCATCAGCGCCAATCTGGCGGGCGCATTGTGCATTGCTCACCTCTACGACGAATCAGTGAAACAAAGTGAGAAGACACTGGGCATGGATCCAAACTTTGCTGTTGCTCACTATGCACTGGGCCAGGCGCTCGAGCAAAAGCACATGCACGCTGAAGCCATCGCAGAGTTTCAGCGAGCGATTGAGCTTTCCGGTCACAACGGAGGTTTCGACTCCAATCTCGCCTACGCTTACGCCGTGTCAGGACGGAAGCGCGAAGCCGAAAACATAGTCAAGGACATGGAGGCTCAACCTGACAAGAATCCTTCTGCCGACGCGAATATCGCTATGGTCTACGTGGGGCTCGGCGATCATGATCAGGCGATGGTCTGGCTGAACAAAGCCTACGAAGCGCGATTCAACCCGTCCATCCTGCTGCGCTCCGGTTTTGACCCTTTGCGCTCCGACTCTCGGTTCGTGGATCTGCGACGCCGCCTAGGCCTTCAGCGATAAGAGTCGCGGACTTAGGGACTTGCCCAAGATCATATCTCGCGGCGGAATCGACTCTATGTGACGCGGGGATACGCCTGCGCCTCCCCTCGGGGTGCGGCGAGGATCGGCACCAGTCCGCGCAGCTTGTTGCGGGCGTGGAACATGCGTGTTTTCACCGTATTGACGGGGCAGCCCATGATGGCGGCAATCTCCCCGCAAGAGTGACCAAGGTCGTAAGTGAGTTCGAGGACCGCTCGCTGATCAGGGGACAGGTTTTCCATAGCGCGCTCCAATAACTCGGCAAGGTCAAATTGTTCTGTAGCCCGGTCTCGCAGGTCCTCTTCCCCGGTCCTTGGAAGGACCATACGTTCCTGCGCGCGGGACTCCGTCCGCAACAGACTTAATCCGCGTCGATAGGCGATACCCATAATCCAAGTTGATACCAGCGAGTCGCCGCGAAAGTCGCCGGCCTTCTCCCACACGACGACGAGGGTGTCGTTGATCATCTCATCGATGAGTTCATGGCGGCGCGTCATCCGACTCAGAAAGCGCGCGAGTCGATGATAGTACAGGAGGTAAAACTTGCGCATCGCCTCGCGATCCCGGGCGGCGATGCGCTCCAGCAGTTCGCGCTCCCGGCTTTCGCGCGCGCTCTCTGTCAGCTCACTATTCAGTGGTTGTATTGAGTGACTCGGCATGCTGGCATGCTTATCCCGAATGGCCCTCTAAGAGCTGCTGATACGTATCGGGCGTCATTGCAGGCATTTGTCGAAGAAATGCCACAACATCCCAAATTGCCGCATCGCTCAGCGTCTTCCCCCACGCGGGCATGGCACTCATCTTGATGCCGTGTTTGACCGTCCAGAACGCCCGTTGCGGATCACGGATGTCCTCTTGCGCGAGGTTGGGCGGGTGCGGATAGAGACCTGCGCGAATGTCGGACTTCGTCACCCCAGGTGCAAGGTGACAGTCAACGCAAAGCGCCGCATAGTGTTCAGCGCCGGCTCCGATCCTCGTGGGGTCTTCGAGATTGGGTGGATTAATCGCGCGCGCGCGTACCGCAATGGAGCGCTCGCGCAATTGTTCGATGATCGCCAAGACAATCCTCGTGTGATGGTCATCGGCGCCGATGTTGTAAAACCCCGAGCCAACAAAGACCACTCCGCCGATCGCGAGTGCCGCGAGCGTGGCGGCGCTAACGATACCTAGTTTTGCAATGCTAACCATAGGATCTACTGGAGGATGATCGTCCCGACCATTCGAGGGTGAATGGCGCACGTAAAGTGGTAGGCCCCGGTATGTCGAACTCGTACGAAAAAGCCTCGTTCGTATCAACGGCAGCAGAACGGAACAACCCCGTATCGCTCCTTGCGTGGTACGCAGTAGACAGAACCTCCTATCGGCCGTTTTATTCCCCACTTCAGTTACATTTCTTCATTCCTGTCGTCTTGCCTCCATAATTTTGTTACCGGGTGCCTCATTAACGATGTTACCAGGCTGAGCCGTGGGAAACGGCCCAGCCGAGCTC
>PLIX01000071.1 GCA_003140135.1 Gammaproteobacteria bacterium
TGCGGCTGCGGCGCGCGCGCGACCTCTTGTTGCAGACGGCGATGCCCGTCATGGACATCACGACGGCCTGCGGCTTTCAGTCGCCACCGCATTTCTCCAAGTGCTACCGCAGTCACTATGGCTATCCTCCGAGCGCCGAGCGGCAGCCGAACCGCGCTTCTGCGCCATAACATAGCGCGCGGCGATCCCAAAGCGTGCTCAACTTGTACGCGAGGGTTGTCCCGGGAGTTGCTTGTGGATCGAGGAGACGTATCGCTGCGCGCGCCTCGGAAGCAAGGACGCACTTACGGGTTGCTCGGCGCGGCGCCTCACAACCCCCACGCGTCAGGCGGCTCGCCGCCCCCTGGACCCCCCTGGAAGCCGCGACGCTTGCGAACCCGCGCCCAGTTGATGTCGCGTTTCTCCAGCCGCCTGATCGGTGAACGGGAAATTGTACGCATCCACGAATCCCGATCGACTCATCCGGGTACGGGGCAGATGTCGAAAACCCGGAGCGAACAACACGTCACCGAACCTGCGGTTCTGCCCAGTGAGATTGAACAACTGCCGGATCTGGCGGGATAATCTGAAGCTCGCGTCATTGCCGCGTTGGAGGAGGTTGGAGATTTCGCGGCCGTGGAATTTAGACTGGTGTTGACCCGTTGGAGGCATTCGGGAATGTCAGCTTGTGGACGCCTTAACTATGTGGACAGGCAGCCGCCGGCTCGTCGAACACTGGATGCGGCGTTTCATCACCGCACGATGAAGATGTCGTACTTGACGTAGGAATCGTTTTTATAGCTCACCATCTTACCAATGCACTGAACGCCATTTAACCAGTCGTATTTCTTCGCCGCAGTCTGCATGGTTGGGGCGATGACAAAGTACATGTCCTTCGATGTCAGCACCTCGCCCTTGGCTGCGCGCGCCTCGGTTTCCTCGGAGTCCTTGAAGATCCCGTTGTATGCGATGTAGATCAGCGCGCCATCGTCCGTCTTAATCGTCGCGCGAACGTCGAGCCGGGATGCGCCCGATGGCAGAATTCGGGACCAATCTCCAGCCGGCGCGAGCAGCGTGCCGTTGATTCTGGGACCCTTTACCCAGCCGCCGGGTCGGACGTTATTCACATACAGCGACGAATCGATTTCCTGACCGGCCTCAAGTGGCGCATACAGCGTCATCAAATATTCCGTCGATATCTTCGTCGCCTGGGCGTCCGACGTTGTTGGAAAGAGGAGTGCCGAAACGACGCACGTGCAGAGAGTCTGGCTCACCAGCTTGGAGAATGTCATGGCAACCTCCCATGAAGTACACCGAACAGCATACTGCGAAGTAACTACAGGTTTCGGCTAAACTCCGCTGAGATCTTCCAGGAGACACGATGACGCAATGTGCGTACCCCGAGCGAGTGGCGCTACGTTTTTGGACAGGGTTCCCTCCCTCTGCCAAGCAGTGCGCACTGAGAGCTCGGAATTGACTAGAATGACCGCTTCCCGGCTGACATTTCCACGCGCCCAGCGTCTCGTGTTGGCCGCGAGTCGCCTGTGACGTCACCACGATGCAGTGAGCCTTTAACACGCACCGCCGCGCCAGCCCAAAGCCGCTGTCACAGCGGTTGCTGTCACGATCCTGCTGATCAGGCTTCGATGAGCCGCGTTCGACGTCGTGCTGCCCTTGCGCGGTCTGTGTTCGCGGCGATCGGACCGCTGGGGTCCCAACACAGGAATCGAACACATGGCACTCATCACTGCCGCCCAACGCCAGAAACTCCTCGAGAACGGACGCGCGCAACGCGACACCATCGATCGCCAAGACCAGGTCCTCGACCTCCAACCGGTCGTGAAACTCCTGGCCTGCAACTTCCCAAGCGCTCCTGGGCGCAATTACGCAACGAGGATTGGGCGCGGTGCGGCTCGTCGGTGCGCCAACACGCGCCCGAGCCTCACTTAAATACGACGGTGCGATCGCCGTTCAAGAACACTCGCCGATCGAGCACGAGTTGCACGGCGGTTGCGAGCGCGCGGCGCTCCGAATCCCGTCCGGCCGCCGTCAACATCTGTGGCGTGTAGCCGTGATCAACATGTTCGACGATCTGCTCGATGATCGGGCCCTCATCCAGATCCGCACTCACGAAGTGAGCCGTCGCCCCGATGACTTTGACGCCGCGGGCGTGCGCCTGGTGATAGGGCTTCGCGCCTTTGAAGCCGGGCAGGAAGGAGTGGTGGATATTGATCGCCCGGCCGCGCAGCGTGCTGGAAGTTTCATCGGAGAGGATCTGCATATAACGCGCCAGGATCACGAGTTCAGTGCCCGTGCTCTGGATGAGTTCGAGGAGACGTTCTTCCTGTGCGCGCTTCGTATCGGGCGTGACCGGCAGATGATGAAAGGCAATGCCGCGATGGTCGGCGATGGGCTTTAGATCCGGATGATTGGAGACGATCGCGCTCACCTCCATGCGCAACTCGCCGATCCTTTGCCGGTACAGGAGATCCTCGAGACAGTGATCGAGTGTCGACACCATGATGAGGACGCGCGGGCGGTGCGCGCTGTCGTGGATGGCCCATTCCATTTGTTCCGCCGCCGCGACGTGACTGAACTCTGCACGCAGTCGCGCTAAATCAAAGGGCTCGCCCCGCACTGCACAGAAGGTGATGCGCACGAAGAAGCGCTCCGAGAGCGTGTCGTCAAACTGCTTCATCTCCATGATGTAGAGATGCCGGTGGGCGAGGAAACCCGTGACCGCGGCGGTCGTGCCGATGCGACTCGCGCAGCTCGCGGCGAGCACATAGGTTTGAGAGGTGTTGAAGGTCATAGTGGGGCGGTAGTCTAGGAACCGCTCGTGGGGGCAACTGTCGAAAAAGCGACAAGCTCGGCCGTGGCAGCGACCGGAAGTGCGTCGCGTTTCAGGGCATTACCGCCCGGCATGTCGTTCCTGGACATGCGACCGTCGTGATGTAGCCAGTCCCGAGGGCGCTCGCCCCGTACCATTCCGGTACGGGAGTGCACGCATGGCAGACCAGGCAGAAGGCGAGTTTGATCTCAAGGGCTTGAGCGACGCGGAACTCGTCGAGCAGGTCCACGACGATTTATACAACGGATTGAAGAGCGAGATCGAGGACGCTACCCGGATCTTTCTCGAGCGCGGCTGGGCTCCTGAGCAGATTCTGAACCAGGCGCTCGTGGAAGGCATGCGCATCGTCGGCGTCGATTTTCGCGACGGTATTTTATTCGTACCCGANNTCGAGCCCATCGGCAAGATCGTCATCGGCACGGTGAAGGGCGACATCCACGACATCGGCAAGAATCTGGTTTCCATGATGCTTGAAGGGGCCGGGTTCGAGGTGATTGACCTTGGGATCAATAATCCGGTGGAGAAGTACCTCGACGCCCTGGAGAAACACCGGCCGGACATTTTGGGGATGTCGGCACTGCTGACGACGACCATGCCCTATATGAAGGTCGTCATCGACACGTTGAAGCAGAAGGGCATCCGCGACGAATACATCGTGCTCGTGGGCGGGGCACCCCTCAACGAAGAGTTCGGCAAG
Organism: Gammaproteobacteria bacterium; assembly: GCA_003140135.1. GTDB lineage: Bacteria > Pseudomonadota > Gammaproteobacteria > Steroidobacterales > Steroidobacteraceae > PALSA-1196. The sequence continues at coordinate 3,528 of PLIX01000071.1, forward strand.
GCGGTCGGCGCTGATGCCTACTGCCGCGATGCGGCGATTGCTGTCGAGACCGCCAAGAGCCTGATCGCCGCACGCCGCGCCGCCACCGCGGCCGCCTGAGGCGAATTCCATGGGCAGCGCTCGCGGCGCACTCGTGATTGCCTGCGGTGCTCTGGCGCGCGAGATCGCGGCGCTGCGTCGCGTCAATGGCTGGACTGAATTTGATGTGTGCTACCTGCCCCCGCAGCTGCACAACCGCCCCGAGCGCATTGCCGGTGAAGTACAGCAGCAGATCCGCATGCATCGCGCTCGCTACCAGCGCATTTTTGTCGCCTACGGCGACTGCGGCACGGGCGGCGGCCTCGATGCTATGCTGCGCGCGGAAGGCGTCGAGCGCATTCCCGGGGCCCACTGTTATGAGTTCTTTGCCTCGCCCGAGGTCTTTGCAGCGCTCGCCGACGCCGAGCCCGGCACGTTTTATCTCACTGATTTTCTGGTGCGCCACTTTGATCATCTGGTGACGGGTACGCTCGGGCTTGATCGACATCCGGAGCTTGCGCCGATGTATTTCGGCAACTATCACCGCGTCGTTTATCTGGCACAGTCGCCGAGCGAAGCATCACTTGCCAAGGCGCAAGCTATCGCGGCGCACATGGGACTCGAATTCAAATTCCAGTTCACGGGTTATGGCGGCCTGGCTGCGCAGCTGCAGGATTTCGTCCGTCAGGGTGAGCCCAACGCATGGCGAGCCTGATCGTCATTTCCTGGCGTGACATCCCCGCGCAAGTGATTGCCAAGCGCGGCCGCGAGACCGTCAAAGTTCAGCTCAGCGCGCGTTTCCAGGAAGCAGTCGATCGCGCCGCCATGCGCGCCGGCAAGGGCAGCTCGGATGCCTACCTTGCCGACTGGCAGCGCACGCCGCGCGCCTGCGGGGAGGATCTGCAGGCTGAAGCCGCCGCCGAAGCTGTGCGGCTCGAGGCGCTGTATACCGATGAGGATCTGGAGCGCGTCATTCGCGCCAAGGGCGTAGACGAACGCAGCGCACGCCCGGACGAGTCGCACCCGAGCGGATCTGAGGTGCCCTGATGTATGCCGTGCGCCTTTGGTCCACGCGCCATGCGCGCGGCCTGGAACTTTTTTATCGCCGCTTCGAGTCCCTGCTCGTGCGCCTGCACGGGATCGCGAGCGCGATCGGCTACGCGCGCCTCGAAAGGCCGGTCGCCGGGGTCGAGCGCGCCGTCAAGGGATTCCTCTTTGACTGCCAGATGTGCGGTCAATGCGTGTTGAGCTCGACGGGCATGTCCTGCCCCATGAATTGCCCGAAGAACCTGCGCAACGGACCCTGCGGGGGCGTGCGCGGGGATGGCCGCTGCGAGATCAAGCCCGACATGCGCTGCGTCTGGGTCGAGGCCTATCATGGCAGTCAACGCATCGCGGGAGGTCTGCAGGCGATGCAGGCGCTGCAGCATGCCGTGGACCGGCGCCTGCAGGGAAGCTCCTCGTGGTTGCGCGTGGCGCGCGAGAAGGCCACCGTGGCCGAGCGCTCTGAGCCATGATCTTCGAGGACGAGCCGGTCCCGGGCTACCCGCTGCCCATTCTCCCTGGGCACACCTCGCCCGGTCGCCTGGAGCGGGTGCTGCGCGCGGGCGTGTTCGCCGTGACTGCGGAGCTCGCGCCGCCGGATTCCGCCGATCCGGAAGACGTCTATCGGCGCGCGCGCGTATTTGACGGCTACGTCGATGCGATCAATGCAACCGACGGCAGCGGCGCGAACTGTCACATGTCGAGCCTCGCTGTGTGCGCTCTGCTGACGCGCGTGGGCTATGCACCCGTCATGCAGATCTCCTGCCGCGACAGGAATCGCATCGCCATCCAAGGCGACATCCTGGGAGGCGCTGCCATGGGTGTGTGCAACATGCTCTGCCTCACGGGCGACGGTGTGCAGGTGGGCGATCACCCGCAGGCAAAACCGGTATTTGATTTGGACTGCATATCGCTCCTGAGCATCGCGCGCACGCTGCGCGACGAGCATCACTTTGAGAGCGGCCGCAAGATCACGTTTGCCCCGCGGGTGTTCCTGGGTGCCGCCGAGAATCCCTCCGTGCCGCCGTATGAGTGGCGTGCGCAGAGGCTCGCGAAGAAAGTCGCCGCCGGCGCGCAGTTGATCCAGACGCAGTATTGCTACGACATGGTCCTGCTCAAGGACTTCATGCGGCGCGTGGAGGAGCTGGGCCTCATCGGCCAGGCCTTCATCCTCATCGGAGTGGGTCCGCTGCGCTCTGCCAAGGCCGCCGAGTGGATGCGCACGCACGTTCCGGGCATGCACATCCCCGACGCCATCATCAAGCGCCTCGCAGGCGCGGATGACCAGGCCCGCGAGGGCCGCAACATCTGCATCGAGCTCATCCAGGAATGCCGCTCCATCCTGGGCGTCAGCGGCGTGCACGTCATGGCCTACCGCCAGGAGGAGTCCGTCGCGGAAGCCATCGACCGTTCCGGCGTGCTCGCAGGCCGGGTGCCGTGGTTTCCGGAGCGTGATCGCAGTCAACCAGTGAATAGGGTAATGCAATGACCGATACCGTCATCAGTTCGGCAACGAAGGAAGTCGTCATCGGCTTCGATCGTCCGTTCGTCATCATCGGCGAGCGCATCAATCCCACTGGGCGCAAGATCCTCGCCGCCGAAATGGCGGCAGGTGATTTCACGCGCGTGAGCGCAGATGCGCTCGCCCAGATCGCCGCGGGCGCGCATATGCTCGATGTCAATGCGGGTATCCCGCTCGCGGATGAGCCGGCGATCCTCGCGCGGACCATCAAGCTCGTGCAATCCATCACCGACGCGCCGCTGTGCATCGACTCTTCGATCGTAGCGGCGCTCGCGGCGGGCCTGGCGGTCTATCAGGGCAAGGCACTGGTCAATTCCGTGACGGGCGAGGAAGAGCGCCTCGAGACGGTCCTGCCGCTCGTCAAAAAGTATGGTGCTGCGGTGGTTGCCATCTCCAACGACGAGACCGGCATTTCCGAAGATCCTGATGTGCGCTTCGGGATTGCAAAGAAGATCGTCGAGCGCGCGGCGGATCACGGCATCCCCAGCTGCGACGTCGTCGTCGACCCTCTGGTGATGCCCATCGGCGCCATCAATCAGGCGGGCGTGCAAGTCATGCACCTGCTGCGCAGGCTGCGCGGCGAGCTTAAGGTGAACAGCACCTGCGGCGCATCGAACGTAAGCTTTGGTCTGCCGCAGCGCGACGGCATCAGCGGCGGTTTTCTTACCATGGCCATCGCCTGCGGGCTGACCTCAGCCATCACCAATCCCCTGCACGCCGACATCATGAAGGCGTGCATGGCGGCGGATGTGATGATGGGCCACGACCCGGACTGCGCCCGCTGGATCCGCGCGTTTCGCGATCCTCCCGCCGCCGGCGCCACTGCAGCCACCGAAGGCGCAGGACGCGGCAGACGCGAGGGCGGGCACCGCCGCCGTGTCTAACGACGCCCTCGTCGTCTTCACGCCCTCCGGCAAGCGCGGCCGCTTTGCCGTCGGCACGCCCTTGCTGCAGGCGGCGCGCGAACTCGGCGTCGACATCGATTCGGTCTGCGGCGGCCGGGCGCTCTGCGGCCGCTGCCAAGTACTCGTCATGGAAGGCGACTTCGCCAAGCACAGCGTGAAGTCGACGGCACAACACCTCTCGCCGCTCGGCGCGCCGGAGGCCAATTATTCCTCAAGGCGCACTCTGCCCGCTGGACATCGACTGTCGTGCTCGGCCCGAATACTCGGCGATCTCGTCGTCGACGTCCCCATGTCGAGCCAGGTGCACCGCCAGGTGGTGAGGAAAGCTGCGGACGCGCGCGATATTGTTCTCGACCCCGTGTTGCGGCTGCATGAGGTCGAGGTCGAACACCCCGACATGCATAACCCCGCAGGCGACCTGCGCCGCCTGATGGCGGCTCTGAAGCGCGAATGGCAGTTGGACGGCCTGAGCTGCGATCTGCAGGTACTGCCGGGACTGCAGAGCGCGTTGCGCAGCGGCGAGTGGAAGGTGACGGTCGCCGTGCACGCCGGCACGCACATCATTGGCGTGTGGCCCGGACTCTATGAGCGCGCGTTTGGCGTCGCGGTTGATGTGGGCTCAACGACGATTGCGGCGCATCTGTGCGATTTGGTGACGGGCGAAGTCGTCGCATCGAGCGGTGTCATGAATCCGCAGATCCGCTTTGGCGAGGACCTCATGAGCCGCGTGTCCTACGCCATGATGAATCCGTGCGGCGCTGCGCAGATGACGAGCGCCGTGCGCGCGGCGCTCACTTCGCTCGCTGCTGAAGTCGCGCGCGCCGCGCACATCTCACCCGAAGACATTCTGGAAATGACCTTCGTCGGCAACCCCATCATGCATCACCTCGTGCTCGGGATCGATCCGGTAGAGCTCGGCGGTGCGCCGTTTGCGCTGGCGGTCGATCAGGCGCTCAACCTGCGCGCAGCCGATCTTGGGATCGCGCTGCATCCGAATGCGCGTGTCTACTCGCTGCCGTGCATTGCGGGACACGTCGGCGCGGATGCCGCCGGCATGATTCTCGCCGAGCGCCCGGACCTGTCCGATGAGCTCACCTTGCTGGTGGATGTCGGCACCAACGCGGAAATCGTCCTGGGCGATCGACGGCGCATCCTCGCCTGCTCGAGTCCGACCGGGCCCGCATTCGAAGGCGCGCAGATCAGCTGCGGACAGCGTGCAGCGCCGGGCGCGATCGAGCGGGTGCGCATCGATCCGGCGACCCTCGAGCCGCGATTCAAGATCATCGGCAGCGACCTGTGGTCGGATGAGCCGCAGTTCGCGCAGGCCGCGGCGCGTCTCGGCATCACGGGCATCTGCGGCTCGGGGATCATTGAGGTCATTGCGGAAATGTATCTGTCCGGCATCATCAATCAGGATGGTGTCGTCGACGGACAGTTGAGCGCACGCAGCGAGCGCGTGATCGCGAGCGGCCGCACCTTCTCCTATGTACTGCATCGGGGCAGCGTGCCGCTCATGATCACGCAGAACGACGTGCGTGCCATACAGCTGGGGAAGGCGGCGCTCTATGCTGGAATCCGCTTGCTGATGGAGCACCTGGGAGTCGAGCGCGTCGACCGGATCCGGCTCGCGGGCGCCTTTGGCTCGCATATCGACGTCAAATACGCGATGGTGCTCGGCATGATCCCCGATTGCGATCTGGCTCATGTCGGCGCGGCGGGCAACGCCGCCGGCACGGGCGCGCGCATTGCGCTCCTGGATTATTCCTCGCGGCAGACGATTGAGACTCTGGTGAGCCGGGTGGAGAAGATCGAGACTGCGCTTGAGCCGCGTTTTCAGCAGCATTTCGTCGAGGCGATGGCGATTCCGCACAAGACTGCCGACCATTCCAATTTGATGAAGGCCGTGACCCTGCCGCCGCGCAAGGACTCGGCGGGGCAGGCGGAAACGCGCGGCCGGCGGGGTCGCGTCACGCGCCCGGTGACACCGCCAGTCTAGTAGCTCGAGTCGGGGAAGCTCGCGCGCCGGCGGTTCATGTAATCCAGCAGCGCCTCGTCGACGGCCGGATCAAGCGGCGGCGCGACGTATTCGGCCAGTTGCTTCTTCCACAACACGTTGGCGCGCCGCGCCATGTCGGTTGCACCCTCGGATTCCCACTGCTCGAAGCTATTATTGTCTGCAAGTGGCGAGCGATAGAAGGCAGTCTCAAAATTCGCCTGCGTATGCGCGCAACCCAAAAAATGCTTGCCGGGCCCGACTTCCCGGATCGCATCCATCGCCTGACCGTTCTCGGAAAGATCGATGCCCTCAAGGAGCGTATGCATCATGCCGGCCTGATCGACGTCCATGACGAACTTCTCATACCCCATGCTCAAGCCCCCTTCGAGCCAACCCGCCACATGCAGCACGAAGTTGACACCCCCGAGGCAGGTCGGCAGCAGCGTGTTCGCGGACTCGAACGCGGCCTGCGCATCGGGAATCTTCGATGCACACAAGCTGCCGCCGGAGCGAAACGGCACGCCCAAACGCCGCGCCAGGGCGGCCATCGCATAGAGCACGAGCTCAGGCTCCGGGGTGCCGAAGGTCGGAGCGCCGGACTGCATCGAGATCGAAGAGGCAAAGCTGCCGAGCACGACGGGCGCCCCCGGATTCACGAGCTGCAGGAACGCCATCCCGGCCAGTGCCTCCGCCAGCGTCTGCGCCACCGTGCCGGCNNTTGGCGGCGCCCAGCATCGTCGAGTCGAAGGTCATCGGCGAATTGGCGTTGATGAGATTGACGAGCACGGTCTTGGGCCGTCCCGTGGCGGGATCCATGAAGCCGTCGCCAAAGAGGATCTTCGCCATTTCAACCGAGTCCTGGGCGCGCTCCGGGTGGGTCACCGAACCCATGAACGGCTTGTCGCTGTATTTGATATGGCTGTACACCATCTCGAAGTGACGCTTATTGACCGGCAGGTCGACGGGCTCGCAGATCGTGCCGCCCGAGTGGTGCAGAGAGTTCGAAAGGTAGGCGAGCTTGACGAAATTACGAAAGTCTTCGATGCGCGCGTAGCGCCGCCCTTCATCGAGATTGCGCACGAAGGGCGAACCGTAGGCCGGCGCGAACACCGTGTGATTACCGCCGATGGCCACACTGCGCGCGGGGTTGCGTGCGTGCTGCACGAATTCCCGCGGCGCGTGGCGCTGGATGAGCGCACGGGCGAGGCCGCGCGGTATGCGCACCCGCTCGCCCTGGACATCCGCGCCGGCCTGCTTCCACAGCGCGAGCGCCTCGGCGTCTTCGCGAAACTCGATGCCGACCTCCTCGAGGATGGTGTCGGCGTTTTTCTCGAGCAGGACTAGGCCCTCTTCGCCGAGCACCTCGTAGTAGGGAATCTTGCGGGTGATGTAGGGTACGGACGCGGCGGCCCGCGCCGTGCGCGCTGCGCGCTTGGCGTCGCGACCGCTTGGGCGGCGCGCTCGGGGCGCCTGGGTCTGTAGCTCGTCCATAGTCAGAACTCTCCAGATTGCGTGGACAGTATCGCGACGCCCGAGCACCGCGACTGCTCAATTTGCGGCATCCGCATGTCAGGCAGCGCCATCGGGATCCTCCATTCGGCCCGCAAGAGCGCGAACGATCTCTGCTGCATCACAAAATCCGCAGAAGCACCCGTCATCCACGAGCAGCACCGGGTGCCCCGTGCGCTGACGCAGCTCGATGAGCGTGCGCAGCGACATCGAGGCCGGCGCGACTGCAACCCCCGCCCGCAGCTCCTGCCAAGCTCCGTCCTCCACCCGTCCGAGGGACTGCATGGCACCATCGCACGATATCCCCGTGGGCTCGCGCGCCGCGTTGACGGACACGCAATAGCGGTGGGCGGCGTCGAGCCAAATGGCGCCGTCCTCGCACACAAGCTCGCTCGAGCTGCGCATCACCATGGCGCCTGTCAGGACGTTGAGCGGATTCATGTGCTGCACGAATTCCGCAACGTAGGCGTTACCCGGCCGCAGCACGATGTCCTCGGCCGTCCCGGTCTGCACAATGCGGCCGCCCTCGAGCATCGAGATGCGATCGCCGAGCTTCAGGGCTTCATCGAGGTCATGGCTCACAAAGAGGATCGTTTTTTTGACGCGCTCCTGCAGCGCCAAGAGTTCATCCTGCAGCTTGCGGCGAATGAGCGGATCGAGCGCCGAGAAGGGCTCGTCCATGAGCAGGATGTCGGCGTCGGTGGCAAACGCGCGCGCCAGGCCCACCCTCTGCTGCATGCCGCCGGACAACTCGGCGACGGCGCGATCGCCCCATTGCGAAAGGCCAACGAGCTCCAACTGCTCATCGATGATGCGCCGCCGCTGCGCAACCGGCTCGCCGCGCAACTCAAGCCCTAAGCCCACGTTGTCGCGCACACTGCGCCACGGCAGCAGAGCAAACTGCTGGAATACCATGGCGATGCAGCGCCGGCGCACGCGGCGCAGCGTGGCGGCATCGCATTCGGCGACGTCGACGACGTTGGCACCGTCATTGACGAGAACGCGGCCCCGCGTCACGGGGGCAATGCCGTTCGCGGCGCGCAGGAGGGTGGATTTTCCAGAGCCCGAGAGCCCCATCAACACCGAAATCTCGCCGCGCTCGACCTTGAGATTCGCGCCGGCCATGCCGACGACGACGTCGAATTTCGTGGTGATCTCGGCGCGCGTGCCGCCTGCGTCGAGCGCGCTCAGGGCCTGCTGCAGACGCGCCGCGCCGCGCCGTCCCGCCCCCGCACTGAAGAGAATATCGACGTCGCAGAATTCGAGTGCCGTGTTCAAGAGCGCTTCTTGTCGCTCGGGCGGCTGATGCGGTCGAGGATGATGGCGAGCAGCACGATGGCGAAGCCCGCTTCAAAGCCCATCCCGATTTGTACCGTATTCAAGGCGCGCACGACGGGCACCCCCAGGCCGCCGGCGCCGACGAGGGCCGCGATCACGACCATCGAAAGGCACAGCATGATGCACTGGGTCATGCCCGCGAGAATCGTCGCAGCGGCGCTCGGCAGTTCGATCTTGAAGAGCATTTGCGTGCCGGTGGCGCCGAAGGCCTGGCCCGCCTCGATGAGCGAGCGCGGCACGGAGGAGATGCCCAGATACGTCAGCCGAATCGGCGCCGGCAGCGCGAAGATGACCGTCGATATGAGTCCCGGCACGACGCCCAACCCGAACAGCACGAGTGTGGGAATGAGATACACGAAGGTCGGCAAGGTCTGCATCAGGTCGAGCACCGGTCGCATGGCAGAGTAGAGCCGTGGACGGTGGGCGGCGGCGATCCCGAGCGGCACACCGATCAGCGCCGACACCAAGGCCGAAAGGATCACCAGGGACAAGGTTTCAAGGGTTGCGACCCAATACCCCTGATTCATGATGAAGAGGAAGGCGGCCGCAACGAACGCGGCGAGCGCGAGCGAACGGTGCAGAGCCCAGGCGAGCGCGGCGGCGAGGAAAATAAGGAGCGGCGAGGGGATTGCGCGCAACAGCGCCGTGAAGCCGTTGACGCTGTTTCCCACAAGCTTGGAGATGCCGTCAAAGAGCACCATGCCGTGGGCCTTGACGTATTCGATCATCACCGCGACGGTGTCACCGATGGGGATCTTGTGACGCGTCATCCACTCCTCGAATCCCTGCCGGCCCGAGAGCTCCGCGGTCGCGGGGGAGTTCGTAAGCGCCGGTCGGCCGTCAACGCGACGCACGCCGGCGAGCCATTGCGCCTTGATGGACGGATTCGCCTGCAGCCACGCGGCGGCCGCCACGGCAGGCGTCTCGTGGCGATTCAGGATGGCATCCATCACTTCGCTCTCGCCGTGCGGCGTGAAGTGCAGATTCTTCAGCAACCGGCCGACGTTGGGGCATTGCGTCGAATATCCGGCGCGCGTATTGGTAAAGACGCTCGCACCGCCGTAGTTAGGACCGAAGGTCGCATCGCCACCCGTGAGGTAGCGAATCGGAAATCGCATGTTCATCGGGTGCGGATCCCACGCGAGGAAGACGATCGGCGCGTGCGCGCGGATGGCACGCTCCACTTCCGCGAGCATCCCCTGCTCGCTCGACTCGATGAGCTTGAAACTCCCGAGGTTGAACTGATTGTGCGCGATGATGCCCAATATCTGGCGATTGCCGTCATTACCCGGCTCGATCCCATAGATCGAGTGATTGAGGGCCTCAGCAAAGCGCTGGATGTCGGCGAAGTCCTTGAGTCCGGCGTCGTAGGCGTAGGCGGGAACGCCCAGGGTGTACTTCGCGCCGACGAGATTGGCGCCCAGCACATCAACCGAGCCGTCGGCGACGAAAGCCCGGCGATCCGCTTCCTGCGACGGCATCCAGTTGCCGAGGAAGACGTCGATGTCCTTATTCTTCATCGACGCGTAGGTGACCGGCACGGATAGGACGGTCACCTGGGTTTCGTAGCCCAACTCGCTCAGCAGGTTGCCGACGAGCGCGGTCGTCGCCGTGACGTCAGTCCAGCCGATGTCGGAGAGCCGTACGGTCCGGCATGAGGGTTCCTCGACAGCGTGCGCAGGCTTTACAAGGCCAAGGCCGATGAGCGTGCCCATGAGAAACATCGGCACGAGGGCGCTGCGGCGCCTGGCGCGGGCTGAGCTCGGCTGTTGTGATTGCTTTCCCGTCATCCGCTATTTAATCTTAGCACGCCCTTGAATGGCCGTTTAACGGACCTCTTGCGAGTGATCTAAAAGCCCTACAAGTATCTGATCGGCAACTGTGAAACGGTGCGCCGAGTGCATGAGAGGCAGCGCTGGCTCTGCATGACAAACGGTAGATCGGAGCGCCGCATTGAACAGACAGTCAACACCCCAAGAAACCCAGGAACGAAGTTCCAAACCCGAAGTCCTGCCACGCGATGAGCTCGAAGAGTCGCGACGCAGCCAGCTGATCGGCGTGACGATCGACAGTTTGGCAGAGCTCGGCTACGTAAGCAGCACGCTGGCGCAGATTGCCGGCAGGGCGGGCGTGTCGCCGGGATTGGTGGCGCATTACTTTGGCGACAAGGAGGGCCTTCTCGAGGCGGCCTTTCGTTCGCTGTCACGGCGCGTCGGCGATCAGGTGCGCTCACGTTTGGCACGGGCGCGCACACCGCGTGGGCGGATTCAAGCCGTGATCGATGCGAACCTCGCACCCGCAGAGTTCGAGCAGCGCACGGGCACCGCCTGGCTTGCCTTCTGGGGCCAGGTCGTGCACGCGCCGCGCCTGAAGCGCGTGCAGCGCGTCTATCAGCGCCGCACGCTCTCCAACTTGCAGCATGCGCTCCGACGGCTGCTGCCGGCGGAAGAGGCACGCAGCCTCGCCTACATGATCGCGGCGATGATCGATGGCGTGTGGCTGCGCGCGGCGCTGTCCGAATGGACGGAAGCCGATAGCGAGAGTGCGCGGGCACTCCTCACCGCGTTCGTCGACGGACGTCTGAAGGCTTCCGCCGCCGCAGTCACAGCGGACGCGCCTGCCGATGGCGTCGCAACGGCGAGCGAGCCGACGCCAAGCGCTGCAACCTTTGCATCGATCAATCCGGCAACCGGTGAAGTGCTCGCGCAAATTCGCATTGACGGCGCCGCAGAAGTGAACGCCGCCGTGGCGCGGGCGCAGGGGGCGCAGGCCAAGTGGGCCGCGACGCCGGGAGCTGAGCGCGGCCGCGTGCTGCGCCGCGCGGCGGATATCCTGCGCGGGCGCAACGATGAGCTCGCGGAGCTCGAGACCCGCGACACGGGCAAGCCCATTCAGGAAACCCGCGTCGTGGATGTGGTCTCAGGCGCGGACTGCCTGGAGTATTTTGCTGCGCTCGCGGCGAGCCTATCCGGTGAGCATGTGGATCTTGGGCCGCAGGCGTTCGGCTACACGCGGCGCGAGCCGCTCGGCGTAGTCGCCGGAATCGGCGCCTGGAATTATCCGCTGCAGATCGCCTGCTGGAAGAGCGCGCCGGCGCTTGCCTGCGGCAATGCCATGATCTTCAAGCCCGCCGAGCTCACCCCGCTCACGGCCATGAAGCTTGCCGAGGTGTTCGCAGCCGCGGGGCTGCCCGCGGGTCTATTCCAAGTCGTGCAGGGCGCGAGTGACACGGGACGCCTCCTCACCCGCCATCCGCAGATCCGCAAGGTATCTCTCACCGGTGAAGTCGGCACCGGCAAGGCGGTCATGGCGGATGCTGCAGCCTCGCTCAAATACGTCACTCTTGAGCTCGGTGGCAAGTCGCCGCTCATCGTCTTTGACGACGCCAAGCTTGAAAATGCAGTCTCGGGGGCGCTGCTCGGAAACTTCTACTCGGCGGGCGAGGTGTGCTCGAACGGCACGCGCGTCTTCGTGCACCGGCGCATCAAGAACGCCTTCATGGAGCGCCTCAGGGCGCGCGCCGCGGCGCTCGTCATCGGCGATCCCATGGATCCGCGCACGCAGGTGGGTGCGCTCATCAGCGAGGCTCACATGCAGCGCGTGTTGGGCTACATCGCGCGCGGCAAAGCGGAAGGTGCGCAACTCATCGTCGGCGGCGAGCGCGTGACGGCGGGGGATCTTGCCAATGGGTTCTTTGTGGCGCCGGCGGTGTTTGACGCCTGCCACGACGACATGACGATCGTGCGCGAGGAGATCTTCGGGCCGGTCATGGCGGTGCTGGAGTTTGAGGACGAAGAGGAGGTCATCGAGCGCGCCAACGCCACCGAATTTGGTCTCGCGGCCGGTGTTTTTACCAATGATTTGACACGCGCGCACCGGGTCATCGGAGAGCTGCACGCCGGAACCTGCTGGATCAACCATTACAACGTCACGCCCGTGGAGCTGCCGTTCGGGGGGATGAAGATGTCGGGGCTTGGGCGCGAGAACGGTCGCGCGGCAATCGAGCACTACACGCAGCTGAAAAGCGTGTACGTCGCCATGGGCGATGTGGACTCGCCTTACTGACGGCACCGCGCTTGGCCGAGGAAAGTTTTGACTATGTGATTGTCGGCGCGGGCTCCGCGGGATGCGTGCTGGCCGACCGCCTGACGCAGGACGGCGCGCATACGGTGCTCCTGCTCGAGTACGGCGGCTCAGACCGCTCGCTCTACATTCGAATGCCCGCGGCTTTGTCGATTCCGATGAACATGGACAAGTACAACTGGGGCTATCACACCGAGCCGGAACCCGCTCTCGGCGGCCGCCGGGTGCACACGCCGCGCGGCAAGGTGCTGGGCGGGTCCTCCTCCATCAACGCCATGATCTACATCCGGGGCAGCCGATTTGACTATGACACCTGGCGCGACGACTACGGCTGCGAGGGCTGGGGCTACGCGGATGTGCTCCCGTACTTCCGCCGCTCGGAGGACAACGAGCGTGGCGCGGACGCCCACCACGGGAGCGGGGGGCCGCTGTCGGTCTCGGAGAGCCGCTCGATGCACCCGCTCGTCGACGTCATGCTGGAGGCCGCGGCGCAGGCCGGCCACGAGCGCAACCCGGACTTCAACGGCGCCCGCCAGGAGGGTATCGGGCGCTTCCAGCTGACCCAGCGCGACGGCCGGCGCTGGAGCACCGCCGACGCGTTCCTGCATCC
>PLIX01000163.1 GCA_003140135.1 Gammaproteobacteria bacterium
GTGCCGCACGCGTGTACAGCTCCTGTGGGCGCTCCTCCACGTTCAAAGTGCCGCCCGCCTTGGCCGTGACCGGCAGCTGGCTTGCAAGCCAGTAGTTGAAGGAGTCGATGGTCTGAATGCGCAGGCGGCCCGGATTATTGGCGAGGTCCCAGGAGCGCGCGCGCGCACTCGCCGGCGGATTTTCGCCGAGCGCCTCCACGATGCGCGCGCGCATGGCCGCCGCCGCCTTGCGCGTGAACGTCACGGCGAGGATTTCCTCGGGCTCATCGACGCTTGCCAGGAGCCGCATGAAGCGCGCGGTCAATACCGTCGTCTTGCCGGAGCCGGCAGGCGCCTGCAGCACGATCGAGCGGGTAGGATCGGTCGCCTCTTCGCGGGCGCGCGCGTCGGCGGCGGTGCTCTCAGGCTCAATCATCAGGGGCCACCTCAAGCTCCTCATCCTCAGGCAGTGCCCGGTCGGCGATGCGGCACAGGTACGCCACATCGCAGTACCTGCATGCCTGCGGCGCCGGGTCGACCGCTGCGCGCCCGTCCACGAAGTCGCGCACCAGCGCCTCGATGCGCGCCTTCCAAAAATCGCGCGACTGCCTCCACACGTCACCCGCCTGCATGCCCTCCTGCGCCGCGGCGGCCTTCACTTTCGGCAAGAGCCCGCCCTCGGCGGCAATGCCGTGGAATCCCACGTCGCGGACGCCGACGTTGACGGTGGCCACGGCACGCGCGTCCGCATCGACCGCCACGAGATAGGCGAGCAGCTGCGGATGCGACAGGTGCTCGCCGTACCAGTCCATGGTCTTATGCGCGCCGCTTTTGTAGTCGAGAATCGCGCTGCCGCCGGCGGCGAGCGCATCCACCCGATCGATGCGCAGGTGCAGGTGCGCGCCCGAGAGCTGCACGGCCGATTCGAACTCAATGGCGCGCACGCTAAAGGGTGCGCGCGTGCGCTCAAGTTCACACACCGCGCCGAGGAGCACCTGCGCGCGAGCCCTCTCGCGCAGCTGCGCGCGCGCAAGCGTCGCGCCCCAGAGCTTATGGGCGGCACGCGCAGCGCTCCTCGCGATGATGGCGTCGAGCTCATGCGGCGCAAGTGCCTGCAGAGTGTGCGAGTCCTTGAGCTGCGACCACAGCGCCTCAAGCGCGCCATGCAGAAAGTTGCCGCGCTCCAGAGCCGGCACGCCGGGCTCGGGCGCCTCGAGTACACGACTGCCCAGGCGCAACTCGCCAAAGGCGTGAAACGCGCACTGGCTTTGCAGCTCAAGAAGCCGCGTGCCCGAGGGCAGACGCTGCGCGGCGGGCCACGCAGGGCCCGTCGCGTCGATGAGACTCTCGAGTTCATCTTCGCGGTGCATCCGCGCCGGCAGCCACAGGGCAGGCGGCGCCGGCGGCGCGACATGACTCGACCACTCCTGCAGGAGCGGGCTTGGCAGCAGCACGAGGTCCTCCTCGCGCGCGGCCACGCTGAAGACGAGATCATCGGAAGCGGCCCGCCAGGCCAACATGAGCGCACGGGCCTCAGCAGCGCGTCCCTCGGCGCTCGCGGCGGGAATGCCGGCTGCACGCTGTGCCGCCACCGGCAAAAACGGGTTCATCTGCACCGGCTGCGGCCAGGACCCCGCATCCAGCCCCGCGACCCAGATCCCCGCGTAGCGGGTAATCGGATCCTCGAGGAAGGGCGTGATCGTGACGGGCGCATCGCCCGTGGCTGGCCGGAAGGCGCAGCGCACCGTGAGCTCGTTGAAGACCTGCAGGGCCTGATCCCGGGTGAGGGTGCGCACGGCCACGGAAAGCTCGCCGAACTCGTTCAAGAGCTCATTGAAACGCTGCACGGTCTGCTGCGCCGCGCTCGTGCGCGCAGCCTCACCGGGCCAGTGCAGTGCCTCGAGCGCAGCGCGAATGCGCTCTGCCCACTCGCGCGCAGTGCCGTTCGTCGCTTGCAGATGCACCGCTGAGGCCGTGAGGCGTGTGCGCAGCTCGCGTGCGGCGCTGCCACTTGCCGCGTGCCGCCCGGGCGGCTGAGATGCTAGAAGCGCAAGGAGCGTGGGCAGGTCAAGCGCCAGCGGCGCAAACGAGCGCAGCCAATCATCCACGCGCGCGCGCGCGCCCACATCCGGCTCGCGCCAGTACGGCGCACACAGCCAGGCACTCAAAGTCTCGAAGGGTGTCGCACCGCAGATCACGGCGAGCGCGGTCAGCGCATGCGCCACGAGCGGCGCTCGTGCGAGTGACTCGCCGCCCTCGATGGCGACCAGGGATTCAGAGGCCACATCCGCGCCCTGAACCCATTCGCGTGGCGCGAGGGTCTGGCGCAGGAGCGTCGCGAGCCGCTCGCGCAGGCTTGCGGGGCCGGGCAGCACGACGAGTGTGCGCGCCTGCGGGTCAGCGCAAAGGCGCTGCCGGCACCACTCGGCAATGCGCTCGAGCTCCTCGGCGCGATCTGCGGCGATGACCTTCCTCGCGCGACGATCGGCCACGGTGAGGCTGCGCGTGCTCGTGGCATAGCCGCAGAGCTGCCGGGCGCGGCTGATCTCGCCAAGATACGGCGGCAGTTGCGCAAAGCCTGCAAACTCCACCGCGCGCTCGCCCCCGAGGCAAGCAAGCTCGCCCGCTATCGCGCGTGCCGTGCTGACGCCCTCGGCCGCGTAGCGCGCCTGCACGGCGGTGCGCACCTCGTGAAGAAGCCTGCCTTCGGTGTCGTCGGCACTGGGGATGAGATCGTGCAGGCGGATGAGGTAGTCGCTCGCAAGTTCGTTGGCGCGCTGCAGGGCTGCGGCGAGCGCCGCGCGCGCGACGAGCTCAATCTCGCGGGTGGATTGCTGGGTGCACTGCCGCCAGATGAGCCACTCCTGAGCGCTTGAGAGCAGGCATGGCAGCGCGGCAGATGCAGCGGCCACTTCCACCTCGCGCAGAATCCAGGTGGCCGCCGCAAGGATGTCCGGGGTCGCCCAGACGCGCTCACCGGCGCCGACAGCGGCGCGCGCCTGAGCCAGGCGCAGCGCCTCGGCGCGTTGGCGAGACGGTACGACGAGGGTATTACTCGAGCCGCTGTTATCCGATAAAACTCTAACCAAAATAATCTAGTATGAGCATTATCAAGAAATTACATGAACTTTGATTGCGCATCGACCACGTTGCTGCTGCCATCGGCCGACGAGAATAGCGTTTTGGCTATGGCCTGCCCAGCAGCCTCAAATGCCGCCGCTGGGTAAGCCTCTTCAGATTTCGCGCCAGCGGTGGCAAGCGACGTGGCGGCCATCACCGACCTCCTCCCACGCGGGGATTTCCCGTCGGCACAGTGCGACCACATGCGGGCAACGCGTATGAAATACACAGCCGGGCGGCGGAGTCAGCGCGGAAGGTGGTTCGCCCGGCACGGTGTGCGCGAGGCGCGCCGGCTGAATATCCGGGTCGGGGATGGGGATGGCTTCAAAGAGCGCGCGCGTGTACGGGTGCAGGGGATGCGCGTACAGAAGCTGCGCCGGAGCGAGCTCCATCATGCGCCCCAGATACAAGACGAGTACGCGGTCGCAAAGTTCGCGCACCACTTGAAGGTTGTGGCTGATGAAAAGGAGCGCCACGCCGTGCTCGTCTTTGACAGTGCCCAAAAGCTCGATGATCTGCGCCTGGGTCGTCGCATCGAGCGCGCTCACCGCTTCATCACATACGAGGAGCTTCGGATGCAGGATCATCGCGCGTGCGATGGCGACACGCTGGCACTGGCCGCCGCTCAACTCGTGTGGATAGCGCCGCGCGAGCTCGAGCGCAAGACCGAGCGCACTCACGAGATCGAGCACGGCGCGCTGCCGCTCGAGCGGCTCCAGATCCCCGCGATGCACGCGCAGCGGCTCGGCGATGATGTCCTCGATCTGCATGCGCGGATCGAGGCTCGCGAGCGGATTTTGAAAGATGATCTGCAAGTCGCGGCGCAGCCGGTGCCGCTCGGCGCGCGCAAGCCCCGCGATGTCGCGTCCGCCCCAGACGATGTGCCCCGCGGCGCGCGGCACGAGATTCACAATGGCGCGCGCCAGAGTGGATTTGCCGCAGCCGGATTCGCCGACGACGCCGAGCGCCTCGCGCGCGTGCACGGCGAAATCAATTCCCGCGACCGCGCGCAGCCATGCCCGGCGCCCCCACGCGCCATGGCGCACGCGGTAGCGCACCTCAAGGTCCTGCACGAGAAGGAGCGGTTCGCTCATGGATCCGGCCCCTCGGCTCGGAGTGCATCCTTCAGCAGTGACTGGGTGTAGGCATGGGTGGGCGAGCGCAGGATCGTCCCTACGGGTCCGCATTCCACGATGCGCCCTGCGCACATGACCGCCACCCGGTCGGCAAGCCCCGCGACCACGCCCAGATCATGCGTGATGAGCACGAGGGACAGGCGCTGCGCACTCTTAAGTTCACTCAGGAGCGCGAGGATCTGCGCCTGGATCGTGACGTCGAGCGCCGTCGTCGGCTCATCGGCGATGACGAGCGCAGGATCGCAGGCGAGCGCGGTTGCGATCATCACCCGCTGGCGCATGCCGCCCGACAGCTCGTGCGGGTACTGGCGGGCGCGGCGCTCGGGTTCGGGCAGGTGCACCCGTGCGAGCGTCTCGAGCGCGCGCGCGCGCGCCGCGCGCCAGGAGAGGCCTGAGTGTTTGACGAAGAGCTCGGCGACCTGATCGCCCACGCGCAGATGCGGCGTGAGCGAGGTCACGGGGTTTTGGAAAATCATGGTCAGGCGCGCGCCGCGGATGCCATCGAGGGTTGCGTGTGATGCGCCGATGAGCTCGTGGGATTCGAAGCGGGCGCGGCCGCTCGCAGTGCCGCCGGGCGCGAGCAATCCCATGATGGCAAGGAAGGCCTGGCTCTTGCCCGCGCCCGACTCGCCCACGACGCCGACGCATTCGCCGCGGGCGACACTCAGCGAGAAATCACTGACGCAGTTCATGTTCTGCTGCGCGTTTACGAAGCGCACGTTGAGATTCTCGACCTCCAGAACCGGCGGTGTGCTCATGATGAGCCTTCGCGAGGGTCGAGCGCATCGCGCAGCGCGTCCCCGACGATGCTGAAGCACAACAGCAGCACGACCAGAAAGCCCGCCGGCACGAGCAGCATCCAGGCGGCCGATTGCATCTCGCGCGCGCCGTCATTGATGAGATTGCCCAGGCTCGGCAGCGGCTCCTGCACGCCCAGGCCCAAGAAGCTCAGGAAACTCTCAAACAGAATCATCTGCGGGATGGCGAGCGTCGCATAGGCGACGATGGTGCCGCTCAAGTTGGGCACGATGTGACGCCACAGCATCGCCGCAGGTCCGACACCGATGACGCGCGCTGCCTCGACGAACTCGGCGCGCGCGAGGACGAGCGTCTGGCCGCGTACGATGCGCGCGATGGTGAGCCAGCCGACGGCGCCGATCGCGACGAACAGCACGACGAGGCTGCCGCGCTCAAAGAGCGTCGTCAGGATGATGACAATGAAGAGATACGGCAGCGAGTACAGGACGTCGACCGCGCGCATCATGAACTCGTCGGTGCGGCCGCCGCTGTAGCCGGCAACCATGCCCCAGACGACGCCGATGATGAGGCTCACGGCGCTCGCGAGGAGACCAATCACGAGCGAAATACGCACGCCGTACACCGTGCGCACGAATAGGTCGCGCCCGAGCCGATCCGTGCCGAGCCAGTGCGCGCCGCCGAACTGCGGCGGGATGGCGATGGCGTCCCAGTCGAGGCTGTCGTAGCGAATGCCCGACAGATGCGGGCCCGCGAACGCGACGAGCGCGATCAATGCGATGACGCCGCCGGCGCAGAGCGCGAGGCGCTTGCGGCGCAGACGCCGCCACGCCTGCCTCCAGAAGCCTCCCGCCCCAGGGCCGCCCTCAGGAGGCATGACCAACCCGTGGGTCGAGCCAGCCATAGACGAGGTCGGCGGCAAGATTGCAGGTGAGCGTGATGAGCCCGTACACGATGACCATGCCCATGACGAGCGTGTAGTCGCGATTGATCGCCCCCTCGACCAGAAAGCGCCCGGTTCCCGGCAGCCCGAACACGGTTTCAACGACGAGAGATCCGGTGACGACAAATGCCGTGGCGGGACCCAAGTAGCTCACGACCGGCAGCAGCGCCGGCGGCAGCGCATGGCGGAGGATGACGCGTCGCCTTCCCAGGCCCCGCGCCTGCGCCGCGCGGATGAAGTCGCTCTGCAGCACCTCCAGCAAGCTGCTGCGAATGAGACGCGCGATATAGGCCACGAGCGGCAGCGACAGCGTAATGACGGGTAGAACGAGATAGTAGGGATTGCCGTCCTGCCATCCGGCAACGGGCAACCAGCGCAGGCCCAAGCCAAACACGAGCGCCAGGAACGGTCCCGTAACGAAACTCGGCAAGACGAGGCCGAGCACTGCCAGGCCCATAATTCCATGGTCGACGGCTCGGCCGCGGCGCAGCGCCGCCCAGATACCAAGCGGCACGCCCAACGCGAGAGCGACGCTGAGCGCCGCAAGACCCAGTGTGAGGCTCACCGGCAGGCCCTGCGCGATCAACGCACCGACGCTTAAGTCGCGGTACTTCAACGAGGGCCCGAAGTCTCCATGCGCGATCGCGCGCAGGTAGTGCACATACTGCACGAGAAACGGCTGATCCAGACCATAGGCGCGCTCGAGGTTTGCCTTGACCTGCGGCGGCAGAGACTGCTCGGCATCAAAGGGGCCGCCCGGAGCTGCGCGCACGACGACGAACGCGAGTGTGACGATGATGAAGAGAGTGGGCGGTATTGCGGCCAAGCGACGCGCGGCGTACGCGAGCATTCGAGCGTCATCTCCTTAGCGTCGGCGGCGCCGCGGGGGTCGACGGGCGCGCCCGCAGTGTACACTTGCGCTCCTGAACCGGGCGAACAGGACTGTCGATGAAGCGCATTCTGGTAGGCATCAAACGTGTCGTGGACGCCAACGTGCGTATCCGCGTGAACCCCGATGGCACGGGCGTGATGACGGACGGGGTGAAGATGGCGATCAACCCGTTTGATGAAATAGCGCTCGAGGAGGCGCTGCGCATCAAGGAGCGCGGCGCGGCCGACGAGGTGGTCGTCGTCAGCATCGGCATCGCCGATGCTCAGCAGCAGCTGCGCACGGCGCTGGCCATGGGAGCGGATCGGGCGCTCCTGGTGCGCAGCGACACGGCGGTCGAGCCGCTGACGGCGGCGCAGGTGTTTCTGAAGCTGATTGCGCGCGAGGAGCCGTTCCTCGTGATCCTCGGCAAGCAGGCGATTGATGATGACAACAGCCAGACGGGGCCGATGCTCGCGGCGCTGTGGAATCGACCGCAGGCGACCTTCGCATCCAAGATCGAACTGGCGGCCAGCACGGCGAAGGTCACACGCGAGGTCGATGCGGGATTGGAAACGATCGAGGTGGATCTGCCGGCGGTCATTACGACGGACCTGCGCCTGAATGAGCCGCGCTACGTGAAGCTGCCGGACATCATGAAGGCGAAGAAGAAGCCGCTCGATACGCTCACCCTCGCCGAGCTCGGCGTCGAGCCGCGGGCGCAGGTGAAACTGGTACGGTTCGAGGCGCCCTCGCAGCGGCAGAAGGGCGTGCTGGTCAAAGACGCGGCCGAACTCGTCGGCGCGCTGCGCAAGCGCGGAGTCATCTGATGACGCAGGTTCTGATCATTGCCGAGCACGACGGCGCAAAGTTAAACCCCGCCACCGCCAAGTGCGTCACCTGCGCGCGCGGCCTGCCGGATGCGAACATCACGATCGCAGTATGCGCGGCCGATGCAACCGCGGTCGCCGCGCAGGCCGCAGCCCTGGCAGGGGTCGCCCGGGTGCTGAAGCTGGAAAACCCCGCCAACGCCCAGCCGCTCGCGGCGCTGCTCGCGCCGCAGATCGTCGCGCTCGCGGCCGACTACACGCACCTCCTGGGACCGTCGACGACCTTCGGCAAGGATCTGATGCCGCGCATCGCAGCGCTTCTCGACTGCGCGCAGGTGAGCAACATCATGGCGGTGGTGGATGCCACCCATTTCCGCCGCCCCACCTATGCGGGCAATGCGATCGTGACCGTCGAGTGCGCGCCGGGCGCCAAGCTCGTCGGCACCGTGCGCACCGCGTCCTTCGAGGCCGCAGGCGGCGGTGGCGCCGCGACCGTGCAAGCCGTCACGCCCGCCGCCACCCTGCCCGCTCACACGCGCTTCGTTGCGCGCGCCGCAGCCAAGGCCGACCGCCCGGATCTGCAGTCAGCGACGCGCGTCATCTCCGGAGGCCGGGCGCTGGGCAGCGCCGAGAATTTCAAGATCCTCTATGAGCTCGCCGATGAGCTCGGCGCTGCGGTCGGCGCGTCGCGCGCCGCGGTCGATGCGGGCTTTGCCGCCAATGACATGCAGGTGGGACAGACCGGGAAGATCATCGCGCCGGAACTCTATATCGCGATCGGCATCTCCGGCGCCATCCAGCATCTGACCGGCATCAAGGATGCGCGCACCATCGTCGCCATCAACAAGGACGCCGAGGCGCCGATCTTCGAGATCGCCGACTTTGGCCTGGTCGGCGATCTCTTTCAAATCGTCCCGGAGCTAAAGCGCCTGGTGGCGGGCAGCCGCGCGCTCAAAGCTGACTGAGCAGGTGCTCGGCGGAGGAAACCTTGAACTCGCGCGGCGCCTCGATGTTCACGCGCTCGGCGACGCCGTCTTTGACGATGATCGCGAAACGCTGGCCACGCATGCCGAGGCCAAAATCCCGGCCATCGAGCTCAAGTCCGAGGGCACGCGCATAGTCGCCGTTGCCGTCCGCCAGCATGAGCACTTTGCCAGCGACCCCTGAGGCCTTGCCCCAGGCGTTCATCACGAATACATCGTTGACGGACATGCAGGCGACGGTGTCGACGCCCTTCGCCTTGAGTTGATCGGCGAGCGTCACGAAACCCGGCAGATGCTTCGCGTCGCAGGTCGGAGTGAATGCGCCCGGGACGGAAAACAGGACCACTTTCTTGCCGCGAAAGAGCTCGTCGCTCTTCAAATCCTTCGGGCCATCCGCTCCCATGGTCTTAAAAGTGCCCGAAGGCATGCGCTCGCCGGCCTTGATCGACATGGATCCATTCTCCTAGAAAATAATCGAGCCCTGCGGCTCGCGCTACGCCTGTCGCGCCCGCACTTCCCACAGGCGCGCCATGCGCTCAAGCTTGGGATCGCCCTTCACCTGTTCAAAGGTCTTCTGCGCGTCATCCTTCTTGCCGGCATGCAATTGCGCAACCCCGAGCATGAGCCGTGCGTCCGCCTCGCTCTTCAGGCCGCCCTTGGCGAGGCCGTTCGTCAGGGCTTCCGCCGCCTTGTCGTATTGCTGGTAGCTCAAGTACGCCAGTCCGAGCGCGACGTCCTTGGTGCCGGTCTTGGCGGCAGCCGCGTCGGCGGCGATCTTCGGCAGCGACGCCTGGTCGGCCGCCACCTTGTTCTTGACCGACTCGAGCAGCTGCGTGCTGTGCGCCTTGACGGCTGGGGTCACGAAGACGTTCTTCTGTTTGCCCGACTCGAGCACCCGTTGCGCCTCGCCCGGGGAGCCCTGGTCATTGGCGAGCGTCGCCATTTCAATGTAGTCCTCGGGTCCCTTCAAAAGGTCGAGGTCGAAGGTCAGGCGGTACACGTGCAGCAGGAACGGATCGCTCTGCCCGGGCGTCTGAATGATGGTGTAGAGGACCTCGCGCCAATTGTCCGGCGTTGGAAACGCCGCGATACGCTGGTCGAGGGCCTGCGCGGTGCAGTTGGCATCATTGAGCTTGATGCAGGTACTCAACTCAAGCTTCAGCAGGTTCTCGCCCGGCGGATGCCCGCTCTTGGCGGCGAAGTCCAGGTGCGCATTGATCGACTTCAGCGCGCCCGGGTAGTCGTCCTTCAAATAGTACGACTGATCGATGATGGTATAGACATCATCGTTGGTGTCGCCCTCCTTGGTGTCGCGCTCGGCGTATTGGATGGCCTTGTCGTAATCCTTCGCCTGGTAATTGAGCTGCGCGAGCATGCGCAGCCGAGGTTGCAGGTCCGCCTTCTCGAGGTAGCGCGAGGTGACCAGAGCTTCGAGCACCTTTTCGGCATCCGCCATGTCATTGGTGCGCGAGTAGTAGAACAAGTACATCTGGTTCATCGTGAACTCGTCGTACTCGCTCTTGTTGGGCAGGTCCTGCGTCGCTTTGAGGGCCGTCAGCGCCGCGGGATAGTCCTTAGCCTCGAGCGCATCCTGCGCGGTTTTCAGGGTTTTGCTCGCAGCCGCGCTCAACTTCGGCGTAGCGTCGGACTTATCCGCCGCCGCGGCGGTCGCGATGGGAATCAGGCTCGCAGCCATCAGGAACGCTGCGCTCACCAGCACGGCGGCAAGCCGCTTCGCTACGGGCCTCATGATGCCTGGCACGCGTCCGGGCTCATTCCTTGAATTCGCCGGTGTTGACGAAACCGATTCTCTTCATGCGGTTGCGCTGCGCCGCCGCCATGACTCGCGCCACCGTGTCGTAGAGGGCCCGGCGATCGGGCCGAAGATGAATCTCCGGCTGCGGATCCTTGGCCGACTCGGTGCGGAAGAAGCCTTCCAGAGTCTCGATGTTCGGCACCACCGTGCCGTTCCACACGATCGTGCCGTCGAAATCAATCTCCAGATCAATGACCTCAGGGCGCTGATCCGGCGGCGGCGGCGGTTGGTTGGTCTGCGGCATATCGAGTTTCACCGCGTGCGTCATGATCGGCAGCGTGACAATCAAGGTGACGAGCAACACCAGCATGACGTCGATCAGCGGCGTCGTGTTGATGTCGCACATCGGGGCACCGGATTCGTTGCCCATACTCATAGCCATGGCTTAAATCCTCCCGCTCTAGCGCGAACCGCGTATGCCGTGATCCGGCTCTGTCAGGAAGCCGACCTTCACGACGCCGCCGCGCTGAATCGCGTAGATCACGCGTCCCACGAATTCAAAGCGCGCCTCTTTATCGGCGCGAATATGGATCTCCGGCTGCGGCTTGCGCACCGCGGTCGCCTTCACCTGGTTGATCAAGTCGGTCAACGTCCCGACTTGCTTGTCGTTCCAGTAAATGGTGCCGGTTTTCCCGACCGCGATCGTGATGTTTTCCGGCTTGGTCGTGGTTGGAATGTTGACCGCCCGCGGCAGGTCAACCTTGACCGTTTTCGTGATGACCGGGATCGTGATGAGGAAGATGATGAGCAGCACGAGCATGACGTCCACGAGCGGCGTCGTGTTGATCGTCGCCATCACCGACGGGCCGTCCGCGTCCGGGGAACCTACGTTCATCGACATGGTGAACTTTCCTCTTCGCTACGTTGCCGCGAATCGCGCGCGCCAGGGATCCGCGCGCTCTACTTGCGCAGCGCAGCGGCCGGTGCCGCCGCAGGACGCGTACCGCCCATGTCATTGCCGCCGACACGCGCGCCGCCGACGAGGTAAGCATGCAGATCGGATGCGAAGTTGCGCAGCGCTTCCTGCAAGGAGCGGTTGCGGCTTAGGAGCCAGTTGTAGCCCATGACCGCCGGCACCGCGACCGCAAGCCCAAGCGCGGTCATGATGAGCGCCTCGCCGACGGGACCTGCGACACGATCAATGCTGGCTTGGCCTGCGATGCCGATCGACACCAGGGCGTTCAGGATGCCCCAGACGGTGCCGAAGAGTCCCACGAAGGGCGACACGGAGCCGACGGTCGCGAGAAACGACAAGCCGCCCTGCAGTTTGCCGTTGACCTGCTCGACTGAGCGTTGCAGCGACATCGTGATCCACTCGTGCAGATCGATGCGGTCGGTGAGGCGCCCGTCGTGGTGCGACGCGGCGCGCAGGCCGTCTTCGGCAATGCCGCGGAAATCATCGTTCTTGGGCAGCCGCTCCACGCCGTCCTTGAGCGAGGGCGCAGTCCAGAACTGCTTCTCGACGACCCGGGAGGCGCGCCGGAGCTTGCGCTGATCCCAGAGCTTAGTGAGGATGATGTACCACGAAATCAGCGACATCAGCAGCAAGATGATGAGCACCCCGCGCGCGATGGGGTCGCCAGACGCCCACAGAGCGCCCAGACCGTAGGGGTTGTCGACAGTGACTGCGTTAGCGTGCGTTTCCATATTATCCTCGGTCTGATGGGAAGCCGGGCAAGCCCGGCAATGATCAATTTTTTAGCTGAAATTTGATGGAGACATTAAAGCATGCATTGATGGGCTTGCCGTCCTCAGTGCCGGGGTTGTAGTGCCCTGCTTTGGCAAGCCTGACCGCGCCCTCATCGAGTCGTGAACTGCCCGAGGTTTTGATGACGGTGGGCTCCTCGGAGGTCTTCCCGTTCGGGCCGACACACACGTGCAGCGCCGCGGAACCCTCTTCACCCAGGCGCATGGATGCCGGCGGGTAGTAGTCGGCGCTGTTCGGGAAGTTCTTGCCGGTGCTCGGGGCCGTGCGGGTGGCCACATGCGCCGCGGGCGGCGGCGCCGCCACGTGCTTGTCGGTCACATCCGTGATCGCGGTGGACTGCGTCGGCTCGGCCGGAATATCGATGTTGATATCCGGCGGCGGGACTTCGACCGGCGGACGCTCGAATTCGGGCGGCGGCGGGGGCGGCGGCAAATCGTGCTGCTGCACTTCTTCGACGATGGTCGTCTGGATTGGCGGTGCGATGATTTCCATCGCTCGGCGCGCAAGTCCCGTCGCAAGCCCGTACGCGAGCAACACGTGCAGGAGAATAATGACGACCAGAACGATGGCTCGACGGGAGATGAACGCGGTGTCTTGTGCGTAGGCGGCCATTGTTAACGTTACGAAATAATGTATCCGGATTACCAAGACCGGGTGCGGACGTACCCAGGCTCGGACCATTTTCTAGTGGCACTGCCCTGCGGTTGGCGCGCGCCTTCGTTTTGCCCCTGGCTCATTTCATTCCGGCGGGCGCGGCCACTGCGGAGTGCCGGCACGACAGATGTGCGTGAACTGTAACCTCTGCTACTCGCACTGACAACTTCCGCGCGCGTCGAGCGCCTCACTCGAAGTCGCCGGTCACGGCGCCGAAGGATGCGCTGCCGACGAGTCGCGCATATTTTGCGAGCACCCCCGCCGTCGCGTAGGCCCTGCGCGGCTTCCACGCCGCACGCCGGCGCTTGAGCTCTGCAGGGGTGAGTCCGACCTGGAGAGTGCGGCGCGTGGCGTCAATGCTGACGCGATCCCCGGCACGCAGCAGCGCGATCGGGCCGGCGACGGCGGCCTCCGGGGCAATATGTCCAACCACAAAGCCGTGACTGCCGCCGGAGAAACGGCCGTCCGTAATGAGAGCCACCTTGTCGCCCAGGCCGCGGCCGACGAGCGCGCCCGTGGGACTCAACATCTCGCGCATTCCGGGGCCGCCCTTGGGACCCTCATAGCGGATCACGACGACGTCGCCCGCGCGCACGGCCCCTCCAAGAATCGCCGCGGTCGCGCGCTCTTCGCCGTCGAACACGCGGGCAGGACCGCTGAACGCCAGGCCCTCTTGACCGGTGATCTTCGCAACCGCTCCCTCGGGGGCGAGGTTGCCGTACAGCACGACGAGGTGACTGTCCTTTTTCAAAGGGTGAGTGAGGGGTCTGATGATGTCCTGCCCTGCCGGATAAGGTGCGACGTCCGCGAGATTATCCGCCAGGGTTCTCCCGGTGACGGTCATGCACTCACCGTGCAGGTAGCCGCCATCCAGAAGAAGCTTCATCAGCGGCTGAATGCCACCGATGCCAATCAGCTCCGACATCAGATAGCGCCCGCTCGGGCGCACGTCGGCGAGCACCGGCACGCGCCGCCCGATCCGCGTGAAATCGTCCAGGCGCAGCTTGACCCGCGCGTCGCGCGCGATCGCCAAGAGATGCAATACGGCGTTGGTTGAGCCACTGAGCGCAATCGTCACCGTGATGGCGTTCTCGAAGGCCTTGCGCGTCAGGATGTCCGCCGGGCGGATCCCCGCCTCGAGTAGATGCATGACGGCCTCGCCGGCGCGGCGGCAGTCGCGGCGCTTGGCTTCACCGACCGCTTCCTGGGCGGAGCTGTTCGGCAGCGACAGCCCCAGCGCCTCGATGGCGGAGGCCATGGTATTCGCGGTGTACATCCCCCCGCAGCTGCCCGCGCCCGGGATCGCGGTAAGCTCGACCTCGCGCAGCTGGGCATCATTGATCTGGCCGGCCGCCCGAGCACCGATGGCTTCGAATACCGTGACGATATCGCGACGGCCGGCGCCCGGCCGGATGGTGCCGCCGTAGACAAACACGCCCGGCCGGTTGAGGCGCGCGATGGCCATGGCACACCCGGGCATGTTCTTGTCGCAACCGCCAATGGCAACCACGCCGTCGAAGCCCTCGGCCGCGACCACGGTCTCGATCGAATCGGCGATCACTTCGCGCGACACGAGCGAGTAGCGCATCCCCGGCGACCCCATGGAGATGCCGTCGGAGACGGTAATGGTATTGAAGAGCACGCTCTTCCCCCCGGCCCCGTCCACGCCCGCCACGGTTTCTTCGGCAAGTTCGCGGATGTGCATGTTGCAGGGTGTAAGGCGCGCCCAGGTGGAGGCGACGCCGATCTGCGGCTTGCCGAAATCGGCGTCGCCGAAGCCCACCGCGCGCAGCATCGCGCGCGCGGCGGTCTGCTTCAGGCCGTCAACGACCAGGCGCGAGTGCTGCCGGATATCTGCCGCTTTTTTTGCGCTCATGTCATGCAATCCCACGAGGTAGCCGAGACTACCATCCGCAACCTCAACTTCCCGTATCGACGATGCGCCGCTCGCGCAGTGTGATGATGACGACGCCGGCGAGGGTGATCACGCCGCCGAAGACCAGCCGTTTGGAGAGGACTTCGCCGAGCAGTATGACGCTCAAGAGCACTGAAAACACCGGTGAGAGCGTCGTGATCGGAGCCACGCTGGTGACCGGGTAGCGCTGCACGAGATAGAAATATCCCGTGTGGGCGACGAGGCTTGCGGCGAGCGCCGTGAAGGCGAGCGCCGCCCAGGCGCCTATCGAGACGTGCGCGAGCGCACTCACATCCGGCCGCTCGAACTCGAGCGACAGCACGAGGAGGACGGGCAAGCTGAGCCACGCGATCCAGGCCTGCAGTTCCAGGGGTTGAAAGCCGTGGAGCTTCTTGATCCCAATCAGTCCCACGCAGCCGACGAAGGCGCCGCCGATGACGAGCGACAGGCTTTGCCACTGCGAGGCGACGCTCGGGTCAAAGCCCATGACGAGCACGCCCGCGAACGAGAGCCCGATGCCGCTCCAGCGTCGCCAGTGCACCACTTCTCCGAGGAGCGCGACGGACAGGAGTGTAGCGAACGGCACGCTCAGCTGGCTTGCGATCGCAACCGCAGCGACGTTGGTGGAAATACCCAGGCCCCAGAAGTACAACGCAAACTGCAACGCGCCGGTGAACACCGCCGCCACGACGAGCGCACTCATCTGCCCGCGCTGCACACGCAACCACGGCACGAGCACCACGGCCAGAATCAAGAACCGCAACAAGGTAAACAGGATCGAAGGAATCTGCGCCAAGCCGACCTTGCTGACGACGAGATTCACGCCCCAGATGAGGTTGATCCCGAGCAGCAGGGCAAGATCGCGCGGCGCGATGCCGTGGGTCCCGGGCGGGGTGAGATTCTGCGCCGGCGGGAGCGACGGCTTCTCGGCGTGCACGCGGTGAGGCTCAAGGGGCAGGTAGCGAAAGTCTAACGAATTCGCGGCGCGGGCGGGCCCCTA
Source organism: Gammaproteobacteria bacterium (assembly GCA_003140135.1). Classification (GTDB taxonomy): domain Bacteria; phylum Pseudomonadota; class Gammaproteobacteria; order Steroidobacterales; family Steroidobacteraceae; genus PALSA-1196. The sequence goes on from PLIX01000163.1 coordinate 15,709, forward strand.
CGCTCCTATTTGACAAGGGTGCGCCGGTTGTGATGACATCGGGTGAGTTTCGGATTTTGGATCCCGCGTAGCCGTGCCATTCGACGCAAGCAACGAACTTGTTCCGCACACTCCGGAAGCCTCCGGGCTCGTCGGCATCGTCCTGCTTGCGCTGTTCCTCGGGGCGCTCCTTATTAGGAGCGGCCGGCGCGGGGCACTCGCAAACGCCTGATCAGGCAGACGCGAGAAAACAACAAACCCCGCACCGGCCATCGAGCCGCTGCGGGGTTTTTTTTGCTCGTCTGCGCCGCGCGCAGCCGCGCACGTTTGACAGGAAGGCCACTGGGAGTGTGACGATGCGACTGTACGGTCAGAAAGATGTCGACCGCAAAGCTCTGAAGGGCGCACGGATCGCCGTGCTCGGCTATGGCAGTCAGGGCCGGGCGCATGCGCTCAACCTCAAAGACAGCGGCTTCGATGTCGTCGTCGGAGTGCGCAAGAACGGCAAGAGCTGGAAGAAGGCGCGCCGCGAGGGGCTCGCGGTCGCCCCACCTGCGGCGGCGGTGAGCGGTGCGGACCTCGTTGCCATGCTGGTGCCCGATGTGGTGCAGAAGGCGCTGTACCTCGAGGTCGCCGCCGCTCTCAAGAAGGGCGCAACGCTACTCTTTGCCCACGGCTTCAACATCCACTTCAAGCAGATCCGTCCGCGCAAGGACCTCGACGTCGTATTGATTGCGCCCAAAGGTCCGGGGGATCTGGTGCGTCGCCAATACCAGCAAGGCCGCGGCGTGCCCTGCTTGCTCGCGGTGTCGCAGAATGCGAGCGGACACGCCCGTGCCCGCGCCCTCGCCTATGCGCATGGCATCGGCGGCACGCGCGGCGGCGTGCTCGACACGACCTTTGCAGAGGAAACCGAGACCGACCTCTTCGGTGAGCAGGCGGTGCTGTGCGGGGGCGCAACCGAACTTGTCGTGCGCGGCTTCGAGACTCTGGTCGAGGCGGGCTATCAGCCCGAGGTTGCCTACTATGAATGCATGCACGAGCTGAAGCTGATCGTCGATCTGCTGCATGAAGGCGGCCTCAAGAAGATGCACGAGTTCATCAGCGACACCGCCAAGTACGGCGACTTGACGCGCGGCCCGCGGATTGTGAACGCCAGCGTGAAGAAGGAAATGAAGAAGGTGCTTAAGGAAGTGCAGAACGGCAAATTCGCGCGCCAATGGATCGCGGAGAGCGCCTCCGGCGGGCGCAAGTTCCGGCGCATGCTCAAGCAGGATCTCAAGCATCCGGTCGAGAAGGTCGGCGCCGCGCTGCGCGCGCGCATGCCCTGGCTCAACGCGCGCCGCGCCTAACAGCAGGAGCCGCACGCCATGCCCATTGAGATGCAAGTGAGCGAGCAGACGCCGATGACCGATCGGTGTGTGGGCGGCGTGCATTTCGACGACATCGTCGCCGCGCGGCGCCTGCTCGCAAAGTCGCTGACACCGACGCCGCTCGTGACCCATCCCCTGCTCTCGCAGCGACTGGGTGCCGAGATGCATGTGAAGCTTGAGAACACTGTGCCGCTCGGCTCGTTCAAGCTGCGCGGCGGTTTGCATCTGCTCGCCTCAATGACCCCCGAGCAGCGCGCGCGCGGGCTCGTGACCGCAACCCGCGGCAACCATGGACAGTCGCTCGCCTGCGCGGCGCAGCGCCACGGCGTGCGCTGTGCGGTGTTTGTTCCGGCGGGCAATAATCCCGACAAGAACGCTGCCATCAGCGCGCTCGGCGCGACGGTGAGCGCGGTGGGCGAGGACTTCGATGCCGCCTGGGCGGCCGCGCTCGAGTACGCAGGGCAGACCGGGATGATCGCGGTGCATCCGTCGCGCGAGCCCAAGCTTATGGCGGGCTACGCGACGGTCGCGCTCGAGATGCTCGATCAGATTGCGCAGCCGCTCGATGTGCTCTTCATCCCGGTCGGCGGCGGAAGTCTTGCGGCGGGCATGGGCCTCGTCTACAACGCGCTCTCGCCGCATACGCGCCTGATTGGCGTGCAGGCCGCCGCGGCGCCCGCGCTCGCGCGCGCCTGGCACAGCGGCGAGCTGCGCGAATATCCGGTCGGCGAAACTCTGGCCGATGGGCTGGCCGCGCGCGTGCCCGCGCCCGACACCGTCGCGATCCTGCGCGAAGTTCTCGACGACATTGTTGAGGTGAGCGAGGCGCAGCTCGCCGATGCGATCCGCTGCTTCGCCGAGACCCTGCATCAAATGGCGGAGGGCGCCGGTGCTGCGGCGCTGGCGGGTGCCATGCACATGCGCCGGCGCATCGCCGGCGAGCGCGTCGGCATCGTGCTCTCCGGCGGCAATATCACCTCCCAACAGCTCTCGAGAATCCTGCACGGCGAACTGCTGCCGCACGCGGAGCGCAGTGCAGTCCTCGCTGCGCAGCTTGCGGACATGGAATACGGCGCACGTGGCGCCTGAAGGCTTTCGATTGAGGATATGCACATGCTGACCGCGCCCGAACCCGTGATCATTTTCGACACCACCTTGCGCGATGGCGAGCAGTCCCCGGGATGCAGCATGGCGCGCGCCGAGAAGCTGCGCGTGGCACGCGCGCTCGCGGAGCTCGGCGTCGACGTCATCGAGGCGGGATTTCCGGCGGCCTCGCGCGGCGACTGGGAGAGCGTCAATGCGGTGGCGCGCGAGGTGCAAGGCGCAGTCATCTGCGCTCTGGCGCGCTGCAACCGCGAGGATATTGAGCTCGCCGCGCAGGCACTGCGCGAGGCGCCGCGCCACCGCCTGCACGTGTTTCTCGCGACGAGCGCGATCCACCGGCAGCACAAGCTCAACATGGCGCAGGATGAGATCCTGCGCCTCGCGGTGGACGCGGTGCGCATCGCGCGCGATCTGTGCGCGGACGTCGAGTTCTCCCCGGAGGATGCCTCGCGCACGGAGCTCGAGTTTCTGGCGCAAGTGGTCGAGGCGGTGATCGATGCGGGCGCGACCACGGTCAACATTCCCGATACGGTCGGCTACACGGTGCCGGATGAGTTCGCGGAGCTCTTTCGGTATCTGCGCAAGAACGTGCGCGGCATCGAGCGCGCCGTCCTCTCGGTGCATTGCCACGACGATTTGGGGATGGCGGTGGCCAACAGTCTGACGGCGGTCGTCGCCGGCGCGCGGCAGATCGAGTGCACGATCAACGGCATCGGCGAGCGTGCCGGCAACTGTTCCCTCGAGGAGGTCGTGATGGCGCTCAAGACGCGCGCCACCTTCTTCAACGTGAGCAATCGGGTGCAGACGACCAAGCTGTATCCGACCTCGCGGCTCGTGTCGAGCATCACCGGGCAGCCCATCCCGCGCAACAAGGCGGTCGTGGGCGAAAACGCCTTTGCGCATGAATCCGGGATCCATCAGCACGGCATGCTCAAGCACCACTCGACCTACGAGATCATGCGCCCCGAGGACGTCGGTCTCACCCGCAGTCATCTGGTGCTCGGCAAGCACAGCGGCCGGCATGCGTTTCGCGAGCGTGTGCAGGAGCTCGGATTCGCGCTCGATGAGCTCGAGTTCAACCGGGTGTTCGAGGAGTTCAAAGCGCTCGCGGATAAGAAGAAGGAGCTCTTTGACGGCGACATCGAGGCGCTGGTGCTGCGCGCGGAAGGCCACGCCGCGGGCCCCTGGAGCTTGCTTGGCTTGCGGACCGTGGCGGACAGCGCCGCGCCCGCCGAGGCGCATGTGCGTCTGCAGCACGCCGACGGGCGCGTGGTCGAACGCTCGGCGCGCGGGGATGGTCCGGTGGATGCCGCCTTTAAGGCCATCGAGGCGGCAACCGGCATCGAGGCTTCATTGCGCAAGTTCGAGTTGCGCAGCGTATCGGTCGGCGAAGATGCGCAGGGCGAGGCCATCGTCTATGTGGAATACAATGAGCGCAGCTATCGCGGTTCGAGCGTCAGCACCAATATCGTGGAATCGAGCACCATGGCGTTTCTGGAGGTGCTGAACCGCATCGAGCTTTCGCAGACGAGCTTGCGCTCGCGCGAAGAGCGCGCGGGCGGCGCACGCGTGCAGCCGGCCGCGGTGTAGGCCTTTTCGAGGAGTCCCCATGCCCATCCCGGCTACTCAGTTCATCTGGTTCAACGGCAAGCTCGTGCCCTGGGAGAAGGCCACGGTGCACGTGCTCTCGCATGCGCTGCACTACGGCTCGTCGGTGTTCGAGGGGATCCGCGTCTATCCGACCCCGCGCGGACCGGCGATCTTCCGTCTGCGCGAGCACGTCGACCGGCTCGTCACCGGCGCGCAGGCGTACGGCATGGAACTTCCCTATGACGCCGACGCGCTCTCGAAGGCGATCATCGACACGGTGCGTGCCAGCGGACGTGACGCCGCCTATGTCCGCCCGCTGGTCTTCTTCGGCGGCGAGACCGTTCGCCTCAACCCCGGCCGCGAGTGCGCGGCGCATGTGCTCATCGCCGTGCTGCCGTTCGAGGGCCTGTTCGTCGGCGGCGTCGCGAAGCTCAGCGCGACGATCTCGCCGTTCATGAAAACGCCGTCGCGGTCGCTTCCGTCGACCGTGAAGGCCGGCGGGCACTATACGAATTCGATCCGAGCCTTGGCCGAAGCGCACAAACGCGGCTTCGATGAGACAATCCTGCGCAACGACCGCGGCGACGTCGCCGAAGGTTCGGGCGAGAACATCTTCGTCGT
>PLIX01000266.1 GCA_003140135.1 Gammaproteobacteria bacterium
CGGTCCTCCATCGCGGCCTCCGTCACCCGATCGTCGGCGCGAGTCTCCCCGCGCTCGGTGATCCGCGTGGCCGCGATCTCGACCACCACCTCCTCGAGCGTCGCCTTGAACGCCTCGACGAGTCCGTGCGGCAATTTTTTGATGAAACCCACCGTGTCCGTGAGCAAAACATTCTGGTTGGTCGGCAATTTCAGCCGCCGCGTCGTCGGGTCGAGCGTGGCGAACAGTTTGTCCTCGACCAAAACTTTTGCGCCGGTGAGCGCGTTGAGCAGCGTGGATTTGCCGACGTTGGGCCGGCCGACGAGCGCGGCAAAGCCGCTGCGAAAAGCGCCCGCTGGGGCCTCGCCGCTCACCCTGGCGCCACATCGAGCGGCGCTTCGAGTTCGCCCAGCACGCGCTCGGCGGCCTCCTGCTCGGCGCTGCGGCGGGTCGAACCGCTGCCTTGCGCGCGCCGCGCGAGCGCGGCGACTTCGCAGCGCACCCAAAAGGTATGCGCGTGCGCCTCCCCCTCGACGCGTTCCATGACATAGGACGGCAGCGGCAGGCCCCGCGATTGCAGATACTCCTGCAGGCGCGTCTTCGCGTCCTTCAAGGTGGCGGGTTCCGGCAGGGCCGCGATGCGCGCGGCAAAGAGCGCCTCGACCGCCTGCCGCGCAGCTTCCAGGCCGCCGTCGAGGAATATCGCCCCGCACAGCGCCTCCAGTGCATCCGCCAGAATCGACTTGCGCCGGAAGCCGCCGCTCTTCAACTCCCCCGAGCCTAAGTGCAGCGCCGCGCCGAGCCCGAGAGCGGAGGCGACCTGCGCCAGGGACTCGCCGCTCACGAGCCGCGAGCGCAGGCGGCTGAGATCCCCTTCGGAACACAGCGGAAAAGCGCGGTACAGATGTTCGGCGATGAGCAGGTTGAGCACGGCATCGCCCAGGAACTCGAGGCGCTCATTATTCGCCGCGGATACGCTGCGATGCGTGAGCGCCGTGCTGAATAGGCCCGCATCGCGCGGCGCATAGGAGAGCTTTTCCAGCACCCATCCGCACGGCCAGTCTGCTGCCCTCATCGCGGCCGGCGGCACGGCTTCACTGGATCTGGACGCTCTTATCGAAGGACACCACGAGTGAGATATTCGAGAACAGCGGTGCCGTCTCCTCATAGGTCGTCTGCACGTTCCATACCGATCCGTCCCTGCGGATCTCGAAGTCCTTGATGCCCGGATAGTCCACGCTCTCGACGTCCAGGTGCTTCTCGAGGGTCTGGCGAACGAGGGCGAGGCTGGGTGCGTCAGCCGCATGCAGCTCGGATGCGGTCTGATTCAGCGAGCGCGAAACCTTCATGTAGTTCAAATAGACCGGCGCCAGACGCAGGCCGGCGTAGCCGAGGATGGCAATCGGAACCAGCAGAAAAATCCAGCCGATGAGCGTAACGCCGCGTTGTTTGCTGTGCATGATCGTCTCCCTCGTTTGAGGACATTAGTCGATGTGGGCCCCGATCCGGCTCCAGATGGGGCCGCCCGAACGCGCCCAGTCCCAATTGAACCAGATTCGCGTCGCTTTGCCGACCAGATGATCTTCGGGCACGAAGCCCCACACCCGGCCATCCTCGCTGTTATCCCGATTGTCGCCCATCATGAGGTACTCCCCGGGCGGTACGGTCAGCACGCGCGCGGGGACGTCGGCATCCAGACCCGGCGCATCGGCCGCATTCGCCGCGCAGAAATAGCCACGCGAGCTCTTGCGGTTGCACCCCGGCGGCGGTTCCGCGGTCATATTGAGCGGCACCGGGCACACAAGCGCGTGGTGCGTATGCTCACCGATGTGTTCCACGGCGAGCTGCATATTGAGGTAGCAGCCATCGTCGTAGGGGCCGACGATGTCAAAGGGCACCGCCTTGCCATTGATGGTCACGCGGTCGTGCGTCACCTGGACGTGGTCGCCGGGCAGGCCCACCAGGCGTTTGATGTAATTGACGGACGGATCGAGCGGGTAGCGAAACACCACCACGTCGCCGCGCTGCGGCGCTTTAATGTCGAAGAATTTGCGGTTGAATACGGGCCAGCGCAGACCGTAGATGGACTTGTTCACGATGATGAAATCGCCGTCGAGCAGAGTCGGCATCATCGAATCGGAGGGAATGCGGAACGGCTCGAAGATGAACGAGCGCAGCAGCAGCACCACGAGCGCGACCGGAAAGAAACTGCGCGCGTAATCCACCGTCGCCGGCTCCGGCAGGAGCGCCGGATCCTGCCCGGCGCCGCGCACCGCGGCGGCACGGCGCGCGCGCAGCCACAGCACGTCGAGGCCCCAGATGGCCCCCGTCAGAATCGTGATGAGCGACAGTACCAGGGCAAAGTCGAGGCGCTCCGCCACGAGCAGGCGCAAGACCGCGGCGGCCACCAATATGGGCAGCGCGTGATAGGCGAAGGCGATGGCCGGCGGATCGCGCGACGGCTGGGGCAACGCGGCAATCTGGCGCCGCGGCCGCAGGAACCAGTCATCGATGAGACACACGAGCCCGACGGGCAACGCGAGCCAACTCAACGCAACGATAATTTGCATCAACATGGCAGACCTTGACGCCTTAGGATTTTCGCCCTACCTGCAGCACGGCAAGGAAGGCCTCTTGCGGGATCTCGACTCGGCCGAGCTGTTTCATGCGCTTCTTACCCTCTTTCTGCTTCTCGAGGAGCTTCCGCTTGCGCGTGATGTCTCCGCCGTAGCACTTGGCGAGCACGTTCTTGCGCAGCGCCTTCACCGTGGCGCGCGCGATGACCGCACTGCCGATCGCCGCCTGCACGGCCACTTCGAACATCTGCCGCGGGATGAGCTCGTGCATCTTGTCGACGAGCTCGCGACCTCGGTGGTAGGCGGTGTCGCGGTGCACGATGAGCGACAGCGCATCGACCCGCTCGCCGTTGATCAGCATATCAAGTTTGACGAGCGGCGCGGCGCGGAAGTGGCTGAACTCGTAGTCGAAGGAGGCATAGCCGCGACTGGCTGACTTCAGGCGGTCAAAGAAATCCAGGACCACTTCGGCGAGCGGCAACTCATACTGCAGCGACACCTGATTCGCAAGGTACAAGAGCTTCTTTTGCGCGCCGCGCTTGTCATTGCAGAGCTTGAGGACGGCCCCGACATAATCCGGCGGCACCAGAATATTGGCCACGATGATGGGTTCGCGAATCTCCTCGATCTCGTTGACCACCGGCAGTTTCGCCGGATTGTCTATGAGTTCGATCTCACCGTTAGTGTGCAGCACCTCGTACACCACCGTCGGCGCGCTCGTCACCAGGGCGAGCTGATATTCGCGCTCGAGCCGCTCCTGCACGATGTCCATGTGCAGTAGTCCCAGAAAGCCGCAGCGAAAGCCGAAGCCCAAGGCGCCGGAAACCTCCGGCTCGTAATGCAGCGCGGAGTCGTTCAGCCGCAGCTTGGCGAGCGCGTCGCGAAACTTCTCATAGTCATCGGCATCAACCGGAAACAGGCCCGCGAACACGCGCGGCTGGATCTGCTTGAATCCCGGCAGCGGCAGTGCGCTCGGCCGATTCTCGAGTGTGATCGTGTCGCCCACCGGCGCGCCGTCAATCTCCTTGATGCCGGCGACGACGAAGCCGACGTCGCCGGTGGCAAGCAGCGGCTCGGGTATCGACTTCGGCGTAAAGCGGCCGAGGCGATCAACCCCGTGGCTGCGGCCGGTCGACATCACGCGAATCTTGTCGCCGAGTTTCAGCGAGCCGTTGACCACCCGCACCAGCGACACGACGCCCATGTAGTTGTCAAACCAGGAGTCGATGATGAGCGCCTGCAAGGGCGCCGCCGGATCCCCCTTGGGAGGGGGTATGCGCTCGATCAGCCTCTCCAGTAATTCCTGCACGCCTTGGCCGGTCTTCGCGCTCACGCGTATGGCGTCGCGCGCCTCGATGCCGATGATCTCCTCGATCTCCTTCGCCACGCGCTCGGGCTCGGCCGAAGGCAGGTCGATCTTGTTGATCGCGGGCAGAACCTCGAGCCCCTGCTCGATGGCGGTGTTGCAGTTGGCCACGCTCTGCGCCTCCACCCCCTGCGTCGCATCGACGACCAGGAGCGCGCCATCGCAGGCCGCAAGCGAACGGGAAACTTCATAGGAGAAATCCACGTGCCCCGGCGTGTCGATCATGTTGAGCTGGTAGCGCTCTCCGTCGGCGGCCTTATAGAAGAGCGTGACGCTTTGCGCCTTGATCGTGATGCCTCGCTCACGCTCAAGCTCCATGGAGTCGAGCACCTGGTCCTGCATCTCGCGGGCTGCCAGACCGCCGCAGATCTGGATGAAGCGGTCAGCAAGGGTGGATTTGCCGTGATCAACATGAGCGATAATTGCGAAGTTGCGTATAAGCCGCATCAAAGCCTCGAGCACGCGTCTGCCGCGAGGATGAGCCCCCCCGTTTGCCGCGCGCGCATTATAGCCGCAGCAGGCGCTTCAGTTCCGGAACGTCGAGCCGGTGGCGGCACACGACCTCACCGTCGAGGAGCAGCACGGGAACGTGCACACCGTAGCGGCGCAGGAGCTCGGCATCCGCATCCACATCGAGGACATCGATCGGCGGTAACGCGACCGAGCGGGCGAGCGCTGCAAGCTCGGCGAGGAGCTCCTCGCACAGT